>NZ_CANNEZ010000001.1:765359-1090539 GCF_947503795.1 uncultured Jannaschia sp. | reverse complement strand
CGGGTCTCGACGAGCGCATTCCCGGCCTTTCGATCAACCGCTTCTGTGCCTCGGGCATGGAAGCCGTGAACCTTGCCGCGAACCAGGTCGCGGGCGGCGCCGGCGACGGCTACATCGCGGGCGGCGTCGAATGCATGAGCCGGGTCGCCATGGGTTCGGACGGCGCGGCCATCGCGGTCGATCCGTCCATCGCAATGGACAGCTATTTCGTGCCCCAGGGCATCTCGGCCGATATCATCGCCACCGAGTACGGCTTCAGCCGCGACGATGCCGACGCGCTCGCCGTCGAGAGCCAGAATCGGGCCGTCGCCGCCTGGGAGGCCAAGCGCTTCGACGGCTCGGTCGTGCCCGTCCGCGACGTCAACGGCCTGACGATCCTCGACCATGACGAGTACATCCGCCCCGGCACCGACATGCAGTCGCTCGGCAGCCTGAACCCCGCCTTCCAGGCGATGGGCGAGGTGATGCCCGGCTTCGACAAGATCGCGCTGATGAAGTACCCGCATCTCGAGGCGATCAACCACATCCACACCGCCGGGAACTCGTCCGGCATCGTCGACGGCGCCGCGGGCGTCCTGATCGGCAACAAGGCCTTCGGCGAAAAATGGGGTCTGACGCCCCGGGCCCGCATCAAGGCCACCGCCAAGATCGGCACCGATCCGACGATCATGCTGACCGGCCCCGTGCCCGTGACCGAGAAGATCCTTGCCGATAGCGGCATGTCGATCTCCGACATCGACCTCTTCGAAGTGAACGAGGCGTTCTCGTCGGTCGTGCTGCGCTTCATGCAGGCCTTCAACGTCGATCATTCCAAGCTGAACGTGAACGGTGGCGCCATCGCCATGGGCCACCCGCTCGGCGCGTCCGGCGCGATCATCATCGGGACGCTCCTAGACGAGCTCGAACGGACCGGTCAGGGCACCGGCCTTGCCACGCTCTGCGTCGCGTCGGGCATGGGTGCTGCGACGATCATCGAGCGCATCTGATGCGCGACGCGCGGGACATCTATCAGGCGCATCTCGACCGGGTGAGCGAGGCGCTGTGGAACGGCGACTTCGCAGCGGTCGCGGACCTGAAGGTGTACCCGCACGTCATCGAGATCGAGACCGGCCAAGTCGAAAGCCTGGACCGGGAGGCCCTCCTTGCGACGACGGAGGCGTTCCGGCGCAGCCTGGGCGAAATCGGGGCCTCGGCCTATCATCGTGTCTGCCTTCTGGCCGAGTTTGCCCCGGACGACGACGACCTGATCGAGGGACGGCACGTCACTTACGTGCTGCGCGGCGGGAACTATGTGGCACCGCCGTTCGAATGCCGGATGGCGCTGCGGCGCATCGACGGACAGTGGCTGTCGGGGCGCATCGTCGTGCCGTTCTGCGCGACCACGACGCTGCGGTCCTTCCGCCCCTCGGATGTACGTTACGGAGATCGATATGCCAGCTGATGCGAACCCCGATCCCGGCGCGGCGCGGGAGATCTACCAGGCTGTTCTCGACATCCTGTCCCCCGCCATCCTTGCGGGGGACGCGACGACGGTACTGACCCATATTCCGCTGCCGCACCTCGTGCGCACCATGAGCGGCACGATCCGCATCGAGACCGAAGACGAGATGGTCTCGACCGTCGAGGGCATGTGCGCGTCGCTGCGCGGCAACGGCGCCACCGACTACATCCGCATCGCCAAGGACGCGGTGTTCCTCGATGCCGAAGGCACGACGATCGAGGGCACCCATGAAAGCCACATCCTGCGCAACGGGGTCCGCCTCGTTCCGCCCTATCTCAACCGCCTGACCCTCAAGGCCGCGGGCGACATCTGGCAGGTGGCCTCCACCTCCGAGGTCGTCGCCGACACCCGCTGGCCCATCCTCCTGCCCCGCGCCCCCGAGGGCGACGGGAGCGACCTTTGAACCCGAACCGGGAGATTCCCATGACCGATTTCACCCTGCAGACCGATGCCGACGGCGTCGCCGTGATCACCTGGGACGTGAAGGACAAGTCCATGAACGTCCTCAGCCTTCAGGGCTGGGACGATCTGGACGCCTGCGTCACGCAAGCGCTGGCCGACGATGCCGTGAAGGGCATCGTCATCACGTCGGGCAAGAAGGACAGCTTCGCCGGCGGCATGGACCTCAACGTCATTGCCAAGATGAAGGAAAGCGCGGGCGACGACCCGGCCAAGGGCCTGTTCGACGGCCTGATGAAGAGCCACGGCATCCTGCGCCGGATCGAGCGCGCGGGCATGGACCCGAAGACCCTCAAGGGCGGCAAGCCCGTCGCCTGCGCCCTGCCCGGCACCGCGCTGGGCATCGGCCTCGAGATCCCGCTCGCCTGTCACCGCATCTTCTGCGCCGACAACCCCAAGGCCAAGATCGGCCTGCCCGAGATCCTCGTCGGCATCTTCCCCGGCATGGGCGGCACGACGCGGCTGGCGCGCAAGATGGGCGCCATGGCGGCCTCGCCGTTCCTCCTCGAAGGCAAGCTCAGCGACCCGCAGAAGGCGAAATCCGCCGGCCTGATCGACGAGGTCGTGGCCGACCCGCTGGCCGCCGCGCGCGAATGGGTCCTGTCGGCGACCGATGCCGATATCGTCAAGCCGTGGGACGCGAAGGGCTACAAGATGCCCGGCGGCGCGCCCTACCACCCCGCGGGCTTCATGACCTTCGTCGGCGCCAGCGCGATGGTGAACGGCAAGACGCAAGGCGTCTATCCGGCGGCCAAGGCGCTGCTCTCGGCGGTCTATGAAGGTGCGCTCGTGCCCTTCGACACGGCGCTGAAGATCGAGGCGCGCTGGTTCACGCATGTCCTGATGAACCCGTCCTCGGAGGCGATGATCCGATCGCTCTTCATCAACAAGGAAGCGCTGGAAAAGGGCGCGAACCGACCCTCCGTCCCCGATCAGCGGGTCTCCAAGGTCGGCATCCTTGGTGCGGGCATGATGGGCGCGGGCATCGCCTATGTCAGCGCGCAGGCCGGAATCGAGGTCGTGCTGATCGACCGCGAGCAGGCCGCCGCCGACAAGGGCAAGTCCTACTCCGAGGGCATTCTCGACAAGGGGATGGCCCGCAAACGCGTCACGCAGGAGAAGAAGGACACGGTTCTCGGGCGCATCACCGCGACGACCGATCTGGACGCGCTGAAGGGCTGCGACCTCATCGTCGAGGCCGTGTTCGAAGACGTCGGCGTGAAGGCCGAAATGACCAAGAAGGTCGAGGCCGTGATCGGCGAGGACGCGATCTTCGCCACCAACACCTCGACCCTGCCCATCACAGAGTTGGCAAAGGCCAGCGCGCACCCCGAGCAATTCATCGGCATCCACTTCTTCTCGCCCGTCGACAAGATGCTGCTGGTCGAGATCATCAGGGGCAAGGAGACGGGCGACGTCGCCGTGGCCAAGGCGCTCGATTTCGTGCGCCAGATCCGCAAGACGCCGATCGTGGTCAACGACGCGCGGTTCTTCTACGCCAACCGCTGCATCATTCCCTACATCAACGAGGGCATCCGGATGGTGAAGGAGGGCGTCGAGCCCGCCCTGATCGAGAACGCCGCGAAGCTTCTGGGGATGCCGCTGGGCCCGCTTCAGCTGACGGACGAGACGAGCGTCGATCTGGGCGTGAAGATCGCCAAGGCCACGAAGGCCGCGATGGGTGCGGATTACGACGACACCACCGACGAGGTGCTGTTCTTCATGGAGGCCGAGGGCCGTCTGGGCCGCAAGTCCAACGCGGGCTTCTATGCCTATGACGAGAAGGGTAAGCGCCAAGGCCTCTGGGACGGACTGTCGGAGAAGTTCCCGGTCGCGGATGCGCAGCCCGATCTCCACGAGGTCCAGAACCGTCTGCTCTTCGCGCAGGTGCTGGAGGCCGTGCGGGCGCTGGAAGAGGACGTGCTCCTCGACATCCGCGAAGGCGATGTCGGCGCGATCCTCGGTTGGGGCTTCGCGCCTTGGTCGGGTGGCCCCTTCTCGTGGCTCGACATCGTCGGCGCCGACTGGGCGGTCGAGACGACCGAGGCCCTGACCGCATCGCATGGCGCCCGGTTCGAGACGCCCGCGCTCCTGCGTCGGATGGCCGAGGACGGCGCGACATTCTACGGCGCGCAGGCGGCCAAGGCGGCCTGACGACGGATGGCTCCGGTCCGGGGGACGTCACGCCCCGGACCGGTCCCAGAGCCGCGCATCCCCCCTCTGCCGTCCATGGCGAGGCTTCAACCGATGACGGCTCGGAGCGGTCCCCGGATCGCATCCGCGCACGCGCGGCCCTGCCCACATTGTTTCCAGAACGCGCCTGATCCGTTTCACGACGCAGCCCCAATCCACGGTCAGACATGCTCCCGAAGCCCCCACAGAACGGGAGACGGGACATGAACCTTAAGACGCTGATCACGGCCACGATCCTTGCCACCCTCGCCTGCGCCACCACGGCGCAAGCGCTGGACTTCACCCGCATCAACTCCGAACGGGCGTTCCGCATGCTGGTCGCCGACCGCACGCTGGTCGACGAATTCGGCGGCACGCTGATCTTTGCCGGCAATGGTGGGATCGGCGGGCGCAAAGATCGCTCGACGGTGTCGGGCGGCTGGGTCTGGAACCGCGGCGCGCTGTGTCACCGGACGCGGATCGACGGGATCGAGGTCGAGCAGGACTGCAAGCACCTCTATATCCGCGAGACGCTGATCGTGATGCAGGCCAAGCGCGGCCACTCGACCGAGGAAAGCTGGACCCTCCGCTGACGCGAGCCTCTCAGTCTTCGAAGGCGTAGCCGAAGCGCGCGATGTCCTCGGCGCAGGCCGCCGCGACCCGCGCCCGGCCCTCTGCATCGTAATAGCCGCGCCAATCCGCCTCGCGGGTCGAGCGGTTGGCGCGGGGCATGTCGATCGCGAAGCCGAGCAGCGCCTCGAAGGGCGGCAGGTCGGTTTTGAGATGTTCCAGCCGGATGAAGATCGGATCGCGCCCGCCCGCGACGTAGGACCCGTAGGGCTGCGTCCGCATCTGCACCTCCGTCAGCGGATCGGCGAGAAACGCATCGAACGGCTTCGCCTTGGCCAGATCGACGCTGGCATGATCGAAATCCTGCGCCCGGAGCCAGTGGTAGTAGCTGACCATCCGATCCCACGGGTTGCGCACCAGCGTGACCGGCACCAGCCCGTCCAGCACCGCGTCCGGCAGGAGGCCCCGCACATCCCGCAGCGTCGAGTGCTTCCAAAGCCGCCCGGCCGTCTTCGCGCCCTTCAATCGCCCGCGCCGCCGCACGGCCTTGGGCGTGTCACCGATCAGGATGTCATCCGCCTGCGCCCGCGCCTCCAGCGCCAGCGCCATGGCCGTGCCACCCGTCTTCGGGACGTGGACGAAGGCATAGCCGCGCCCGGGCGACAGGATCATGCCGCGACCTCGCGCGTTCGCCCGCGATACGCGATGATCGCACCCGCCACCGCGATGGCCACGAGGCCGAGATACCCCGTCGGCGTCAGCACGTCCCCCCAGACCAGCCAGCCGAAGAATGCCGAGGTCGCGAGCACGCTGTATTCGAAGACCGACGCCTTCGACGCCTCGGTCAATTGGTAGCCCCGCGTCAGGAGAAGGACCGAGACAAGGCTGCACACGGCCTGAAGGAGAAGTATCCCGAGCGTCGCCGCATCCGGCGTGACCCAGCCCCGTGTGACGAAGTCGTCCCCTGCCCCGATGACGGCCACAATCCCGATCCCCACGAGGCCGTAGAGCCCCAGCATGGCGAACACCGCCATGGCGAGCGTCACCGTCGCCTCGCCCGCGCACCATTCGCGCGTGGCGATCGCCGCCATGGCGTAGCAGGCGCCCGCGACAACTGGCACGAAGGTCCCGAGCGTCAGGTCCGACAGATCGGGCGACAGGACCGCCATCACGCCCGCGAAGCCGAGGAATATGGCCGCGATCCGCGCCGGTCCGATCCGCAGCCCGAAGACCGCGACCGAGAAGATCAGGATCCAGATCGGCGCGGTGAAGAGACCCGCCGCCGCCTGGGCCACGGGAAGGAACCCGAGCGAGCCGAAATAGATGATCATCGCGGTGGCGACGAAGGCCGCGCGCGCCGCGACGCCGCGCCACGCGCGCACGACCGGCCAGTCGCCGCGCAGCGTGAGCCATCCGCCCGCCAGCGCCAGCATCATCAGCGAACGCAAGAAATGGAACGTCCAGACGCTCGACGTCTCGGCGATGACGGAGACGAACTGGTCGATGAAGCCGATGATCACCATAGCGAGAAGGATCGAGCCGGCAGCGGCCAGCGGTCTGTCCTGCATGTGCCCTTGTCTCCGCCCCCTCGGTCGCGCCACTATCCCTGCCGGGCAGGCGTCGCGCAACGGGGGAACGGCATGGGCTGGATGGAGGACGAGACCGGGCTGGAGCGCGGACCCGCCAACCACGTGGCGCTGACGCCGCTGTCGCATCTCAACCGCGCGGCGGCAATCTGGCCCGAGCGCGAGGCGATGGTCTATGGCGACCGCTCCTGGACCTATGCCGAGTACCGCGAGCGCGTGACCCGGCAGGCCGCGATGCTGGCGGGGCTCGGGGTCCGGCCCGGCGACGTCGTGGCGACGGTGCTGCCCAACGTGCCCGCACAGGTGGAGGCGAGCTTCGGGGTGCCCGCCTGCGGCGCGATCCTGAACACGATCAACACCCGGCTTGATGTCGATACGGTGGCCTATATCCTCGGGCATGGCGGCGCGAAGGTGGTGCTGGCCGACACGCAGTTCCTCGATCTGGTGGAAGACGCCTGCGCCACGCTCGAAGCCGCACCGACCCTGATCGAAGTGCCCGATGACGCGGCCGGGCATCCGGCCAGCGGGCGCCACCCGGTCTACGAGGATCTTCTGGCCAAGGCCGACCCGAACATGCCCTGGATCATGCCCGAGGACGAATGGGAGAGTCTTGCGCTCAACTACACGTCGGGGACGACGGGACGGCCGAAGGGCGTCGTCTACCACCATCGCGGCGCCTACCTGATGACGATGGGCACCGTGATCTCGTGGCGGATGGTCCTGCATCCGCGCGTCCTCGTGGTCGTGCCGCTGTTTCACTGCAACGGCTGGTGTCACACTTGGATGATGCCCGTGCTCGGCGGCACCGTCGTCTGCCTGCGCGACGTGACGGCCGCCGCGATCTACACCGAGATCGCCGAGCGCGACGTCACGCATTTCGGCGGTGCGCCCATTGTCCTCAACGCCCTGGTCAACGCGCCCGCCGCCGACCGACGCGACTTCGACCACACCGTGCAGGTCTATACCGCGGGCGCGCCGCCCCCCGCCGCGACGCTGGCGCGTATGGCCGAGGCGGGGTTCGAGGTGACCCATGTCTACGGCCTGACCGAAACCTACGGCCATGTCGTCGAGAACGTCTGGCAGCCCGAGCGCTGGTCATCGGCCCCCGAGGCCGAGAAGGCCGCGCTCCGCGCCCGGCAGGGCGTCGCATATCCGATGATGGAGGGCGTGGACGTTTTTGCCGAAGACGGAACCCCCGTCCCTGCCGACGCCAAGACGCAAGGCGAGATCGCGATGCGCGGCAATGCGGTGATGAAAGGGTACTACCGCAATCCCGAGGCCACCGCCGAGGCCTTCGCGGGCGGCTGGTTCCGCTCGGGCGACATCGCGGTCAAGCATCCAGACGGCTATATCCAGATCGCGGACCGCGCCAAGGACATCATCATCTCGGGCGGCGAGAACGTCTCGTCGGTCGAGGTCGAGGGCGCGTTGATGCATCACGACGCGGTGTCGCTCTGCGCAGTGGTCGCGCGACCGGACAAGAAGTGGGGCGAGGTGCCCGCGGCCTTCGTCGAGCTGAAGGACGGCGCCGAGGCCACCGAGGACGAGTTGATCGCCTTCGTCCGCGCCCGCCTCGCCGGGTTCAAGACGCCCAAATCGGTGACCTTCGGGACTCTGCCGAAGACCTCGACCGGCAAGATCCAGAAATTCGTCCTCCGCGACCGCGTACGTGCCGAGGCCGGCGCCGCGTGACCGCGCTCGACGGCCTCGACCGGTTCGAGACGACCGCGCTCTGGCGCGAGACCGCCGGCGCCCAGCGCCGCGAGGTCTATGTCGCCATCGGCGAGGCCGAACTGGTGGTCCAGGACCGCGCCGGGGTGGCACTCAGCCATTGGTCGCTGCCCGCGCTCGACCGCATCAATCCCGGCGAGGTGCCGGCCCGCTACCGGCCCGCACCCGGCGCCGAGGAGGAGCTGGAGATCGCCGAGCCCGAGATGATCGCCGCGTTGGATCGCGTGTCCGACGCGGTCGAGATGGGGCGGCGGCGGCCCGGTGCGCTGCGGCGCGTGACCGTGGGCCTCGTGGCGGGGCTGGTGGTCGGAACACTCCTGATGTGGCTGCCCGGCGCGCTGCGCGACCATGCGGCCAACGTCATGCCCGCCCCGCAGCGGGCGAAGATCGGTGAGCAAATGCTGGCAGGGCTGACGCAGCTGACCGGCCCGCCCTGCGGCACCATCCTCGGGGACGAGGCGCTGGCCAATCTCGCCACCCGGCTGTCGCCGACCGCGAATGTCCGCGTCGCTGTACTGCGCGACCTGCCGCAGCCCGCGCTTGCGCTGCCGGGCGGGCTGATCGCGCTGTCGGACACGGTGCTGGTGACCCAGGACGACCCCGCGGTCGCGGCCGGGCACCTTCTTGCGGCGATCGTGACCGCACGCTTCGCTCCGCCGATCCAGCGCTTCCTCGCGGATCTCGGGCCGATCGACCTGACGCGGCTCCTGGGGTCGGGCACGGTACCCGACGACGCGGTCGATGCGCATGTCGAGTCGCTCCTCCTCTCCGAGGCCCCGCTTGCCACGACCGAGACGCTCCGCGCGGGCTTCGCCGCCGCCCGCCTCCCCTGGCCCGCCTTTGCCGACCATGCCGGTCTGGAACGCGGCGAGGCCCCGCTGACCGAGCTTCCGCCCATCATCGACGACACGACATGGCAGAGCCTGCGCGAGATCTGCGACGGCTAGAACGGCCCGCTAATGCTGGGTCTCGGCCACACCGTCGACGGTGAAAAAGAAGTCGGGCGGGTGGTCACCGGCGACCACGTCGTCGGGTACGACGTCAGGGCCCGCCAGGAAGACATTCGCCCCGAAATGCGCGTGCATCCGGCTGAGCCGCTGCATCCGCCCGCCCGTGATCTCGGCGTAGAACTCCGCGAAGGCATCGCCGCCCTTCAGCTCGGCGATCCGCGCGCGGTGGGCCGCCACGCAGGCGGCGTGCTGCTCGGCCACACCCGGCAGCGCCATCAGACGGTCCATCTCGGCGCGCATCGCGGGCAGCATCCGCTGGATCGACTGGTCCTCCTCGGCGTTGTTGTTCATCCGAAACCAGTAGCCCAGCCCCTGATCGCGCTCGACATGGTTCACACGACCCCGGTCGCGCTTGACGAGGAAGCTCTCGGCGTCGCGCACGGCGTAGTGGTTCAGGGTCACCAGGTCGTAGCCATAGGTGTCGATCTTCGACCGCCAGCCCGTGCGCAGCATCGTATCGGGCATCGGGTCGCCGGAGCCGTTCACCCAAGTGATCTGTTCACGCAGGTCGGGCTTGAGGCCCTTGGGCCGGTGCACGCCCATCTTCTTGTAGACGTTCACGTTGCGAAACAGGGTCTTGAACCCCCAGGCCTGGTGCGGCTTGCGGATCAGCTCGGGCGCGCAGCGGGTGAAGCGCTCCAAGGTACTCGCGTCCTCGAATGCCGTCAGGTCCGCGTTCCCGAAGAGCCGCCACGTCATCGAGATCATGTTGGCGTTGCCCACGGCCGCGTAGAGGTCGCGCAAATGGCCGTCGCCGGCGTGGACGCAGATGAACTCGTCCACATCCATGCAGACCGCCCAGCCGGCGCGCGCCATGACCGGCTCCTCCTCGGCGGCGGCCAGTGCGGCGTGCTGCGGCTTCATGTCGGTGTCGCGGAACGGGTTGTCGCGATGCTGGACGATCCCGTGGCCTTGAAGCAGGTCGAGGAGCCTGTCGGTCCCGTCCGTGCAGTCATTGGTATAGACCAGCACATCGTCGACGCCGATGGCCCGATGATAGGCCAGCCATTCAAGGATGAACGGCCCTTCGTTCTTCATGCACGTCACGATCGCGGTGCGACCCGGCAAGTCCGCGGGCAGGTCCGTCCCGCCCGCATCGCGCGAGACCGGCGGCAGGATCGGGTCGGCGCCGAACTGGCCGCGGGCCCGCGCGAGCAGGTCCTCGTCGAGGATCAGCCCGCTTTTCGGGGCGAGCGGCAGGCCGGCATCCTCGGACGTCCGCGCGCCCATCGCCCTCTGGAACGAAGCGGCGGTCTCGGGGTCGGGCTTCAGGCCGCCGACGCGCACCAGTCGGAACGGTTGATCCTCGGGGATGCGGCGCGGATCGGCCATCCAGCGGCGGTTGCCCCCGGTGCTGTCGAAAAGCGTGCAGACATGGTCCCCGAAGGTCGGCGCGCGACCGGGCCGGATGCGCCACGGATAAATGCGCCGACCCAGAAGCGGGATCACCCCGAGCTCGGACGCCTCGAGCCTGTCGAACGGGCTGGGTCCGTCCGGCAGCAAGAGGTCGGAGACGTCGAGAAATGCCACCGCGCGGGCCCGGGTCAGGAACCGCCAGCGAAATGCCTCCCAGATGACGTTCTCGCGCATCACGGCGGTCCAGGGATCGTCGGCGGGGACGTCCATGCGATCCTTGCCGGGCGCGTCCGGCGCGCTGACCGGATGGCGCTCGGACGGCCCTTCGCCCAGTGGCAGGGGGGAGGTGACGACCACCACGCGCGCCATGTCGGGAAGGTCGCCCTCGAACTCCGCCAGCCCCTCGGCCAGCGGCGTCTCATGCGGTCGGGTGCGGTCGAGGATCAGCGCCGCTTCGACCCCCAGGGCCGCGTGATGGCGCAGCCATTGGGCGACCAGCGCCGGGGTCTCGCCATTGCGCGCGCCCATGATGACGCGCAGGCCGTCGAACAGCTCCGGCTCGGCGGGGGCCGACGGCAGCGCCGCCCCCTCGCCCATCGGCAGATGCGCCGCGCCCGTGCCGCGCACCATCAGCGCACCGCCGTGAACGAGAACGCCGCTCGGCGCGAAGCCCTCGACCGCGCGGACAGCCTTCGGGTCCGTGCCCGCGCCAAGGAAGACCCGGATCGCCCCGTCCCCTGCATCCAGCGCATCGAGCACGCGGATGCCGTCGACGACGCGGCCGTGCAGCCGGCGGGTCTCGATCATCGCGACGCCCTCTGACGCAGCCCCACCAGAGCGCGCCCCAGCCGTGCATCGGGCGCGACCGATCCACCGGCAAGCGCGAGGCGGCCGCAGAGGACCGCGCCCTCTTCGGTGGCGAGCACGGCCTCCAGCGCCGCACGATGGGCGTCGCGGCAGGCCGCTTCGGCCTCGGACACGCCGGGCCGCGCCCGCAGCGCGGCGCATTCGGCCCGCACCGCGTCGAGCTGCGGATCGATCATGGTGCATTCGTCCTGGTTGAAGTTGCGCTCCACCCAGTAGGTGAGGTCGATGGGCTTGCCCACGTGGTTCGGCAGCCCGCGCCCGCGCTTGACGAGGAACTCGTGGATCGAGCGGACGGAATAGTGGTTGAGCTGGACGCGGCGGCCCGCGGGCGCGGCGCCTCCACGCCAGAGCAGGATGCGCGACGGCGCGGCGGCGAATTCGTCGAGCGGGGCCAGCGTGTCGTCCACGAGGCGCGGCACGCCCCCCTGCCGGGGCCGGTGGATGCCGAAGCCCTCGAACGGGCCGTCGCGACGGAACAGCGTCTTCACGAAGCTCGCCAGCGCCGGATAGGCCAGCCCGACCGGGGCCGCCCGCCGAAACCGCTCGGGCGTCAGGCCGGTGCCGGGGGTTAGCCGCCCAGCCGACCCGAAAAGCCGCCACGGCATCACGATAGCGTCGACCGAACCCGCCTCGGCGATCAGCGACACGAGGTCGCCTGGCCCGTCAAGCGCGATCCATTCGTCGGGATCGAGATGCAGCAGCCAGTCAGCACCGGCGCAGGTTTCGTGGTCCCAGGCCTCGGACAATGCGCGCCACTGCGGCGCCGGCCCCGGCGTGTCGCGAATATCGCCCTGAGACACATGAACGACGCCCGCGGGTGCGAGCGCGTCTAGCAGCGCCTCGGTCCCGTCGCGGCAATCGTTCGAATAAGCCAGCACGCGGTCCACCCCGAGCGCGCGCAGATGGGCCAGCCATTCGACCACGAAGGGGCCTTCATCGCGCAGACAGGTCACCACCGTGATGCGGGGACGGGCGGGGTCGGTCATTGGGGTGAATTCCCGGACGGCAGGGTCAAAAGACGGTCACTGATCGCGATACGGGGACAATGCGCCGGGAATATCAAGCAAACCGGGCGTTTTTGTGCCTGAACGTTAAGGTTTTTCGCGCTAGCCTGAGCATCGAACGCGTTCCGAACTGTTCCGGAGGGAATCGCCCGATGGCCGATGCCGACGATCCAGTCGACGCGCCCGAGACCCTCTCTCGGGCGGCGCACCGCCAGGCGCTCGACGCCTCGGCGGGTGCGGGCGGTTTCCTGCGGGACGTGGGCGAATCGCATCTGGCGCTGATGCGGCGCAGCGGGCCGAACCTTCTGGTCTCGTTCGAGGATCTCGACGCCGTGCGGTCCTCGCCCGGCGGCCTTCCCTGGAGTGCGGGACCCGCCCGGAAGCGCAACTACTCGACCCTGACGATCATGGCCGACGGCCGGACGTGGTTCCGCGACCGCAAGCTCTTCGATTTCTTCGACGAGTTGACGGATGACGGCTTCTTCGACGAATTCGATACGGTGGTCTTCGCCGGGGGCGGGATCGGCGCCTATGCCGCCGGGGCCTTCAGCGTCGCGTCGCCCGGCGCGTTGGTCTTCCTCGCGCAGCCCTATGCCACGCTCGACCGCGACGTCACCCCTTGGGAACATCGCTTCCGGTCCAGCCGCGCGATGTCCTTCGGGCCGCGCTATGGCAACGCCGCCGACCTGATCGACGCGGCGGCCAAGGTCTTCGTCGTGACCGACCCGACCCGTGCGACCGATGCCATGCATGCCAGCCTCTTTCGCGGCGATCACGTTATCCGTCTGCCCGCGGCCCATGCGGGCGGCGACATCTGGGGGGCACTGGCCCGGATCGGCATTCTCGACCGTCTGGTGGCGATGGCGGGGAACGATGCGCTCGACACCAATGGCTTCGCGGAACTCTGGCGGCGGCGGCGCAACGATGCCGACTATCTCGCGGGGCTGATGCGCAAGCTCGACCGAACCGATCGGCCGTGGCTCCAGGCCCTGTTGGCCGGGCATATCCTGCACCACCAAGGCGACAACCCCGCGGCACGCCGCCGCCTGAACGACGCGTTGGCGCGCCTGGCCGAACGCGGACGCGATGCGCCGCCGGGTCTGTCGCCCACGCGACCGGATGGCGGCACCGCGATGCTGCTCGCAGGCGAATAGACGGCTCGGGCCGACGCAGGACACGCCGATCGGGACCTTCCTGAAATCTCGGACCGTACCGCCTCAGGCCCGCCCGTCGTTCAGCTCGCGGGCGCGGTGCTGAGGCGGACGTTCGAGCCCAGCGGCGACACGAAGAGGCGGCGCGTGCCGTCCACATCCGTCACGAAGATCTCGGCGCGCGCGCCCAGTTGGCCACCCGAGACGTCGATCCCCTGCGGGTCCTCGATGGTGAAGCGCGCGGTGCTGCCGCCCTGCTTGTAGCTGACCGTGTAGGGCAACTGGTAGGCGCAGTCGCCGGTCACGCCGGACCAGCCCGACTGCTGTCCTTCGGGGCGGATGCCGACGCAACGCGCGCCGTCGGTCATCCGGATGTTGACCCGGCTTCCGGTCGCCACCGCTCCGGCCACGCGCGGCGGCCCCGCGACCGCTTCGGCCCCGTCGCCGGTCGTTGTGATCGGCACACAGGCGCAGAGCGCCAGCGGCAGGACGAACAGGACAGGGCGCATGGAAACCTCCGCAAGCGTATTCTCAGAGCGGCCAGATGACCGGGATCAGGACGGCCGAGACCAGCGCGACGATGACGTTCATGCCGATACCGACTTTGAGGAAGTCCGTAAACCGATACCCGCCGGGGCCATAGACCAGCATGTTCGTCTGGTACCCGATGGGTGTGGAAAAGGCACAACTCGCCCCCACCATCACCGCGACGACCAGCGGGCGCGGATCGACCCCGAGCGCCGAAGCCAGCGCGATCGCGATGGGGGTGACGACCACCGCGACGGCATTGTTGGACACCGTTTCCGTCAGCACCGTCGTCAGCGTGAACACCGCCAGCACCAGAAGCGGGTCCGGCAGGCCCCGAAGCCACGGCGCGACCGCGTTCACGATCATCTCGACCGCGCCCGACGCCTCGAGCGCCGCGCCCACGGCCAGCATCGCGAAGATCATCGCCAAGAGACGCCCATCGACGAAACCGAACGCCTCGTCGGCATCGACCGAGCGGGTCATCAGCACGATGACGGCCCCCATGACCGCCAGCGCGAAGATCGGGGCCAGATCGAAGGCCGAGAGAATGACGATCCCCGTCACGGCCGCGACGGGGATCCAAGCCCGCTCGCGCCTGAAGGCACGGTCCGACGGGGCGTTCACCTCGACCAGGTTCAGGTCGGCCGCCATGCGGTGGATATCCTCGGCCGCGCCTTCGAGGAGAAGCGTGTCGCCCACGCGCACGGTCACGTCGTCGAGCTGACCCTGTACGTTCCGGTCGCGGCGATGGAGCGCGAGCACGTAGACGCCGTAGCGCCGCCGGAGGCGCAACGCCCCCAGCCGCCGCCCGACCATCTTGGCATCCGGCGTGATCAGGATCTCGACCGTCGCCGTCTCGACCGCGCCGACCTGGTCGATGCGCTTGAGATCGGGATTGCGCTGCAGCGTCAGAAGCTCCGCGATCTCGGTGCGCAGGATCACGCGATCGCCGACGCGCAGCGTCACATCCTTCAAAGCGCGCCTGAGCGACGCGTCGCCCCGGACCACGTCGATCAGGCGCACGCCCTCGCGCTGGAAGAGCTTCACATCCAGCACCTCGCGCCCGATCAGGTTCGATTCGGGCGGGATGACCGCTTCGGCGAAGAACTTGGCCGCCTTCCGGGGGCCCAGCATCGCGGCCATCGACGTGCGCTCGGGCAGAAGGTGGCGGCCGACGAGGTAGAGATAGGCCATCCCGATCAGTGCCAGCGGGATGGCAAGCGGCGAGACTTCGAAGATCGAGAACGGCTCGAGCCCCCGCGCGCGCGCCACGCCGTCGACCAGGAGGTTCGTCGAGGTGCCGATCAGCGTGATCGTGCCCCCGAGGATCGACGCGTAGCTGAGCGGGATCAGGAGCTTCGAGGGCGCCAGCCCCATCGAGCGCGCCAGTTGCACGAAGACCGGGATCATCACGACGACGACGGGCGTGTTGGCCACGAAGGCGGAGGCCACCAGAACGAAGGCCAGAAGCACCGCGATGCCCAGCCGGGGGCGCGCGCCTACCTGCCCCTCGGCGAAGCGGGTGAACCAGTCGAGCGCGCCGGTCCGGACCAGCGCCCCCATCAGGAGGAACATCGCCGCGATCGTCCAAGGCGCCGGGTTCGACAGCGCGGCCACCCCCGCCTCGTAGGGCAGGATGCCGAGCGCGAGCAGCAGGACCGCGCCGCCCATGGCGACCACCTCGGTCGGATAGGTCTCGCGCATGAAGAGCGCCAGCATCGCCACCAGCACGCCCAGCGTCACCCACGCCTCGGCCGGTTGCGGCAGGTCGAGCCAGGTCACGCGCGCGCCCCGTGCCGCCTGGGCCGCCCCGCCGACCGGCGCGTCATGGCGCCGCCTGCCCCAGCCGTCCGCCGACCCGGACCTGCGCGACGCGTGACGCCAGCCCCGTCGTATCGTCCGTTTCCACGAAGAGGCCGCAGAGCGTCGCCTCGCCGGTCGCGGGCTCGAACCGGTCCTTGGGCATTCCGACGACGAAGCGGCGCAGCGGTTCGGCCTTCTGCATGCCGATCACGCTGTCGTAGTCGCCGCACATGCCCGCATCGGTCTGATACGCCGTTCCGCCGGGCAGGATGCAGGCATCGGCCGTGGGCACATGGGTATGCGTGCCGACGACGATGCTGGCGCGCCCGTCGCAGAAGTGCCCCATCGCCATCTTCTCGGACGTGGCCTCGCAATGCATGTCGATCAGGATCGCATCGACCGTGCGGCCCAGCGTCTGGGCCTTGAGGATCGTATCGACCGGCGCGAAGGGATCGTCGTATTGCCGCGACATGAAGACCCGGCCCAAGACCTGCGCCACCAGGAGCTTGCGGCCCCCGATCTCGTAGATGCGCGCGCCGCGGCCGGGCGCGGATTTGGCGTAGTTCACGGGCCGCAGGATGCGCGGGTCGTCCTCGATGGCGCGGGCCATGTCCTTCTGGTCGAAGGCATGGTCGCCCAGCGTCACGACATCGGCGCCCGCGTCGAAGAGACCCGCCGCCTGTGCCGCGTTCAGGCCCCGCCCCGAGGACGCGTTCTCGCCGTTGACGACGACCGCATCCAGCTGCCAGTCGGTGCGCAGTCCGGGCAGACGATCGGTGACGGCTTGGCGCCCGGCGCGACCCATGACGTCGCCGAGGAAGAGAATACGCATTCCATCGGGTTACGCGCGCGCCCCGCGCCTTGCAACGGCTGACCCGCCGTCCCGGCGACGCGCCGCATGACCTTGCCCCCGCCGCGCCCCTTGCCTAGCTAGGAGGGGACGGCAACGGAGACGGCCATGGCGATGCAGGCACGCGAAATCGAGGATCTCATCCGCGAAGGCTTTCCGGATGCGCGGATCACGATCACGGACCTCGCGGGGGACGGCAATCACTATGCCGCCGAGGTCGTCGACGAGAGCTTTCGCGGCCAGTCCCGCGTCGCCCAGCAGCGCGCGGTCTATGCGGCGCTCAAGGGCAAGATGGACGGCGCGCATGGCGAGCTGCACGCCCTCGCCCTGACGACGCGGGTGCCGGAATGAGCCTTCTGTCGGCAATCATCGGGGGCGGGATCATCCTCGTGCTGGCGCTGCGGGCGCTCTGGATCATGCGCGCCGAGGCGCGGCAGGACGATGGCGGACGCCCGCGCGGCATCCCGCCCGGCGACGGCTATACCGAGATCGTCAGCGAATACTGCTCGGGGGCCGGCGGCGGCGGAAACCGCCTCGTGACGCGGGTGCCGCAGGACCCCCAGGAATACGCGCGCGCCTTCGTGCCGCGCCGCAACGGAACACACAGGAGCTGATCCATGTCGGATGCGAAGACCCAGATCGACGAGACCGTGAAGGCCAACGATGTCGTGCTGTTCATGAAGGGCACCAAGGCGATGCCGCAATGCGGGTTCTCGTCCAAGGTGGCGGGCGTGCTGAATTACATGGGCGTGGAATACGCCGACGTGAACGTGCTGGCCGATGACGGCATCCGGCAGGGCATCAAGGACTATTCCGACTGGCCGACGATCCCGCAGCTCTACGTGAAGGGCGAGTTCGTCGGCGGCTGCGACATCATCACCGAGATGACGCTTTCCGGCGAACTGGACACGATGCTGGCCGACAAGGGCATCGCGTTCGACAAGGACGCCGCCGACAAGATCCGCGAAGCCAACGCCTGATCGGGATCCGGGACGCGGGACCGACCGGCCCCGCGTCCCGTCCCGGGCGTCAGAAGGCGGGTTCGACCGACGTCGCTTGAAGCTGCGTGTCTAGATCGCTCGAGATGTCCTGCACCCCGCTCGACACCACGCCCAGCACGGCGAGCCCGAGGCCGACCAGCGCGGCGGTGAGCACCACCCAGTCGACGGTGACGGCGCCCTCCTCGGCGCGGGCGAAGGTTGATAGGGACGAAGGGATCGCGTTGCAGGTCATCGGGAATATCCTTGTGAGTTGACAAGGACCCGTCTCGATCCGGTGCGCGGTTCCAACCCGGCCGCGCGGTGTCGGAAGTTGGGCGAACCGTTCGAATTCAATCCTTTCGGCGACCCTCGACATGCTTGCGGAGCCGCGAGGCCTGCACCCGCTTCTTGCCCTTGTAGGGGTTCGCATCGCCTTGTCCGCGCATGTGCAGGCGGATCGGCGTGCCCGGCATGTCGAAATCCTCGCGCAGACCATTGATGAGATAGCGCGTGTAGCTGTCGGGGATGGCCTCGGGATGCGAGCACATCACGACGAAGCCCGGCGGCCGGGTCTTCACCTGCGTGGCGTAGCGCATCTTGATGCGGCGGCCTTGCGGCGCGGGGGGCGGATGCTGCTCCAGCATGCCGGTGAGCCAGCGGTTCAGAGCCGCGGTGGGCACGCGCCGGTTCCAGACCGCGTGGGCCTTCAGGATCGCGCCATGCAGCCGGTCGAGCCCGCGTCCCGTCTTGGCCGAGACCGTGACCAGCGGCGCACCGCGAAGCTGCGGCAGAAGGCGCTCGAACGACTCCTTCAGCTCGGCCAGCTTCTCCTGCCTGTTCTCCTCGAGGTCCCACTTGTTGACCGCGACGACCACCGCGCGCCCCTCGCGCGAAGCGAGGTCGGCGATGCGCAGGTCCTGCTGTTCGAAGGGAATCTCCGCGTCCAGAAGTACGACGACAACTTCGGCGAACTTGACCGCGCGCAGGCCGTCGGAGACCGACAGCTTCTCGAGCTTCTCCTGCACCTTGGCCTTCTTGCGCATCCCCGCCGTATCAAACAGCCGGGTCGGCACCCCGTCCCAATCGAAACCCAGCGCGATGCTGTCGCGCGTGATCCCGGCCTCGGGGCCGGTCAGCAGGCGCTCTTCGCCGATGATGCGGTTGATGAGGGTGGACTTGCCCGCGTTCGGACGTCCGACCACGGCGATCTTCAATGGACGCTTGGCCGTCGGGGCCCAATCGGCCTCATCGCCGACGTCGTCCTCGTCGATCTCGATCTCCGCCTCGGCCTCCTCGGACGGAGCCTCCGCCTTGGCTTCGATATAGGGACGCAGCGCGGCGGCGAGATCGGCCATGCCCTCGCCATGCTCGGCGCTCAGGCCGATCGGCTCGCCGAGGCCCAGGCCGTAAGCCTCGAACATACCGGCCTCGCCCAGCCGACCCTCGGCCTTGTTGGCGGCCAGGAGGACGGGATGACCCTTTCGGCGCAGGATGTCGGCGAAGACCTCGTCGGCAGGGGTGACGCCGACCCGCGCATCGACCACGAAGAGCGCCGCGTCGGCCATGTCGACCGCACGCTCGGTCAGACGCCGCATCCGGCCTTGGAGCGAGTCGTCCGTCGCTTCTTCCAGTCCGGCCGTGTCGATGACGGTGAATTTCAGGTCACCCAGCCGCGCGGCCCCCTCGCGCAGGTCGCGCGTGACGCCGGGCTGGTCGTCGACCAGCGCCAGCCGCTTGCCGACCAGCCGGTTGAACAGGGTGGACTTGCCCACATTGGGGCGTCCGACGATGGCGAGGGTGAACATGGGCGCGCAGGTCCTTCGGATCAGGCGCGGGGGTTAGCGCAATCCTGTCCGGGGGGCCAGTGCCGCCGTCGCGCGCGTCTCAGCGGAAGGCGTGGAGCTGCCCCTTGCGGCCCACGACGAAGAGGGCGTCTCCGAATGCAATCGGGCGCGATGCGGCGCCGCCGGGAACCGGGGCCTGCGCGGCGAGCGCGCCTGAGGCCGGATCGAAGCCACGCAGGATACCGTCCGAGGATGCGACCCAAAGACGGCCGCCCGCGAGAACGGGGCCGAAATGCGCATAGATCCCCTGCCGCCGCGACAGCCGGGCGTTGCGATAGAACGGCAGGTCCTGCCGCCAGAGCACCTGTCCGGTCTCCGCATCCATCCGCAACAGCTGCGCGCGATCCGAGATGGCGAAGACCGACCCGCCCGCGACGGCCACCGGGGACACGGTCCCCTCGCTCGCCGTCCAGAGCCGCTCACCCGAGGACGAGGACAGCGCGACCATCCGGCCCGCCGAGGTGCCCGCGTAGATCCGGCCGCCCGAGACGACCGGGTCGCCGGTGATGTCGCCGACATCGTTATAGGCGACGCCACGCCGCTCGCCCGAGACGCTGGAGCCCCAGACGCGCAGGCCCGACTGCCGCAACGCCGCGAGGATCTCGCCCGAGCCGAACGGGAAGATGACCGCGCGGTCCGTGACCGCGGGCGCCGGCGCGGTGGCCATGACCTGCAGCGACGGGGCGGCGGGCAACTCCCAGCGGATGCGGCCGTTCTCCGCGTCGAGCGCCCAGGCGCGGCTGTCGCGACTGACCAGATAGACCATCCCGCCCGCGACCTTCGGCGTCGTGATCGGCGCGTCGAGACGCTGGACCCAGCGCTCGGCGCCCGTGGCGGCGTCGAGCGCATGCAATTCGCCGAAGCCGGTCGAGACGTAGACGATGCCGCCCGCGACGGCGATGCCGCCGCCGGACGCGTCGCTGTCCCGCTCGAAGCCGGGCACGAGGCTGCGGGCCCAGACGGCGCCGCCATTGGCGGCCGTCGCGGTGATCCGGGCCTTGGCGTCGAGCGTGAAGATGCGGGTGCCGTCCGAGACGGGATCGGCGCTGATGCGTTGCCGACGGCTGTCGCCCGCCCCGATATTGGCCGACCAGAAGAGCTGCGGCGCCGCCGAGAGCGTCGCATGGGCGGGGTCGTTCAGGACATTGCCGACGCGCATCGGCCAGGCGGCGAGACGCTGCGGTCCGGGAATCGAAATTGCGAGTGCTTCGGGCGCGGGCGCATCGGAAGCGGCTGCGATCACACCGATGCCGCCGTCCTCGCGCACCGGCAGACGTTCGCCGGGCAGGATGATTTCCCTCTCGCCGCAAGCGGACAGGACGAAGGCTCCGATCACGAGCAGCCCGGCCAAGGATTTCATGCGTGGAGCTCCCAATTCACCCGTATGCCCCGACAACCGCCGGTCACGCCGGTTCGGGCGAGGCGCCCAGCGCGACAATCAACTGCAGGGCGCGACGACGCAAGGCTTCCGTCGCCTCGGCGTCTTCGGAAAGCAGACGTAGTAGCGTAATTGCCGTCGCCTCGTCGCCCGCGTTGAGCGCGGCCACGGCCTGAAGCTCCAGCGCGAGGGGCCGGAACGGGGCGCCGGGAGCGGCCAGCTCCTCGAGGATCAGCGCGTCGCGCGCCACGTCGCCGGAGCCCCCCGCGAGCATCGCCTTCGTCAGCGCGAGGTGACGGTACGTGGCCGGCATCTCGGGCGCGTCGGCGAGATTCAGGAGGCGCGTCCGTGCGGCGGCATCGTCCGTTTCGGCAGTGGCGACAGCTTCGAGCATCCCGAGGATCGCCGTTTGTTCGGGAGTGGCCGGCGTGATCGCGCCCAGGGCCTCGACCCGCGCGGCCTCGCTCTCGGATCCCAGCGCCGACAGGATTTCCGTGCCGAATGCCTCGGCACTGCTGCGAGCTTGGGCATTGCGCCATTCGTTCCAGGCCGCACCGCCGACCAGCACGAGGATCGCCAGCACCGCAACCCAGCCCCAACGCTTGAGAATCGCGTATAGCCGATCGCGGCGCACCTCCTCGGTGACCTCGTCGATGAAGCTCTCCGGATTGGACATGGACGTCCCCCTCGCGTGTCGAGCGCTCTCCTAGCGCAGCACCGTTCAGGGGCCAAGGGCATATGGTGTCGGCGCGAAAATGTGCGAATCTTCACATTGAGGTCGCAGATTGGTCTTTACGAACGCCCCACCCTTGTCGCACACCCGCGCAAACCCTAGAACTGAACCAAATCGTTCAGTCGTTCCGCCGCCCGAAAGGCACAGCATGCGTTTCTTCCCGATTGTCACGGCCGTCCTTGTTTGCGCGGCGCTCTTTTTCGTGGTGCTCCAGCGCGAGCAACTGCTGTCCTTCGCGCGCGGGCTGACCGGCGGCGATGATGCCGCGCCGTCCGAGGTCGCCGCCCCCGCCGAGGCCGAAGTGCCCGTCGCCATCGCCACAGACGAGGCGACAAACGCGCGCGACGACGTGCATGTCGTCGTTCTGCGCTCCGAGGCCGAGGACGTGGCCGACGCCGTGCTGGTGCGCGGGCAGTCCGAGGCTGCGCGCGAAGTCATCGTGCAGGCCGAGACCGCGGGCACCGTGATCTCTGAGCCGATCCGCAAGGGCGAGTTCGTCGAGGCGGGCCAGCTTCTGTGCGAGCTGGATCCCGGCACGCGCGTCGCCACCCTCTCCGAGGCGCAGGCCCGCGTGGCCGAGGCCGCCGCCCGCCTGCCCGAAGCCGAAGCGCGCGTCCCCGAGGCCGAAGCGCGCCTGATCGAGGCGGAAGCCCGGTTGGAGGAAGCCCGGATCAACCAGAACGCCGCCGACCGGCTGTCGCAGGGCGGCTTCGCCTCCGACACGCGGGTCGCCAATGCCGATGCGGGCCTGCGGTCGGCCGAGGCGGGCGTCATCACCGCCAAGACGGGTCTCGAGACCACGCAGGCCGGGATCGAGTCGGCGCGCGCCGCGATCCAGTCTGCCGAAGCCGGCGTCCAGCGTGCCGAGCTCGAGATCGCCAACCTCACCGTCGAGGCACCGTTTGCCGGCCTGCTGGAGACCGACACCGCCGAGCTGGGCCTGTTCCTGCAGCCCGGCGGCGCGCCCTGTGCCACGATCGTCCAGCTCAACCCGATGAAGCTTGTCGGCTTCCTTCCCGAAGCGCAGGTCGATCGCGTGGCCGTGGGCGCCCGCGCCGGTGCGCGCCTGGCCTCGGGCGGCGAGGTCGCGGGCGAGGTCACCTTCCTCAGCCGTTCGGCCGATGACCTGACGCGCACCTTCCGCGTGGAGGTCACCGTGCCCAATGACGACCTGCGCATCCGCGACGGCCAGACCGCCGAAATCCTGATCGAGACGCCGACGACCCGCGCCCATCTCGTGCCCGCCTCGGCCATGACATTGAACGACGAAGGCACGCTGGGCCTGCGCGTCGTCGAGGACGGGATCGTGTCGTTCCAGGACGTCACGCTGGTGCGTGACACGGTGGACGGTGTTCTCCTGACCGACATGCCCGACACGCTCGACGTGATCACGGTGGGCCAGGAATACGTCACCGACGGCGTGCCCGTTCGCGTCACCTATGTCGACGAAATGGCGGAGGTCACCCAATGACGGGCCTGATCGACTGGGCCGCCAACCGCGCGCGGATGGTCATCACCTTCGTGATCCTGTCCGTCGTCGCGGGCACGGTCGCCTATGTCTCGCTTCCCAAGGAAGGCGAGCCCGACATCGACATCCCCGGCGTCTTCGTCTCGGTCCCCTTCCCTGGCATCAGCGCGTCGGACGCCGAGAAGCTCCTGGTCAAGCCGATGGAGACCGAGCTCAAGGAGCTCGACGGCCTGAAATCCATGTCCGCCTCGGCCAACGAGGGTTTCGCGGGCATCTTCCTCGAATTCGAGTTCGGCTGGGACAAGTCCGCGACGATCGCCGACGTGCGCGACAGCATGAACAATGCCGAGGCCGACTTCCCCGCCGGTGCCGAGCAATACGTCATCGAGGAGATCAACTTCTCGGAATTCCCGATCCAGATCGTCTCGCTCTCGGGTGATGCGCCGGAGCGGACACTCCTCCGGCTCGCCAACGACCTGCAAAGCCGTCTCGAAGGGATGCCCGCCATCCTCGAGGCCGGTCTCGCCGGTCATCGCGACGAGATGCTCGAGGTGCTGATCGATCCCTTGGCGCTCGAGGCCTACAACGTCACCGCGGGCGAATTGATCGACGTGGTCAGCCAGAACAACCTGCTGGTCGCCACCGGGTCGGTCGAGACCGCGTCCGGCGCCTTCCCCGTCAAGATCCCCGGCAGCTTCGAGAGCCCGCAGGACGTCTATGACCTGCCCGTGAAAACCGATGGCGACCGCATCATCACGCTGGGCGACCTCGCGACCATCAACCTCACCTTCCAGGATCGGCAGGGCACGGCGCGCTACAACGGCGACACGACGGTCGCCCTTCAGGTCGTCAAGCGGAAGGGCTTCAACATCATCGACACCGCGGCCGAAGTCCGCACCGAGGTCGAGGCCGAGGTCGCGTCCTGGCCCGAGGAGCTGCAGCAGGCCGTCGAGGTCCGCATCACCATGGACCAGTCGCGCACCGTCCGTTCGATGGTCCAGCAGCTCGAGGGCTCGGTCCTGACCGCTATCGCGCTGGTGATGATCGTTGTGCTGGCCGCGCTGGGGACACGCTCGGCCCTTCTCGTGGGCTTCGCCATCCCGACCTCGTTCCTTCTGTCCTTCGCGCTGATGGCCGTCCTCGGCATCACCATTTCGAACATCGTCATGTTCGGCCTGATCCTCGCCGTGGGGATGCTGGTCGATGGCGCGATCGTGGTGGTCGAATACGCCGACAAGCGCATCACCGAGGGCACCGGCCCGATGCAGGCCTATACCGAAGCCGCAAAGCGCATGTTCTGGCCGGTCGTGTCCTCGACGGCGACGACGCTCTGCGCCTTCCTGCCGATGCTGTTCTGGCCGGGCGTGCCGGGCGAGTTCATGGGCATGCTGCCTGTGACGCTGATCTTCGTGCTCTCGGCATCTCTGATCGTGGCGCTCGTGTACCTGCCGGTCCTCGGCGGGGTCGCGGGCCGCATGTCCCGCACCTTCGAGCGCGGGTCCGACTGGCTGCGCCGCCGCCTGCCGTGGGTGGTGCGCGCGGTTCTTGCCGCGGGTTCGGCCTGGCTGATGGTCGTCGCCATCCTCCAGACGCTGAACCCCGCCTACCTCCTGCCCGATGCGCCCGCCGGTCTCATGGCGATGCTGCCCGGTGCGCTGATGTTCATCGTCTCGGCGATGCTTCTGTCGACCACGCTCGGCTCCGTCACGTGGCACCGGAAGACCCGCCGCGTCCGCGCGGGCTACCGGCGCACGCCCTTCGGGCATTTCGTGAACCTGATCGTCGGCAATCCGCTAGGGCCGATCCTCGCCGTCGTCGCTGTCGGCTTCGCGGTCGTGAACACCTTCATCTATTTCGGCGCCAACAATAACGGCGTCGAGTTCTTCGTCGAAAGCGAGCTGGAGAACGCGAACGTCTACGTCCGCGCACGCGGCAACCTGTCGCTCGACGAAAAGGACGAACTGCTGCGCCGTGCCGAAGCCATCGTGCTGGCCACGCCCGGCATCCAGTCAGCCTTCTCGTTCGCGGGCGATGGCGGGCTCAGCTCCGGCGGGCCGGGTGCCGCGGGCGGCGCGTCCGACACCATCGGCCAGATCCAGATCGAGATGGTCCCCTGGGAAGACCGTCCCACCGTGCCCGAGCCGTGGTTCGATATCTTCGGCTTCACCGTGAACACCCAGGTCGTCGACCCGGCTTTCGACGGCGACCGGATCGCCGACGAGCTGCTGGCCGAGCTGCGCGAGCTGCCGGGGGTCAAGGTCGACCTCTCGGCGCAGGATCGCGGGCCCGCACAGGGCAAGCCCGTGCATCTGCGCCTCAAGGGCGAGAACTGGGACGAGCTTCAGGCCGCGACCCGTGACACCGTCGCGCTCTTTTCGGGAACGCCGGGCCTGATCGATGTCGAGGACACGCTTCCCCTGCCCGGCATCGACTGGGAGATCGACGTCGATGTCGAAAAGGCGGGCCGCTTCGGCGCCAACGTGGCCACCGTGGGCGCGATGGTCCAGCTTGTGACCCGCGGCATCCTCCTCGACACGATGCGCGTGCCGTCCTCGGACGAGGAAATCGACATTCGCGTCCGCCTCCCCGAGGAAGACCGCGTCCTTTCGACCCTCGACAGCCTCAAGGTTCGCACGCAGGACGGCCTCGTCCCGCTGGCGAATTTCATCACCCGCACGCCAGTCCCGCAGCTCGCCAAGATCGACCGCTTCGACGGCGAGCGCGCCTTCGACGTCAAGGCGGACGTGGCTCCCGGCCTCGTGAAACTGGTCGATGGCAGCGGCGAGACCGTCGATATCGTGACCGCGGCCGAGGCCGAGGGCAGCAACCTGGCCGCCATTCCCGTGACCGCGACCGAACGGATCGGCCTGCTGACCGAGATGTTCGAGGCGGGCGAGATCCTGCCCGAGAGCGTGTCGTGGGAATGGACCGGCGACCAGGAGGAGCAGGCTGAGAGCCAGGCGTTCCTCGGTCAGGCCTTCATCGGCGCGCTGGGCCTGATGTTCGTGATCCTGCTGGCGCAGTTCAACTCGATCTACAACTCCGTGCTCGTCCTGCTGGCGGTCGTCCTGTCGACCACGGGCGTGCTGATCGGGATGCTCGTCATGGACCAACCCTTCTCGATTATCATGACCGGTACGGGAATTGTCGCGTTGGCGGGGATCGTGGTGAACAACAACATTGTCCTGATCGACACCTATCAGGACTACTCGCGCTACATGCCGCGGCTCGAGGCGATCGTCCGCACCGCCGAAGACCGCATCCGCCCCGTCCTGTTGACCACGCTGACGACGATGGCGGGTCTGGCGCCCATGATGTTCGGCCTGTCACTGAACTTCATCGGCGGGGGCTATTCCATCGGCTCGCCCACGGCACTCTGGTGGATCCAGCTGGCGACGGCGGTGGTCTGGGGCCTGGGCGTCGCGACGATCCTGACCCTGCTCTTCACGCCGTCGATGCTGGCAGGCCGTGTCTGGGTTGGGACCTATGCCCGCGGGATCGGCCGTATCCTCGGCCGCATCGGCTTCAGCAGCGGCACCCGAGCCGCCGAAGACTGGGCGCTTCGCCGCGACGCCAAGCGGGTGCGCCAGCCCGAGCTGCTCTGGGCCGAGGATGATGACGTCGGCCCAGAGACGGCCCCGGCCGACCTTGAGCCGCCGACCGAGGAGCCGACCGCGGTGGTGGTCGCCGAGGTGGAAGCCGACGGGGACGATCCCGAGGTGTCCAAGGGCCCCCACCCGCCCCTCCGCGCTGCAGAGTGATTTGCCACGAAGGCCCCCGGAGACGGGGGCCTTTTTTCGGGACGCCACCTTGACCTCGCGCCAGTTGCGAATAATTCTCATTCCAATCTTTGCTTCGTCTGGAAGATGTCATGCGCGCGCTTTTCTGCATCCTGGCCACCGTCCTCGCGCTTCCCGCGTGGGCCGACGAGAAGATCAAGGTCGCCACGACCTTCACGATCATCGCCGACATGGCCCGCAACGTCGCGGGCGACGCCGCCGAGGTGGTCTCGATCACCAAGCCCGGCGCCGAGATCCATGGCTACCAACCCACACCGGGCGACATCATCGGCGCGCGCGACGCCGACCTCATCCTCTGGAACGGCCTCAATCTCGAACTCTGGTTCGAGCAGTTTTTCCGCAACATGGGTGACATCCCGCAGGCCGTCGTCTCCGAGGGTTTGGAACCGCTCTCGATCCGAGGCGGCGAATATGACGGCAAGCCGAACCCCCATGGCTGGATGGGGCTTGAGCCGGCGCTGCTCTATGTCGACAACATCGCCGCCGCCCTGTCCGAGGCCGATCCCGCGAATGCCGCGACCTACGCGGCCAACGCCGAAGCCTACAAGGCCGAGATCACCGCGACCATCGCGCCGCTGCGCGAGGCGATCCGCGCCCTGCCCGAGACCGACCGCTGGCTGGCCACCTCCGAGGGCGCGTTCAGCTATCTGGCGCGCGATTACGGCCTGCGGGAGTTGTTCCTCTGGCCCATCAATGCCGACGCGCAGGGCACGCCCCAGCAGGTCCGAAACGTCATCGACACCGTCCGCGCCGAGGGCGTGCCTGCGATCTTCTCGGAATCCACCGTCTCCCCCGACCCGGCCCAACAGGTCGCGCGCGAGACGGGCATCGACTATGGCGGCGTCCTCTATGTCGATAGCCTGTCCGATGCGGACGGCCCCGTGCCGACCTATCTCGACCTGCTGCGCGTGACCTCCGAGACGATCCTTCAGGGTCTCTCGCGATGAAGGACACGTCCACCGCCGCCGCCGGGGGGATCGCGGCCCGCGGTCTGACCGTCAGCTATCCCGGCGGTGTCGTCGCGCTCCGCGATGCGAGCTTCGAGCTTCCGACGGGCACCATCGCGGGGCTCGTGGGCGTCAACGGGGCGGGCAAGTCGACGCTCTTCAAGGCGCTGATGGGCTTTCTGCCGGTCCGGTCGGGATCGGTCACGCTGCTCGGTCGCCCCGTCGCGCAGGCGCTGCGCGAGAACCTCGTGGCCTACGTTCCGCAGGCCGAGGAGGTCGACTGGACCTTTCCCGTCCTCGTCCGCGATGTCGTCATGATGGGGCGCTTTGGCCATATGGGCTTCCTGCGCCGCCCCTCCGCCGCCGACCACGCGGCCGTGGCCTCTGCCCTCTACCGCGTTGCGATGTCCGACTACGCCGACCGCCAGATCGGCGCGCTGTCGGGCGGCCAGAAGAAGCGCGTCTTCCTCGCCCGCGCGCTCGCGCAGGACGGGCGGGTGATCCTCCTCGACGAGCCCTTCACCGGAGTGGATGTCCAGACCGAGGACGCCATCGTCGCCCTTCTGCGCGAAATGCGCGACGAGGGCCGTGTCATGCTGGTTTCGACCCACAATCTCGGCTCGGTGCCGCAATTCTGCGACCGCACCGTCTTCGTGAAGGGCACCGTCCTGGCCTATGGGCCGACGGACGAGATCTTCACGCAGGCCAACCTCCAGCGCGCCTTCGGCGGCGTTCTGCGCCGCTACGATCTCGGCGGGGACGAGCTCCATGACGACGACGACGCGCGCAAGGTCACCGTTCTGACCGATGACGAGCGACCGTTCGTCATCTATGGCGACCAGCATGACTGACCGCTCCGCCACGCCTGCACGGCACGCAGGCGGCGCCCGTCGATGTTCCGCAAATATGCCAGGGGGTCCGGGGGGCTGCCCCCCCGGCCCGGCACATGTGGACCCGCGCCCATGAGCGCACTGCTCGAACCCTTCGCCTACGACTACATGGTGAACGCGATCTGGGTCAGCGCCCTGGTCGGCGCGACCTGTGCGTTCCTGTCGTGCTTCCTGATGCTCAAGGGCTGGAGCCTCATCGGCGACGCGCTGTCGCATTCGGTCGTGCCGGGCGTCGCGGGGGCCTACATGCTGGGCCTGCCCTTCGCGCTGGGCGCCTTCCTTTCGGGGGGGCTGGCAGCGGCGGCGATGCTCTTGCTGACGGAACGGTCGGGCCTCAAGACCGACACCGTGATCGGCGTGATCTTCACCGGGTTCTTCGGGATCGGCCTCTTCATGGCGTCGCTCTCGCCTGCATCCGTGGACCTCCAGACGATCGTGCTGGGCAACATCCTCGCCATCACGCCGGGCGACCGGCTGCAGGTCGTTCTCATCTCTCTGGTGACGCTCGCGGTGCTCCTGCTGAAATGGCGCGATCTGCTGGTCGTCTTCTTCGACGAGGCCCACGCCCGCGCCATCGGCCTCAACCCACGGTTCTGGAAGGCCGTGCTGTTCACGCTGCTCTCGGCCTGCGCGGTCGCGGCGATGCAGACCGTGGGCGCCTTCCTCGTGATCGCCATGGTCGTCACGCCGGGGGCGACGGCCTACCTGCTGACCGACCGGTTCGGCCTCCTGCTGGTGATCGCGGTGGCGCTCGGAACGCTCTCCTGCGCGCTGGGGGCCTATCTGAGCTATTTCATCGACGGCGCGACCGGGGGCGTGATCGTCGTGCTCCAGACGCTCGTCTTCGCCGCCGCCTTCGTCTTCGCGCCGGTCCACGGACAGCTCGCCGCCCGCCGTCGGATGCGCGCATGATCGAGACCATTGCCCTCCCGTTCCAGCTGCCGTTTTTGCGCGACGCCATGCTGGCCGCCCTCTTGGTGGCGCTGCCCTGCGGCCTCCTCTCGGCCTTCCTCGTCCTCAAGGGCTGGAGCCTGATCGGCGACGCCATCAGCCACGCGGTCCTGCCCGGCGTCGTGATCGCCTACATCCTCGGGCTTCCCCTGATCGTCGGGGCCTTCGTCGCCGGCATGGGCGCCGCACTCCTGACCGGATGGCTCGACACCCGCTCCCGGATCAAGCGCGACACCCTGATGGGCGTCGTCTTCGCGGGCATGTTCGCGGTCGGGCTCGTGCTCATCACCTGGGTCGAGGCGGGCGTGCATCTCGATCATATCCTTTTCGGCAACCTGCTCGGCGTCGATCGGGCCGAGCTCTGGACGGCGGCCGTCGTCGCCGCGATCGTCTGCGCGGTCATGGCGTTTCGTTGGCGCGACTACCTGTTGCACGCCTTCGACGCGACGCAGGCCATGGCGGCGGGCCTTCCGGTGCGCGCGATGCAGATGGGCCTTCTGGCGATGATCTCCGCCGCCGTCGTCGCGGCCCTGGGCGCGGTCGGCATCATCCTCGTCGTCGCACTTCTCGTCACGCCGGGCGCCACGGCCTTCCTCCTGGTGCGCAGCTTCGGGCGGATGCTTCTGGCGTCGGGCGCGATCGCCTGCGCCGCCGCCGTCGCGGGCATCTACATCTCGATCGCGCTCGACACGGCACCCGGAGCGTCCATCGTGGTCGTCCTGACCCTTATGTTCCTGATCGCGCTTGGCATTCGCAGCGTGCGTCAACGCAACGCTCGCCTGTCGGGCAGGCTGCACGAATAGCGGGCATCACGAATTTTTCTGCGCCCGCGAAGTTGACCTCGCCGCATTGCAGCGTAATCTTGAAGACATCGACGCGCCGCCCTCCTCCTCCTCCCTGGGTCGGTGTATCGCACGGAAGCCGCGGCCCCGCTCAATCCTCCCTCCCGAGCGGGGTCGCAGTTTCGCCCCAATCCAGACATTCTCCGATCAATGTTTCGCTTCAGGCTACAGTCATCCAACCCCATGGTGACCGTAATGATGCAGTCGATTCCCACTCCCACAACGCCCGCGCGCCCCGCGCCCGCGCCGCGCAATCCGCGTCCCGTCCCGATCCGCTTCACGGACTGGGCCTCGATCTGAACGACGCGAATGACGATGCGCCGGTCTCGGCGCTTCGCAATCTCGGACCGAAATCCGAGGCGACCTTCGCCCGCGCCGGCATCACGACCGTCGGCCAGTTGCGCGCGATGGGTGCCGACGCCGCCTATGCCGCGCTGATCGCGGCGGGCACCCCACCCCACTTCATCGGGTTCTATGCGCTCGAGATGGGCCTTCAGGGCCGCCCTTGGAACGATGCTCAAGGCGACGAAAAGGTCGCACTGCGTGCTCGGTTCGACGCCATCGTGTCGCGGCGACCCGCATCCCGCGACACCGATCGCGATGCGTTCGAGGCGGCGATGGACGCGCTCGGGATCATCGATCCCGACACCTGAGCCAAGCGGCCCGGCTCAGCGTGTGACGTAGATCACGCCCCGGAGACGGCGCGGCGTCTCGTTCGTCCAGATGGCCTGCGACTGGTAGTCCCCTTCGAGCGTGCGGGGCCCGCGCGCGGGGTTCAGCCGCCCGTCATCGAAGGCGGCGCGGTAGCCCGCGGGCGGATGCGACACGTCGAAGGTGGTGCGCGCGGCGGGCACGATCACGACCCGCTGGCCGCGCGTCGACGCCGTGGTCACGCCGGGTGCGACCACGCGCGACGAGCTGTCGCGGGCACCGCTGCCGCACCGCGTGGCGCCCCTCAGATAGCGGGTCGAGAGCTCCGTCGCGCCGGTGCAGCCAGCGGTAGCGGGCACGACGACTTGCCCACGCGCGCGGCGCGGGCTCGGGGCGGCGGGATTCACGCGAACGGCCGAGGCGGGCGGCGTCAAGACCACCGGGACGGGCGCGCCCGCGCGTCGGACGGTGCGCCGCGGCTGCGCGGGTTGGGTCGCGACCGTCGGTGCGGCGACGGCGCGCGCGGCCGGAGCCGATCCGGCGCGTCCGGCAAGTGCCGCCGCACAGGCCGGCGTGTTGCGCAGGTAGCGGGCCGACAGCTCGGTCGCGCCGCAGCCCGGCGGTATGGCCAGCGCCGTCGCGCGGGGTGCGACGACCGCCGGCGGAGCCGGGCGGGGCGCGGTGCGGGGCCGGACGGGGGCCGCGACCCGCGCCGGAGCGGGCGCCGGGGCGGTGCGGGCGGGCGCGGGCGCCGCGATCTCACGTGGGGCGGCGACGGCGGGGGTACGGGGAATGACGGGCTCGGCGGCGGTCACCGTCGGCGTCGGTACGGGCTCGGCTGCTGTTGCGACGGGTGCCGGGGCAGGCTCGGCCACGGGGGCCGTAGCGACCTCGGAGGGCCGCGCCGACGGCGCCTGTCCGCAGACCACCGATCGGTCGCGATTGACGCGCGGCACCCAGCGGGTCGCGCCGCCGACACCCACGCGGATGAAGACGCAGCCCCGGCTGTCGACATATTGCGGGGCATCGAAGCTGGCAGGCGGCACTTCGGCGGGGGCCTGGGTGTTGCGCAGCATGCGCGTCTGCGCATCGGCGGCACCCGCCCCCAGCAGAAGCGCGGCGCAGAGCGTCCCCGAAAGGCCCATCGTCAGAACGCGCAGCAGCCGCATGTCACCGTCTCCCATCGGTTATCCGGCCCGAGCCTGCCCCCGCCGCGCGCCCGAGTCCAGCGCAAGGCGGGCCCGCGCAGCCCTATTTGGTGCCGAACATCCGGTCCCCGGCATCGCCCAGACCGGGCACGATATAGCCCTGTTCGTTGAGCTTTTCGTCCAGTGCCGCCGTCACGATCGGCACGTCGGGATGCGCGTCCTTCATGCGGGCGATCCCCTCGGGTGCCGCGAGCAGGCAGAGGAAGCGGATATCCTTGGCCCCCTGCGCCTTCAGAAGGTCGATCGCCGCGGCCGAGGAATTGCCCGTCGCCAGCATCGGGTCGACCGCGATCACGAGACGTTCGTCGAGATGGTCGGGGGCCTTGAAATAATACTGCACGGGTTGGAGCGTTTCCTCGTCGCGGTAGAGCCCGACGAAGCCCACCCGCGCCGAGGGCACCAGTTCCAGGATGCCGTCCAACAGGCCGTTGCCGGCCCGCAGGATCGACACCAGCGCCATCTTGCGGCCGTCCAGGACCGGCGCATCCATCGCCTGGATCGGCGTCTCGATCCGCTTGGTGGTCATCGGCAGCTCGCGCGTGACCTCGTAGGCGAGAAGCTGGCTGATCTCGCGCAGGAGCTGCCGGAACACGGCCGTGGAGGTCGTGGTCTCGCGCATCAGGGTCAGCTTGTGCTGCACCAGCGGGTGCGTGACGACGGTCAGATGGTCCATGGGGTCACTCCAGTGCCTTGAGGAGGGTTGTGCGGGTGTCGGCGTCGCAGAACGCGGCCTCGGCCGCGGTGCGGTTGATCTGGCGAAATATGTCGTCATCCCAACCGAAGGCGCGGTGCAGCGCCTCGTATTCCGCATCCATGTCGGTGTGAAAGAACGGCGGATCGTCGGTCGAGACGGTGACCTTCACGCCTCGATTTCTCAGCCTCTCAATGGGATGCGCGTCAATCTTCGCGTAGACGCCCAAGGCGACGTTGGAGCCGGGATTGACCTCGAGCACGATACCGTCCTCGGCCAGCCGGTCCACCAGCGCGAGATCCTCGATCGCGCGGACGCCGTGTCCGATCCGGGCGACCTTCAGGTGGTCGAGCGTGTCACGGACGCTCTCCGGCCCGCCGAACTCGCCAGCATGCGAGGTCAGGCCCAACCCCGCCTCGCGCGCGCAGTCAAAGGCCCAGGTAAAATCTTCGGGGCTCAGCACACGCTCATCTCCGCCCATCCCGAAGCCGGTGACCTGCCCGCCCGTCGTCTCGGCCGCACAGCGGGCCGCGCCGCGCGCGCCCTCGGGGCCGAAATGACGCACGCAGGTGGCGATCTGGCGCAACTCGATCCCGGGCACGGTGTCCGCCGCCTCCGTCATGGCGGCCACGTGGTCGCGCCAGAGCGGCAGGTCGTTTTTCGCGGCGATCTGCGGCGCGGTGAAGACCTCGGCATAGATCACGCCCCGCGCCGACAGGTCCTCCAGCACGGCGACCGTAAGCCGGGCATAATCCTCGGGGGTAGTCAGGACCGAGGCCGCCGCCTCGTAGACGTCGAGGAAGCGCTTGAAATCGCCGGTGTCATAGCTGCCGTCGGTCCGGAAGATGCCCGAGAGATCGATATCCTTCTCGCGGGCCAGTCCCCGGATGAAGGCCGGCGGGGCGGCGCCTTCGAGATGCAGGTGCAGTTCGATCTTGGGCGAAAAGGTCACATGAAGCTCCGTCCGGGGCCGATGGGGGGAACGCCGAGATGGGCACAGATCGAGGCCGCGACATCGGCGAAGGCGATCTGGCCGGCCGCGCCCTCGGCCCCGGCCACCAGCACGGGCACCCGTTCGCGCGTGTGGTCGTTGCCGCGCCAGGTCGGGTCGTTGCCGTGATCGGCGGTGAAGATCATCCGGTCTCCGGGTCGCAGCGCGTCGAGGATCGGACCGATCTCGCCGTCGAACCACTCCAGATGGCCCGCATAGCCCTCCGGATCGCGGCGATGACCGAAATTGCTATCGAACTCGACGAAATTGGCGAAAGTCAGGCTTCCGTCCGGCATGTCGTGCACGGCATCGGCCAGGTGCCGCATCAGGGCCGCGTCGGGGCCCTTGGCGACGGTGTCGATCCCCCGCATCGAGAAGATGTCGCCGATCTTGCCGATGGCGTGGACCGCTCGGCCCGCCCCCTGCACCGCATCGCAGAGCGTCGGCGCGGGCGGCAGGATCGCGAAATCGCGGCGGTTCGCGGTGCGCGTCCATACCCCGTCCGCGCCCACGAAGGGCCGCGCGATAACCCGTCCGACGCGCATGTCGTGCAGGATCGGCGCGACGGCCGCGCAAAGGTCCAGCAGCCGGTCGAGGCCGAATGCCTCTTCGTGGGCGGCGATCTGGAAGACGCTGTCGACCGAGGTGTAGCAGATCGGCCAGCCGGTCCGCAGATGGGCCTCCGCCTCCTCCTCGATGATGAGCGTGCCGCTGGCGTGGCGATTCCCGAGGATGCCCCCGGTGCCCGCCGCCGCGCAGACCGCATCGACCAGGGTCGGCGGAAAACAGGGCTGGGTGTCAGGGAAATAGGTCCAGTCCCACGGCACCGGCAGGCCCGCCAGCTCCCAATGGCCCGAGGGCGTGTCCTTGCCGGGGCTGATTTCGGTCGCCGCACCCCAGAGCGCCTGTGGCTCGGCCCCGAGGCCGAGGGCCGCATCGCCCGAAGCCAGCGCGATCGCCGCCCCGAGACCCAGCCGGTCGAGCACCGGCAGGCGGAGCGGCCCCTCGGGCCGTCGGTCGGCACAAAACTGCGCGATATGGGCCAGGGTATTGGCACCCGCATCGCCGAACTCGGCGGCATCCGGCGCGCCGCCGCAGCCAACGGAATCGAGCACGACGAGGAAGGCGCGATTGGCAGGCACGCTCATCGGATCGTCTCCTGAACCAGTTGCGGCGGCGTGACCGCGTTGTCCGAGAAGGTGATCGCCTCGGCCACCCGGATCGCCGCGGCCTCGGCGGCATCGCCATCGGCGGCGTGGACCCGCGCCAGCGGCTGGCCCTGGGTCACGATGGCGCCGATCTGCGCGATATGGCTGATGCCCACCGCCGGATCGATGCGGTCATCCTCGCGCCGTCGCCCGCCGCCGAGGCCGACCACGATCTCGCCCAGCGCACGGGTGTCGATGCCACCGATCACGCCGGGTCGGTCGGCATGAAGCTCGGCCACCACGGGGGCTGCCGGCAGACGGTCGCGCCAGCGTTCAGGAAAGTCTGTGGGCCCGCCCTGGGCTGCGACCATCCGGCCGAAGATTTCGGCGGCCGCGCCCGAGGTCAGCGCCGCGCCGATCCGCGCCGCGCCGTCCTCGGCATCGCGGGCCAGCCCGCCCAGCGCCAGAAGCTCGCCGCCCAGCGCGCGGGTCAGCGTCACCAGCCGCTCCGAGCCGCGTCCGCCCGGTTCGGTCAGCGCCTCCATCGCGGCAATCACCTCAAGCGCATTGCCCGCGCTGGTCGCCGCGGGCTGGCTCATGTCGGTCAGGATCGCGCTCGTCATCACGCCCGCGGCCTGCCCCGTCTCGACCAAGGCGCGCGCCAATGCACGAGCCGCATCCGCATCCGCGACGATCGCGCCGTCGCCGGTCTTGACGTCGAGGACCAGCGCCTCGGGCCCCTCGGCCAGCTTCTTCGACAGGATCGACGCCACGATCAGGTCGAGGCTTTCGACCGTGCCGGTGACATCGCGGACGGCATAGAGCCTGCGGTCGGCGGGCGCGATCTCGCCCGTCGCGCCGACGATGGCACAGCCGACGCGAGCCACGATGGATTGCAGCTCGTCGGTCTGCATCTCGATCCGGAAGCCGGGAATCGAGGCGAGCTTGTCGAGCGTGCCGCCCGTATGTCCGAGCCCCCGCCCCGAGATCATCGGCACGTAGGCCCCGCAGGCCGCGAGCGCGGGGGCCAGGATCAGCGACACGCAGTCGCCCACCCCCCCGGTCGAGTGTTTGTCGACCACCGGCCCGTCGAGATCCCACTGCAGCGTCTCGCCCCCGTCGCGCATGGCACGGGTCAGGGCCGCGCGACCCTCGGGCGTCAGCGGCGTGCGGCAGATCCCCATGGCGAAGGCCCCGGCCTGCGCGTCCGACACGCTGCCATCGGCGAGCCCGGCGGCGAAGGCGACCAGCGCCTCGGGGCCGGGGGCCACGTCGCGGCGCAGGCGCGAAAGGGTGTCGCGTGGACCGGTCACGCCATGAAGCCCGCGTCGAATGCACCCGGCAGAAGATCGGCGATGGTCGTGGCCCGCTCGGTCCCGTCCACGGTCGCGAGCGTCACCGTCACCTCGCCCGCACCGAACTCGGCGAGCTTCTGACGGCAGCCGCCGCAAGGCGGCACGGGCGCGGGCGATCCGGCGACGACATAGGCTTCGGTCAGGCGCGTCTCGCCCGCGGCGACCATCGCGGCGATGGCCCCCGCCTCGGCGCAGGTGCCCTCGGGATAGGCGACGTTCTCGACGTTGCAGCCGCGATAGACGACGCCCGATTCCGCACGGATCGCCGCGCCGACCTTGAAGCCGCTATAGGGCGCATGGGCGTTCTCGCGCACGGCGAGGGCGGCGTCGCGCAGATCGGACATCGGTTCGTCTCCGGCCAGATGGGGTCGGCCCGTGCTAGTCCCGGCCCGCGGGGGGATGCAAGGCAAACCCCTCGCGCGCGTGTGAACCGGCGTCATTGGACGGGCCCGCGGGTTGGCGGTAGATGAGGCCGCGTCACGTCCCGCGTCGCCGCCGAAGGAGCATGTCAGATGCCGATCTCCCGCCGCACCCTCCTCGCCTCCGGAGCCGCCCTTCTGGCCGCGGGCGCCGCCGGGGCTTATGCGCTCCTGCCGCGTACCCTGCCCTACGCCCGCGTCTATGCCGAGGACGGCATCGCCATCGACGGCACCGATGCGGTCGCCTATTTCACCGACGCGGCCCCCGTGCCCGGCGACCCGGAGATCACCCATGACTGGGCGGGGGCGACCTGGCGCTTTGCCAGTGCGGCGAACCGCGATACTTTCGCGGCGGACCCTAGGGCCTACGCGCCGCAATATGGCGGCTTCTGCGCCTGGGCGGTCGCCGCGAAGGGCCAGCTCTTCTCGACCCGGCCCGAGAACTGGGCCGTGGTGGACGGCAAGCTCTATCTCAACTTCAACGACGACGTTCAGGAGACGTGGAACACCGATCGCCCGGGCTTCATCGCCGAGGGCGACCGCCGCTGGCCCGAGATCACCTCCGACGCCTGACCCGCGATGTGGTAGGATCGGCGCATGGCCGAGAACCTGACCCAGCCGACGGATGCCGATCCCGCCGCGTTCTTCGCGGCCCAGCCCCCGCCCCGCGACGCGGAATGCCTCGTGCTGGACGCGATGTTTCGACGGGTGTCGGGCTTTGCGCCCGAGCTCTGGCGCGGCAACCTCGTGGGATACGGGCGCTACGACTACACCTATGCGTCGGGCCGGTCGGGCACGTATTTCGCGACCGGGTTCAGCCCGCGAAAAGCCGCGCTCAGCATCTACATCATGCCCGGGTATGCTGAATTCGGGTTTATCCTGGACCGACTCGGACCGCACCGCATGGGGAAATCGTGCCTCTACGTGACGCGGCTGGCGCGCATCGATCTTGACGTTCTGGAAGAACTCGTTCGCGCCGGTCTCGACGATCTCGCGGCCCGCTGGCCCGTCCACGCCTGATCCTCCGCTGGCCGGAACTACCTCGGGGGATCGCCAAGGGGGCCAGCGACCCCCTGGCGGGGGGGGGTGCGGGGGGCAGCCGCCCCCCCCCCGCCTTTCAGAGCATCAGCTGGTAGCTCTCGGGCACCCAGCGGAAGCCGTCGCCCGCGGCCTCGACATAGCCCATGGCCGGGAAGGGCATGTGATAGCCCAGCATCGGGATGCGGTCGGACGCGACCATGCTCAGAACGCTCCGGCGCGTCGCGGCGGCGGCCTCCTTGTCCATGTCGAACCGCACCTCCCAGTCGGGATGCGCCAGCGACCAGACGTAGTGGTTGGTCATGTCCGCCGTGATCTGAAGGCTCTCGTCGCCGGACGACAGCATATAGCCCATGTGCCCCGGCGTATGGCCGAACATGGCCATCGCGGTGATGCCCGGCGCCACCTCGTCGCCGTCGCCGAGGAAGGTCATGTTCTCGGCCAGCGGGGCCACGTTGTTGGCGAAGCCTTCGTTGTCGGTGCCCGACCAATGATCGAACTCGGCCTGACCGGTGATGTAAGCGGCGTTGGCGAAGGTCGGCGCGCCCTCGTTCATCAACCCGCCGATATGGTCTCCGTGCATGTGGGTCAGCACCACGTGGGTGACATCGCCGGCCGCGATCCCCGCCTGCTCCAGCGCGCCGGTGATGCCCGCGGCGTTGAGGCCCGTGTCGAAGAGGATCACGTTCTCGCCCGACTGGACGACCGTGGGCGTGAAGAAGAACTGGGCCGCGTCCGTCGGGATGAACGCATCTCGGCTGGCGGCGGCGAAGGTCTCGGCATCGACGTTCATGCCGAACGTCTCCTGCATGTTGCCCTCGCGGGTGGCGGTCCCGGCCAGGAGCGCGGTCACCGTCATGTCGCCCAGCGCGGCACCGCGGGCCTTCGGCTGGGCCGGCCCCGACGCATGGGCGTCGGCGCGGGCGACGGTGGCCGGGATGAGCGTAGCGGCAGGCAGCGCGGCGGCGGCGGCCAACGCGGCGCGACGGGTCAGCAGGGTCATGGCGTGATCTCCGGATCGGGTTGATATCACCGGTCCAGATAGCGCGGCGCAGGGGTCGGGCCAGACTGGACAAGGCGCGGAGCGGGTGACAGATGCGGGCGCGAAGGAGCCCCGCCCATGCCCGACACCCGGACCGTCACCCGCTTCGCGCCCTCGCCCACGGGGCTTCTGCATGTCGGCAACCTGCGGACGGCGCTTCTGAATTGGATGATCGCGCGGAAGGCGGGGGGCACATTCATCCTGCGGCTCGACGATACCGATCCCGAGCGGTCGAAGACCGAGTATGCGGACGCGATCCGACGCGATCTCGAATGGCTGGGCCTCGACTGGGACCGCGAGGAGACGCAATCCGCGCGGCTCGACCGATACGCCGCCGCGGCCGACGAGATGCGCGCCGCGGGTCGGCTCTACGAGGCCTTCGAGACGCCGACCGAGCTCGACCTCAAGCGCAAGAAGCAGCTCAACATGGGCAAGCCGCCGGTCTACGACCGCGCCGCGCTTGCGCTCTCGGACGAAGACCGCGACCGCCTGCGCGCCGAGCGGGGTGGCCACTGGCGTTTCAAGCTCGACCAGAGCCGCATCGAATGGACCGACGGCATTCTCGGCGATCTCAGCATCGACGCGGCGAGCGTGTCGGACCCGGTCCTGATCCGCGGCGACGGGCAGGTGCTCTACACCATCGCCTCGGTCGTCGACGACACCGACATGGGCGTCACCCATGTCGTGCGCGGCTCCGACCACGTCACCAACACCGCGACGCAGATCCAGATCATGGCGGCCCTCGGCCACGACCACCCCGCCTTCGCGCATCACTCGCTGCTGACCGGCCCGCAAGGCGAGGCGCTGTCGAAGCGCCTCGGCACGCTGGCGCTGCGCGACCTGCGCGAGGACGGGATCGAGCCGATGGCACTCCTGTCGCTGATGGCGCGTCTCGGGTCCAACCAGCCGATCACGCTGCGGGACAGTCCCGCCGAGCTGGCCGAACATTTCGACCTGTCGCAATTTGGCGTGGCACCCACCAAGTTCGACGTGGCCGACCTTCGCCCGCTGACCGCCGCGCGGCTGGCCGCCCTCCCCCGGTCCGCCGTCGATGCGGAATTCGAGGCCGCCGGTGTCCCCGAGGACGCGCGCGACGCCGTCTGGGCCGTGATCCACGAGAATGTCGACCGCCGCTCGGATATCGCGGGCTGGTGGCAGTTGATGACCGAAGGTGCGACGCCCGACATCCCCGAGGAAGACCGCGGCTTCGTCGCCGAGGCGCTGGCGATGCTGCCCGAGGCCCCCTGGACCGCGTCGACCTGGTCCGACTGGACTGCGGCCGTGAAGGACAGAACGGGGCGGAAGGGCAAGACGCTCTTCAAGCCGCTCCGGCATGCCGTGACGGGGCGGGCGAATGGCCCTGATATGGGCGACCTCATGCCGCTGATGCGGGCCAAGCCCCGGATCTGACACTGCCGCTTGGCCGGGGGCCGGACGGTGTCATCGGACTGTCCGCTGCGCGCCCGACGCCGTCGGAACGGCCGCCGAAAGGCACTTCACGGGGCGGCGACGCAATCCTCCCGTCGCTTCACCCTTGCGTGACGCAGGGCGCGCGGCGCTTGCCCCAGCGGGGTCCGCGCGCCCATCCTATGGGCAACCAGAGGATTCCCCCATGCCCACCGAACGCTTCACCTTCCCCGGCCATGATGGCCACGACCTTGCTGCGCGGCTCGACCTGCCGGACGGCCCCGTCCTTGCGACCGCGCTCTTTGCCCATTGCTTTACCTGCGGCAAGGACATCCCCGCCGCACGCCGGATCGCCGCCCGGCTGGCCGGCATGGGCATGGCCGTCCTGCGCTTCGACTTCACCGGCCTTGGCCATTCCGGCGGCGAGTTCGAGAACACGTCCTTCACGTCGAACGCCGCCGACCTCGCCGCGGCGGCCCAGGCGCTCGCGGCCCGTGACATGGCGCCGTCCTTGCTGATCGGTCATTCGCTCGGCGGCGCAGCGGTGCTTCGTGCGGCCTCCGACATTCCCACCACACGCGCGGTTGCCACCATCGGCGCGCCCTTCGATCCGGGGCATGTCACGCACAACTTCGCGGGCGCGCTGGACGCGATCGAGCGCGACGGCGCGGGCGAGGTCACGCTGGGCGGGCGCAAGCTGCGGATCGGACAGGGCTTCGTCACGGACGTCGCCGGCGCCAATCTGGCGCCTGCCATCGGCGCGTTGAAACCCGCGCTTCTGGTGATGCACGCCCCGAAGGACGAGATCGTCGGGATCGAGAATGCCACCCGCATCTTCACCGCCGCCCGCCACCCCAAGAGCTTCGTGACGCTGGACGAGGCCGACCACCTCGTGACCCGCGCCAGCGACGCCGAATATGCCGCCGACGTCATCGGGGCCTGGGCCTCGCGCTATGTCGAGTTGAAGCGCCCCGCGCCGCCGATCGGCGCGCCCGAGGGGGTGACCCGCGTATCCGAGGCCGATGCGGGCGGGTTCGCGCAGGACGTCTATGCCGGCGGACGCCACCATATCATGGCCGACGAGCCGACCAGCTATGGCGGCACCGATCGCGGTCTGACGCCCTACCAGCTTCTGGCCGCCGGGCTCGGGGCCTGTACCTCGATGACGATCCGGATGTATGCGCGGCGCAAGAAGTGGCCGCTGGAGCATGTCGCCGTCGACGTCACCCATGACCGGATGCACGCGCAGGACGCGCCGTCGAACGGGTCGGAGCGGATCGACCGGTTCCGCCGCGAAATCGAATTGAAGGGACCGCTCGACGACGATCAGCGCGCGCGCCTTCTGGAGATCGCCGACAAGTGCCCCGTGCACCGCACCATCGAGGCGGGCGCGCAAGTCGAAACCGTGCTGCGCGCCGAGGCGGCGCGCGAGCCGGCCTGAGCCCCCCGCTCAGACCGCGCCAGCCAGTTCCTCCCGCAGGTCGGCCAGCCGCCCGAGGCAGAGCCGGCCTGCGATCGCGACGGCCTCGGCATCCCCCTCGCGCGCAAGATCGTTGAGCCGACGGGCGGCCTGCTGCGTCGGGAGCGCCCCGACGGCCCCGGCCAGCGACAGCAGGATATGCGTCCGGATCCGGATCTCGGCCATGTTGCCCGCCGCAATGGCCCCGGCCAGACCCGCCTCGACATCCGCGAGATCGGCGCGCAGCCCGTCGAGAAGGTCGGTCTGAAACTCCGGTCCCGCCGCCATCATCAACTCGGCCAATGTCGCCACCGACAGCGCAGGCGCGGCCTCGGGGCGCCAATCCGCCGCCGCGGGCGTGGACCGCAGGTAATGCGCGACGCTGCGGCCGAAGGGCGCGATCTCGGGCAAGGGCTTGGGAAGGACGCCATCCGCGCCCGCCTCCAGGATGGCGTCGCGGTTGTCCCGAAGATCGTATGCCGTCATCGCGACCATGGCGGTCGGCGGCGCGATGCCGCGCGCCTGGCGCAGCCGTTCCGACCGGATCACGTCGATGCCGCCCAGCGCGGGCATCTCGATATCGATAAGTGCCAGATCGAACCGTTCGCGCGAAAGCCAGTTCAGCGCCTCGATCCCATCGGCCGCCACTTCGCACTCCGCGCCCATCCGCGTCAGCATCGCGCGGACGAGCGTCTGGCTCGTGACGCTGTCCTCGGCCACGAGAATGCGGTGTCCGGTCAGGTCCGGCAGGCCGGTCTCGGAGACCTCTTCGCGCTGCCAGATCCCGGATGGCAGGCGGACGGTCACCTCGGCCCCGCCGCCGGGCCGGTTGCGCATCACCAGCGTGCCGCCCAGAGCTTCGGCCCGCGCCCTCGCGATCTGAAGGCCCATGCCCGACCCCGCGGTCGGCCCGGTGCCGCGGGTGGTGCCGACCGCACCCTCCAGCATCGCGTCCGGGAAGCCCGGCCCCTGATCGCCGACCCCGATCGAGAGCGTGCCATCGGCCAGCACGTCCGCGCTCAGGGTGATCGTGCCGCCCGGTGCGTGACGCAGCGCGTTCCCCATCAGGTTCGCCACGACGCGGCGGAGCGACAGGCGCGAGAGGCGGACGACTTCGGGCAGGTCGGCGGATCGGTCGAGGCTGACGCGAGTGGCCAGCGGCATGGCCGCGCCGTGCCAGCGGCGCAACTCCTCGTCGAGAAAGCGCGGCAGGTTGAGATTTCCGACCTCGTCCTCGCCCTCGTTGCCGCCGCCCGACAAGAGCTCCTCGACCAGCCGCGCGAGGAGTTCGGAGGACGCCTGGATGCGGGCCAGCTGCCCGCGCACATCTTCCGGCAGCGGGTCGCCGTCGATCAGGCGCAGCCCGCCGATGACATCCGACACGGCGGCGCGGATATCATGCCCCAGAAGGTCGAGCGGATCGGGCGCCGCGGCGCCGTCGCGGTCGCCGGGCGCTGCGGTCACGAGGCCGGATACCCCAGCGGCTTCAGGGCCGTGCCGATCTCGTCGAGTATCGCCGGGTCGTCGATGGTCGCGGGCATCTTGAACTCTTGCCCGTCCGCGATCCGCGCCATCGTCGCGCGCAGGATCTTGCCCGACCGCGTCTTCGGCAGCCGGTCCACCACCACGGCCAGCTTGAAGGCCGCGACGGGCCCGATCTTCTCGCGCACGAGGGCCACGCATTCGCGCGCCACGTCGCCGTGGTCACGCGTGACGCCCGAGGTCAGGCAGAGGAAACCCAGCGGCAGCTGGCCCTTGAGCGGGTCGGCCACGCCGATCACGGCGCATTCTGCGACGTCGGGATGGGCGGCCAGCACCTCCTCCATCGCCCCCGTCGACAGGCGATGGCCGGCCACGTTGATGACGTCGTCGGTGCGCGCCATGATCCAGAGGTATCCGTCCTCGTCGATCATTCCCGCGTCACCGGTCTCGTAGAAGCCCGGGAAGGTCGAGAGATAGCTCGACCGGAACCTGTCCTCCGCGTGCCAAAGCGTCGGCAGCGTCCCCGGCGGCAGCGGCAGGCGCACGGCAATGGCGCCCAGCGTGCCGGGTTCGACCGCCTGCCCCGCATCGTCCAGCACGGTCACGTCGTAGCCGGGCATGGGCACCGAAGGCGAGCCGATCTTGACCGGCAGCGCCTCGAGACCCACGGGGTTCGCCGCGATGGCCCAGCCCGTTTCGGTCTGCCACCAATGGTCGATCACCGGCAGGCCGGTGCGCGCCGCGATCCAGTCGATCGTGTCGGGATCTGCCCGCTCGCCCGCAAGGTAGATGTGCCGCAGCTTCGAGAGGTCGTGCCCCGCCATCAGCGCCCCGGTCGGATCGTCGCGTTTGACGGCGCGGAAGGCCGTGGGCGCCGTGAAGAAGTTGACCACGCCGTGATCCGCCATCACCCGCCAGAAGGTCGAGGCGTCAGGCGTTCCCACGGGCTTGCCCTCGAAGACGACGCTGGTGCAGCCGTGGATCAGCGGCGCGTAGCAGATGTAGCTGTGTCCCACGACCCAGCCCACGTCGGACGCGGCCCAGAAGACTTCGCCCGGCCGGGTGTCGTAGATGTTCTCCATCGTCCAGTCGAGCGCCACGAGATGCCCGCCGGTCGCGCGCACGACGCCTTTCGGCGCGCCGGTCGTGCCCGAGGTATAGAGGATATAGGCCGGGTGGTCGCCGCGCACGGGCACGCAGGGCACCGGCTCGGCCTCCATCGCGTCGGCCCAGTCGACATCCGACGCCCCCATCTCGCCCGGCCCCTCGGGGCGTTGCAGCAGGATGGTGAAGTTGGGCGCATGGTCGGCAAGGCGCAGCGCCTCGTCCAGAAGCGGCTTGTAGGCGACGATCCGTCCGGGCTCGATCCCGCAGGAGCCCGCGATGATCGCACGGGGCTTGGCGTCGTCGATCCGCACCGCCAGCTCGGAGGCCGCGAAGCCGCCGAACACGACCGAATGGATCGCCCCGATGCGCGTACAGGCGAGCATCGCGACGATCGCCTCGGGCACCATCGGCATGTAGATCACGACCCGGTCGCCCGCGCCCACGCCCCGTTCGCCCAGCGCCCCGGCGAGGCGCGCGCAACGGTCCTGAAGCTCGGTATAGGTGATGCGGGTGACGCGTCCGGTGACGGGGCTGTCATGGATCAGCGCCAGGCGGTCGCCATGCCCGGCCGCGACATGCCGGTCGACGGCGTTGTGGCAGGTGTTGACCATCCCGTCCGCGAACCATTCGGGCACCGGGCCGCCCTGGTCGTGCAGCGCCCGAGAGGGCATCCGCTCCCAGTCGATCGCGCGGGCCTGCTCCATCCAGAACCCTTCGGGGTCGGTCCTGGCCCGCTCCCACTCCGCCTTCCAGCCCATACATCCCTCCCGATCCGTCGAACGCATCTAGAGATTTCGACCCGCCCGATGCAAGGATCACCGGAACAACGGGCCCGACCCGGCGTTTGCGACCGTACAACCGGCGGACGACATTCATGTCCAGCGTGCAAATGACGCTTCTCAAGGGATGGGCCCGCTGGCGCTCCATCCTCGCTCATACCTCGCCCCCCAAACTTCTGCTTATGGGCTATCTGAGCTATATGGTGCTCGGATGGGCGCTCCTGTCGCTCCCCGTGGCGCAGGAGGTGCCGACCGGCGCGCTCGATACGCTCTTCATCGCGACCTCGGCGGTCTCGACGACAGGGCTCGTCACCGTCGATCCGGGCTCGACCTTCACCTTCTTCGGCGAAATCGTGATCCTCGCGCTGATCCAGATGGGCGGCCTCGGCTACATGACCATCGGATCGTTCGTGGCCCTGCACCTGGCCGACCGCTTCGACCGGCTGCGCGCGCATGCCACGCGGACAGCCTTCAACCTCCCCGAGGATGTGGATCCGCGCGGCTTCGTCAAGGCCGTGGTCTTCTTCGCGCTGGCCTGCGAGGCGATCGGCGCGGTGGCCCTCTGGGTGGTGTTCGACGCCTCCGGGGTCGAGGACGCGGTCTGGTCGGCGATCTTCCACTCGGTCTCGGCCTTCGCGACCGCCGGCTTCTCGCTCAACTCGAACTCGTTCGAGGGGTTCTACGACCATTCCGGCGTCGTTCTGACCATCTCGGCACTGTCGCTCTTGGGCGCCATGGGCTTTTTGATCTTCGTCGACTTCTTCCGGACGCTGACGGGGCGCGCGCGCTACCTCGGGTTCACCTCCAAGGTCATTTGGCGCATGACGCTAGGCTTCCTGGTGGTCGGGACCGCGATCCTCTTCGTGGCCGAGCCGACCTATCAGGCCATGGCGCCCGAAGATCGCCTGCTGGCGAGCTTCTTCCAGGTCATGACCGCATCGACCACGGTCGGCTTCAACACTACGCCCATCGGCGCGCTGGCGCCCGCGATCATCGTGGTGATGTTCTTTTTGATGATCGTCGGAGCCTCGCCGGCGGGCACGGGTGGCGGGCTCAAGACGACGTCCTTCGCGGCCTTGGTGGGCCTCGTCCGCTCGACCCTGAAGGGCCGCGACCGCATCCGCTACGCCAAGCGCGAGATCCCGCTCGAACGGCTTCAGACGGCCACCGCGTCGCTGACCTACTACGCGGGCCTGCTCTTCGCCGCGACCTTCTGCCTGCTACTCGCCGATCCCGGCCTGCCCTTCGACGCGGTGATGTTCGAGGCGATCTCGGCCATGGGGACGGTCGGCCTCTCGATGGGGATCACGGGCGATCTGACGGGGCTGGGCAAGCTCATCATCATCATCCTGATGACCGCAGGGCGCGTCGGCATCCTGACCTTCGGCATGGCGCTGGCCAGCCACGATGAAAGCCGCGACGAGGAAGCCGACAACGAGCTGGTCGTCTGACTTGACCCCCCGCCCCCTCACCCTGACAGTACGTGCGGGAGGACACGCCATGACCGCCAATGTCGAGGGGTTCTTCGACCCCGGAACCAACACCGTCAGCTATCTGGTGGATGACGGCACGACCTGCGCCGTCATCGACCCGGTGCTCGATTTCGACATGGCTGCGGGCCGGACCTCCACCACCAGCGCCGACCGCCTGATCGCCGCGATCCGCGACCGGGGCTTGACGCTGGAGTGGCTGCTGGAAACCCATGTCCATGCCGACCACCTTTCGGCCGCGCCCTACATCCAGGAGAAACTGGGCGGGAAGATCGGCATCGGCGCCGAGATCGTTACCGTTCAGGACACCTTCGGCAAGATCTTCAATGAGGGCACGCGGTTCCAACGCGACGGCAGCCAGTTCGACGCGCTCTTCCGCGAGGGCGACCGCTTCGAGATCGGCACCCTGCCCGTCCGCGTGCTGCACACGCCGGGCCACACGCCCGCCTGCCTTACCTATGTGGTCGGGCCCGAGGATGCCGCGTCGGCCTTCGTCGGCGACACGATGTTCATGCCCGATTTCGGCACCGCGCGCTGCGATTTCCCCGGCGGCTCGGCTGAGACGCTGTGGGATTCGATGCAGAAGATCCTCGCCCTGCCCGATGCCACCCGCATCTTCGTCGGCCACGACTACAAGGCGCCGGGCCGCGACGAGTTCGCGTGGGAAACCAGCGTCGCCGCAGAGAAGCGCAACCGCCACGTCACCGATGGGCGCGAGGCCTTCCTCAAGCTCAGGACCGAGCGCGACGCGACGCTGGGTGCCCCGAAGCTGATCCTGCCGTCGCTGCAGGTGAACATGCGGGGCGGCCGGATGCCCGAGCCGGATGCCGACGGGAACGTCGCGCTGAAGCTGCCCGTCAACCGGCTGTGACGCGCGCGCGATCCGCGTCTTTCCTTCCGCGCACCCTGCGGGCATCTTCGCGGACGTAACCGACCAAACCGGACCGCCGCCCATGGATCTGCGCCCCCTCGACGACACGACCTCCGTCGCGCCCCAGCTCGACCCCGAGGACATGGCCGAGCTGGCCGCGGATGGCGTGACCGCGATCATCTGCAACCGTCCCGACGGCGAGGTGCCGCCTTCGCATCAGGCCGCCGCGATGCAGGCCGCCGCCGAGGCCGCGGGCCTCGCCTTCACCTTCAACCCCGTCGCGATGCCCAACCTGACGCTGTCCGCCGTCGAGGAGCAGGCCGACGCCATCGACGCCGCCGAGGGCTCCGTCGTGGCCTATTGCGCATCGGGCACGCGCAGCGCGGTGCTCTGGGCGCTGGCCATGGCGGGCCGGATGCCTGCGAACGACATCCTCGCCGCCACGGCGCGCGCGGGCTACGCGTTGGAGGGACTCCGCCCGCAGATCGAACAGCTGGAGGCGCAGGCATGACCGACGGTCCCGCACGGCGCTGGCACGACATGGGCGGCGACCTCGCCGGTCCGGTTCCCGATGCCGATCACGATTTCGCGCTGTGGGAAAAGCGGGTCGATGCGCTGGTGATCCTCGCGGGGCTGGCGGGCGTCTTCTCGGTGGACGGCTTGCGGCGGGTGCTCGAGGACATGGGCGAGGACGCGTTCGAGACCATGAGCTATTACGAGCGCTGGGTGGCATCGCTCAACCAGAACCTCTTGGAACGTGGCGTCTATTCCGTGGCCGAACTCGGCGCCAAGATGGAGGAGGTCGCCGCCCGCGGCACCACCTATGGCGAGGCCGCAGATGCCGGACGCTGAGCCCCTTACCCCCGGCGCGCGGGTCCGCGTTCGCACCATGACGCCGCCGGGCCATGTCCGCACGCCGCATTACCTGCGTGGCCGGACCGGCACCGTCGAGCGGGTGCTCGGGCCGTTCGGCAATCCCGAACAGCTCGCCTATTCCCACGACGCCGCGCGCCTGCCGCTCTATCGCGTACGCTTCCGGATGGACGACATCTGGGAGGCACCCGAACGCCCCGGCGACACGCTCGACGCCGAGATCTACGCCCATTGGCTGGAGCCCGTCTGATGCCCCATGACCATCACGACCACCTGAGCCCCTCGGGTCACCCCTACCGGCCCGATCAGGACGGACCGCTGACCTATTGGCAGACGCTCGAGATCGCCGTGCGCGAGCTGATGGTCGAGAAGGGCGTCGTCACCCCCGCCGAGGTCACGGCCCAGATCGACGCGATGGACGCCCGCTCGCCCGCGCAGGGCGCCGCCCTCGTCGCGCGCGCCTGGACCGACCCGGCCTTTCGGGATCGCCTGCTGGCCGACGGGTCCGCCGCCTGTGCGGAAATGGGGTTCGACGTGGGCCCCATGCGCCTGATCGCGGTCGAGAACACGGACGACACCCACAACGTCGTCGTCTGCACCCTGTGCTCGTGCTATCCGCGCAACCTGCTGGGCCTGCCGCCCGACTGGTACAAGTCCCGCGAATACCGCTCGCGCACGGTGCGCGAGCCGCGCGCCGTCCTGTCGGAATTCGGGCTCGAGCTGTCCGACGACACCACCGTCCGCGTCCATGACAGCACTGCCGACATGCGCTACGTCGTGATCCCCGCGCGGCCCACCGGGACCGACGGTCTGGACGAGGCCGCGTTGGCCGCCCTGGTGACCCGCGACAGCATGATCGGCGTGGGCGTGGCCACCGCACCGTGATCAGCCACGTGACGCTGGGTGTGCGCGACCTCGCGCGCGCGGCCCCGTTCTACCGTGCGATCGCCGCCGAGATGAACCTGGTGGAGCGGGCGTTCGAGGACGATGGCGGCCCCGAAATGCTCTGCTTTCACGTCGCGGGCCTCGACGCGCCGCGCCTCTATATCGCGACGCCCTTCGACGAGCGGGCGGCGACGGCAGGAAACGGCACCATGATCGCCCTGATCGCGCCGTCGCGAGCGGCGGTCGATGCGGCCTACGCGTCGGGGCTGGATGCAGGCGGAACCGACGCCGGGCCGCCCGGCCCCCGGCCCCATTATGAACCGGACTACTACGGCGCCTACCTGCGCGATCCCGACGGCAACAAGCTGCACCTCGTCCACCGTGACGCGCTGCAGCCGTTTCGGCAGGCCTGACGCCGGCTCAGCGGCCCCGGATGCGCGGGTCGAGGGCGTCCCGCAGGCCGTCGCCGACATAGTTGATCGAGAGCACCACGAGGCTGATCGCGACGCCCGGCCAGAAGGCAAGGCCGGGGTTCAGCTCGAGGAAGGGCACCCCATCGTTCAGCAGGCGGCCCCAGGTTGGGAAGTCGGGCGGGAAGCCCAGGCCCAGGAAGGAGAGCGCGCTTTCGGTGATGATCGCAGTCGCGATCCCCAGCGTCGCCGACACCATGATCGGCGACAGCACGTTGGGCAGCACATGCCGCGAGATGATGCGCCGCGACGGCGTCCCGACCGAACGGGCCGCCAGCACGAACTCCCGCTCCTTCAGGGCGAGCACGTCGCCGCGCACGATCCGCGCGGTCTGCATCCAGGACGTGATCCCGATGGCCGAGACGATCAGGATGAAGATGCCGGTCTCGACCCCGAAGGCCGCCGAAAGCGGCTCGCGGAAGAGGAGGACCATCACGAGGAGCAGCGGCAGGAGCGGCAGCGCGAGGAACAGGTCCGTCAACCGCATCAAAGCCCCGTCGAGCGCGCGGAAATAGCCCGCAAGAACGCCGATCAGTGTGCCCAGCACAAGGCTGAGCGCCATGGCCGTGAGCCCCACGGCGAGGCTGATCTGCCCGCCGGCGATCATCCGGGCGAACATGTCGCGGCCCAGCCGGTCGGTGCCCAGCGGGTGCTCCCAGCTCATCCCGAGGTTGCGCGACCGCATGTCGGTCTTCACCCCCGATTCCATGTCCCAGACGAAGGGTCCCAATACGACCAGCGCCACGATGGCCAGAAAGACGATGGCGCCGAACATCGCGCCCTTGTGCGTGCGGAACTGGTCCCAGACGTCCCACCACTGGCTGCGCTCGGGCTTGGACAGAACGGGCTCGGTGCCGCCAACGGCGCCGGGGGCGGCGGTGACGGCGGGCTCGACGCCGGATGCGGTCACGGGTTCGCGGGCGTCAGTCATAGCGGATCCTCGGGTCGAGGATGCCGTAGAGCACATCCGCGATCAGGTTGAAGAGCACGATCAGCACCGCGAAGATGAAGGTCAGCGTCTGCACCATCGGCAGGTCGTTGGCCTGCAGCGCCGTAATCAGAAGCTGGCCGATGCCGTTTACCTTGAAAACCTGCTCGGTGATGATGGCGCCGCCGAAGACCTGCGGCACGCCCAGCGCGATGACGGTCACGACCGGGATCATCGAGTTGCGCAGCACGTGGACCAGCACGACCGTCCGCTCGCGCAGGCCCTTGGCGCGGGCGGTTCGCACGTAGTCCTGCCCGAGATTATCGAGCATCGAGGCGCGCATGAACCGGCTGAGCTGGGAGGTAATCTGGAGGGCGAGGATCATCACCGGCAGGAACATCTGCCAGATCTGCTGTTTCAGCGCGTCCCATGAATCGACGACCAGTGTCGTGTCGTAGATCGACGGGAACCACCGAAGCTGCACCGCGAAGATGATGATGACGAGCACGCCCGAGAAGAACGGCGGGACCGAGAAGCCGACCATCGTGACGAACGTGCCCGCCTGGTCGAAGACCGAGTACTGCTTGTAGGCCGAGTAGATACCCACGGGGATCGCGATGGCGATGGCCACGATATAGGCGGTGCCGACGACCCAGAGCGTCTGGGGAATGCGCTCGGCGATGGTCATGAAGACCGGCGCGCGGTTCTGCCACGAGATGATGCGCAGCTTGCCTTCCGCGAAGGTCGTCCCGAAGAGGCCGTCGACCACGTTCAGGGGCTCGATCCAGAAGAACTGGACGATCCATTTCCAGAACCGGATCGGCGCCGGCTCGCCCAGGCCCAGCGCCTGGCGCATCTGCTCCTTGACCTCCGACGGCACGGTCAGCGGGACGTTGGCCATCGGGTCGCCGGGCGCCAGCTCCAGCAGCATGAAGATCACCAGCGCGATGAAGAGCAGCGTCGGGATCGCGAAGACCAGTCGTCGGATGGTGAAGGTCAGCATGGGCCGTCCTCGGGTCGAAGGGTTCCGGTGGGTCTCGCCGAGCCCCCCGCGCGCAGCCGGGGACCGGGAGAAACCCACCGCGCCACGGGCGCGGCGGGGGCGGGGACGGCGCGAACGCCGCCCCCGGGGTCAGGTCATTCGCCGATGCGGTACCAGTCGGCGATGTTCCACAGCTCGCTGTCCCACACGTTCAGCTTGATGCCGCCGAGCGAGTTGGCGTGGGCCGACAGGCGACCGCGGTGCACGAGGGGGATCATCCCGCCGTTCTGCACGATCATGTCGTTAAGCTCCTTGGCGATGCGCTGACGCTCGGAGATATCCGCCGTCTGGGCCAGCTCGTTCCAGAGCGTGTCGTACTCCTCCATGCAGAAGCGCGAGATGTTCTCGCCCTGCCACTGGGTGTCGGGCGACGGCGCCTTGTCGCACAGGCCGTTGGCCAGATAGGCCTGCGGGTCGGTGCCGTTGAACGTGTTGGCGTACATCTCGACGTCGGCATAGAACTTCTGGAACGTGTCGGGCGAACCCGCATCGCCGCCGAAGAACACCGACGAATTGACGTTGCGCAGCTCGGTCGCGACGCCCAGCTCTTCCCACCACTCCTTGATCAGCGCCTGGAAGTCCTGACGGACGGCGTTGGTCGAGGTCTGGTAGAGCACGCGCAGCTCGACGCCGTCCTTCTCGCGGACGCCGTCACCGTTGCTGTCGACCCAGCCGGCTTCCTCGAGCATGGCCTTCGCGCCTTCGAGATCCTGCGTGTCGCAGGTCATAGAGGTGGACGAGAACGCCTCGGGGGCCGGGATCCAGTTGCAGGTCACGCGACCCGCCTGGCCGTAGCCGATCTCGACCAGAAGCGGCCGGTCGATCGCCATCGACAGCGCCTGGTAGACCGCCGGGTCCGACAGGAACGGATGCGGCCGCACGACCGAGCGCTCGTCCGGGCCGAGCGCCGGATCGGGGTTCGTGTTGTTGAGCATGATGCGCTCGACCAGCGGACCGAAGCCCGCGACCGGCGTGCCCAAGCCGCCCGCTTCCATCTGCGCGATGACCTCGGGGGCCAGCTGCAGGTTCCAGGCGTAGTCGAACTCGCCGGTCTGCATCACGGCACGGCCCGCCGCGTCGGCGTCGCCGCCGCCCTTGAAGTTTACGCTGGCGAAGGCCGGCTTGCCCGCCTCGCGGTAATTCGGGTTGGCCGAGAGCGAGATCACGTCGTTGGTGCGGAACTCGTCCACGACGAACGGACCGGTGCCGATCGGGTTGAAGTTCTGCTCGGTGCAGGCCGAGGCGGCGGCGCCGAGGCAGCCCTCGAATTGCGCTTTCTGCAGGATCGGGCTCTCGCCGCCGACGAACGCGGTGTAGGGATAGGGCGTCGGCTCCTTGAAGTTCACGACCACGGTGAAGTCATCGGGCGTCTCGACACTCTCGACCGACTCGAACTTCGTGATCTGCGCGCAGCCGCCCTCGGGGTGGGTGCAATACTCGTGGGTGAAGGCGACGTCGGCGCTGGTGAAGGGCGTGCCGTCCGACCAGAGGATGTCGTCACGCAGCTTCCAGGTGATCTGCGTCAGATCTTCGGTGACGCCGCCATTGTCGACGGTGGGGATCTCGGTGACGAGCCACGGCTGGATGGTGCCCGTCTCGTCGAAGCGCGCGAGCGGCTCGACGATCAGCGAGGCGGATTCGACGTCCTTGGTGCCACCCGACAGGAACGGGTTCAGCGTCGAGGGCGCCTGCCAGTAAATGATATTGACCTGGCCGTCGCGGCCGCGCTTGCCCTCGTGGCCGTCGGCATATGCCATCGGGGCCAGGGCGAAGCTGGCGGCGGCGCACAGCAATGCGGATCTGGTTGTCATGTGTTGATCTCCGTGTTGATCGTTCGCGTATCGCGCGAAGCGTTGATGCTCATCGTCCTCGTTCCGCGCGATCTGCGTCGCGTCGGCCCCCCAATCTTCAGTGAAAATTGGAATTTCATCCATCCCCCTCGGGTGCAGGTGCGGCGTCGGGGTCCGGCCCGGCATCCGTGTCAGGCCCGGCGACGGGCGGTGGCACCATGTCGGCCTGATGCTCGGGATCGTGCAGGTGGCACGCGGCCCAATGACCCGGCTCGACCTCGCGAAAGGCCGGATCGACCCGGCGGCACAGGTCCATCGCCCTGGGACAGCGGGTGGAGAAGTTGCAGCCTTCGGGCGGGTTTGCGGGGCTGGGCACGTCGCCCTGCAGCACGATCCGGTTCTTCTTCTGGCCGGCCTTGGCGGGATCAGGCTCGGGCACGGCCGAAAGCAGCGCCTCGGTATACGGGTGGAGCGGGTGGTCGTAGAGCGCGTCGCGCGGCGCAAGCTCGACCACCTTGCCGAGATACATCACCGCCACGCGATCGGCGATGTGCCGCACCATGCTGAGGTCGTGGGAGATGAAGAGATAGGTCAGCCCCAGCTCGTTCTGCAGCTCCTCGAGAAGGTTCACGACCTGCGCCTGGATCGACACGTCGAGCGCCGCGATCGGCTCGTCGCAGACGATGAATTTCGGCTTCAGCGCAAGTGCGCGGGCGATCCCGATCCGCTGCCGCTGCCCGCCCGAGAACTCGTGGGGGTAGCGGTTGAGGAAGGTCCGGTTGAGGCCGACCTGGTCCATCAGCTCGGCCACGCGCGCCTGCCGCGCGGTGGCGTCCATGTCGGTATGTTCCTGCAACGGCTCGCCGATGATGTTGCCGACGGTCATGCGCGGATTCAGCGACGCCTGCGGGTCTTGGAAGACCATCTGCATCGTCGGGCGCATCGTCCGCAGCGAACGTTGGCTATCACCGCCGATGGCGCGCCCGTCGATGACGATCTCGCCCTCCGTGATGTCGTAGAGCCGCAGCACCGCGCGGCCGCAGGTGGACTTGCCGCAGCCCGACTCGCCCACGAGCCCGAGGGTCTCGCCCTCGATGATGTCGAAGGACACGCCGTCGACCGCCTTCACCGCCCCGACCTGCCGTCGCAGAAGCCCGGCATGGATCGGAAAATGCATTTTGAGGTCGCGCACCTCGACGAGGGGGCGGGTCATGCCACCGCCTCCTTCGCGGTATGCGCGAGCGGGTGGAAACAGGCCACGTCATGGCCGCCGCCGACATCCTCGCGGCGCGGGTTCTCGACATGGCAGCGCGCATGGGCCAGCGGACAGCGGTCGAGGAACGGGCAGGACGTGGGCGCCGCCCCGAGGATCGGCGGCTGCCCCTCGATCACCTGCAGCATGTCGGCCCGTGCGCCCGATACGCTCGGGATCGTCTTCAGAAGCGCGCGTGTGTAGGGATGTCGCGGATCGTTGAACAGCGGATGCACCGGCGCCTGCTCGACGACTTGGCCGCCATACATCACCAGCACCCGGTCGGCGATGCCTGCGACCACGCCGAGGTCATGGGTGATCCAGACGATCGCCATCCCGAGCTTGGCGCGCAGATCCTCGACGATCTCGAGGATCTGCGCCTGGATCGTGACGTCGAGCGCGGTCGTCGGCTCGTCGGCGATCAGGACCTTCGGGTCGCAGGCCAGCGCGATGGCGATCATCACCCGCTGCCGCATCCCTCCCGAGAACTGGTGCGGATAATCCCCCAGCCGCCCCCGTGCGCCAGGAATGCCGACCAGTTCGAGCAATTCGACGGCCCGCTCGGCCGCCTGTTTCTTGTTCAGTCCCATGTGCCGCCGCAGCGGCTCCATGATCTGGAAGCCGACGTTGAAGACCGGGTTCAGCGAGGTCATCGGGTCTTGAAAGATGAAGCCGACCTCGCCGCCGCGCACCTGCCGCAGCCGGGCGTTCGAGGCCTGGAGAAGATCCTCGCCGTCGAGCAGGACTTCGCCCGCGCGCACCTCGGCGGGCGGCGACGGCAGCAGGCCGATCAGCGACATCATCGTGACGGATTTGCCCGATCCGCTTTCGCCCACGACACCCAGCAGCTCGCCGGGCTTCACGTCGAAGCTCACGGAATTGACGGCGTGGACCTCCCCGCCGCGGGTATGAAACACCGTCTGAAGGTTTCGGACCTCCAAGACGTTCCGGGTCTCGCCGTTCGGCATCCCCGCTCCCCGTGCTGTCGCACCGCGTCATGGGCGCGCGGCGTCGTCGGGGGCAACGCTACCACGGCGCGCCTGCCGTGCAAGGCCTTCGCCCAATTACCGGGCGTCCACTTCGCCGCTGCCCGGTTTCGCGCCGTCCCGCTTGACCGCTGCACGTCGAGGGCGCACCCGTTGCATCCGAAGGAGAAATTCATGGACCTGACCGCCCGACAGATCCTCGACCGCCTCGTGGCGTTCCCGACGGTCAGCCGCGACTCGAATCTCGACCTGATCGACTGGGTCGAGGACTACCTGGCCGGCCACGGCGTCTCCGCGCGGCGGGTCTATGACGCCACCGGCACCAAGGCCGCGCTCTATGCCAATGTCGGGCCCGAGGTGGAGGGCGGGCTGGTCCTGTCGGGTCACACGGACGTCGTACCCGTCGACGGGCAGGACTGGTCCACCGATCCCTTCACCGTGGTCGAGGCGGGCGGCAAGCTTTACGGGCGCGGCACCTGCGACATGAAGGGCTTCGACGCGCTGGCGCTGGCCATGGTGCCGCACGCGCTGTCGCTCGATCTCAAGCGCCCGCTTCAGATCGCGCTCAGCTACGACGAGGAGGTCGGATGCGTCGGCGCCCCGCCCATGATCGACGACATGCTGGGCCACCTGCCCCGCGCCGCCGCCGCCATCATCGGCGAGCCGACGATGCTGCGCGCGGTCACCGGCCACAATGCCAGCGTCCTCTTCGCGATCCACGTCCACGGCTACGAGGTCCATTCCTCGAAGCTGCCCGAAGGGGTTTCGGCCGTGCACGAGGCCGGGCGCATCCTCGGCTGGGTCAATGACCGCAACGACGCCATCCGGGCCGAGGCGCCGAACGCCGTCTCGGCGGCCTTCGACCCGCCCTTCACCACGGTGCATGTCGGCACGATCGAGGGCGGGACCGCCCACAACATCACCGCGAAGGACTGCCATCTGAGCGTCGGCTTCCGCTGTCCGGCGGGTGACGATCCCGAGCGCCACGCGCAGGCGCTCGACGCGTTTCTGACCGAACTCGACGCGAGCCTTCGGGCGCGCCATCCGAACGCGGGCGTGACCTTCGATCGCAATTTCGGCGTGCCGGCGCTCCGCCCCGAGGACGGCGGCCGGGCCGAGACCCTCATCCGCCGCTTGACCGGCGACAACGGCACCCATGTCGTCACCTACGGCACAGAGGCCGGCCAGTTCCAGGAGCGCGGCTATTCCGCCGTGGTCTGCGGCCCCGGCGACATCGCGCAAGCGCATCAGCCCGACGAATGGATCGCGGTCGAGCAGTTCGAGGCGGGCGAGGCGCTCCTGCGCCGCGTCGTGGCCACCCTGACCGAGTAGCCCGGCGCGGGGAACCGCAACCACGCCGGGTGGTTTGCCCATAGCACAACGCCGGAGACCCCATGGAACAGGACGACACCGAGACCGGGGGCGAGACGCTCACCGGGGCCGATCCGATCGACGCGGACCCGCAACTGATCCTCGAAAAGCTGGATGGCTGGCTCGACGGGTTCTTCCGCCTTATCCCAAACCTCGCCGTCGCCGCGTTCGTCCTCGCGCTCTTCGTCGGTCTGGGCCTCGCCGTCGCATGGGGCATCCGCCGCAGCGGCAAGTCGCGCGATCGTGCCGATCTGGGCGCCGTCACCGGCAGCCTCGCGAAATGGGCGATCTGGATCGCAGGCGCGATGCTGGCGCTGACCATCGTCACGCCGTCCCTGAAGCCGGGCGACCTGATCGCGGGGCTTGGCATCGGGTCGGTCGCGATCGGCTTTGCGTTCAAGGACATCCTCCAGAACATGCTGGCGGGCCTCCTGATCCTGATCCGCCAGCCCTTCGAGGTCGGCGACCAGATCGTCGCCGGCGATTACGAAGGAACGGTCGAGCATATCGAGACCCGCGCGACCCTGATCCGCACCTTCGACGGCAAGCGCGTCGTGATCCCGAATTCGGACGTCTACACCAACGCCGTCACCGTCAACACGGCCTTCCCCACCCGGCGGTCGGAATACGATTTCGGCATCCACTACGACGCCGACACCAAGCTTGCTATGCGGGTCGCGGTCGAGGCCGCGAACGGTGTCGACGGCGTCGAATCCGATCCCGCCCCCGAGGCGTTGTCGGTCAATCTCGGCGATTTCGCCAAGGTCGTCCGTTTGCGCTGGTGGACCAAGTCGACCCAGTCCGACACGGTGCATGTCCGCTCGGCGGTGATGCTCGCCGTCGAGGACATCTTCGCCGCGAACGGCATCGACATCCCCTTTCCCACGCAGACGCTGCACATGGACGGCGCGCTTGAGACGCCGAAGGCGCGCGAAGCGGCGGAGTGACCCCTTGCGGCCCCCGCGGATCGGGTGTGTCCTGCGCCCGACCCCTCACACCGGAGAGCCGACATGCCCGTCAAGAACCGCTTCGCCGAACTGCTGCCCGAGATCACCGAATGGCGGCGCGACCTGCACGAGAACCCGGAGATCCTGTTCGACACGCATCGCACGTCGAAGGTGGTCGCCGACAAGCTGCGCGAATTCGGCTGCGACGAGGTGGTCGAGGGCATCGGCCGGACGGGCGTGGTCGGCGTCATCCGGGGCAAGACCGATGGCGGCAAGGTGATCGGCCTGCGCGCCGACATGGACGCCCTGCCGATCCACGAGCAGACCGGCGTGGCCTATGCCTCCAAGACCGACGGCGCGATGCATGCCTGCGGCCATGACGGTCATACCGCTATGCTGCTGGGCGCGGCGAAATACCTCTCCGAGACGCGCAATTTTGACGGCTCGGTCGTCGTGATCTTCCAACCCGCCGAAGAGGGCGGCGGCGGCGGTCGCGAGATGTGCGAGGACGGCATGATGGATCGCTGGAACATCCAGGAGGTCTACGGGATGCATAACTGGCCCGGCAAACCCGTGGGCAGCTTCTCGATCCGGCCCGGCGCGTTCTTCGCGGCCACGGACGTGTTCGACATCCACCTCGAAGGGCGCGGCGGCCACGCGGCCAAGCCGCAGGAGGTCGTGGATACGACGCTGATGGCCGCGCAACTCGTCACCGCGCTCCAGTCGATCGTCAGCCGCAACGCCGATCCGACGAAGAACATCGTCGTCTCGGTCACCTCCTTCGAGACCTCGTCGAAGGCCTTCAACGTCATCCCCCAGCGGGTGCATATCAAGGGCACCGTGCGCACGATGGACGACGACATGCGCGACCTGGCCGAGCGGCGGATGACCGAAATCTCCGAGGGCATCGCCGCGACCTTCGGCGGCACCGTGCGGGTGGAATATCAGCGCAACTACCCGGTGATGGCCAACCACGACGAACAGACGGAGTTCGCTGCCGAAGTGGCGCGTGCGGTCTCCGGGGATTGCGAGGACGCGCCGCTGGTCATGGGGGGCGAGGATTTCGCCTTCATGCTCGAGGAGCGGCCGGGCGCCTACATCCTCGTCGGGAATGGCGACACGGCCCCCGTCCACCATCCCGAATACGACTTCACCGATGAGGCCATTCCGGCGGGATGTTCGTGGTGGGCCGAGATCGTCGAGCGCCGGATGCCAGCGGCCTGACGGATCGGTCAGTCCGCGGCGTCGGCGGAAATCGGCTTGACGGCGCCCCGTAGGGCCCCGCCGGAGCGGTGACCCAGCGCGCCGATGGCGCGGGACAGCGCGTCGTCGAGCGCGGCGCTCTGCTCCGACCGGGCGACGAATTTGCGATAGACGGGCAAGCGCACATGGGCCCCCTCGCCTTCGCCGTAGAGGATGACGGTCACGGCCTCATCCGCGAGCAGCGCCTCGCCCCATTGAACGCCCCTCTCGACCCAGTCCGTATCGATGATCCAGATGTCCGCCTGAGGCCGCCGAACCCCACGCCCCAGAGGCTGCAGCGGCACGTCGAGCCGCGCCGCGGCCGCCGAAATCTCGGTCGCGACATCCGGTCGATCGGTCCAATAGGCCACTCGCGGCGGGACCTTCATCATGCTCGCGTTTCCGGGCTGCGGCCTGCCGCCGGGTGCGTCGATTGCCACGTCGCGAACCTCCTGTTCGACGCGTGCCGGACCGCACGCCTCGATCTTACCTGCTCGCCGACAGGCTACGGTATGGGCGCGCCTATGTCGCCCGTTTTGATAACGGAATCTTAATCCACGGCATCCGTCAGGCATCCCGAAGGGCGCGGCGCATGATCTTTCCGGTCGTCGTCATCGGCAACGCGTCGACGAAGCGGACGGCGCGCGGCGCCATGTGCGGCGAGAGGCGGGCGCGGACGCGATCGACGAGGGCAGCCGCCAGCCCCTCTGTCTCACCCTCGGCCACGACGAATGCCGTCACCGCCTCGCCGCGATCGGGGTCGGGCAGACCGACGACGGCGCACATCACGACTTGCGGATGGCCAGTGAGACAGGTTTCGATCTCGGTCGGGCCGATGCGGTAACCCGATGACGTGATGACGTCGTCGTCGCGCGACATGTAGGTGATCACGCCATCCGCCCCTGCCCGACCCAGATCGCCGGTCCGCAGCCAGCCATCGCGCCATTTCTCCTCGGTCTGTTCGGGCTTGTTCCAGTAGCGCAGGAAGGTCGCGGGCGAGCCGCGGGTGCAGATCTCGCCCACCGCGCCTTCGGCGACCGGCCCGTCGCCATCGCGTATCTCCACTTCGACGCCGGGCACGGCGCGGCCCAGCGTGCCCGGCTCGACCGTCTGGGTGCCCGCGCAGGCCGCCATCACGAGGTTGCACTCGGTCTGGCCGTAGATCTCGTTGATCGGCACCCCGAGTGCGGCGCGTCCCCACCCGAGGAGATCCGCGCCCAGCGCCTCGCCGCCCGACATCACCGCGCGGAGCGCCAGCCCCTTCGGAGCCGGACTCCGGCGCAGCATCTTGAGCGCCGTCGGCGGCAGGAAGGCGCAGGTCACGCCCTCGGCGACAATCAGATCCCACGCGTCACCCGGCTCGAACTTGGCGAAGCGCTTGGCGACCAGCGGTACGCCGAACCAGAGCGCGGGCATCGCGAGGTCCATCAGCCCGCCGATCCACGCCCAGTCTGCGGGCGTCCACGCCACGTCGCCCGGTTGCGGGAAGCCTTCGAACGCGGTCTCAACGCAGGGCAGATGGCCGTAAAGGAAGCGATGCGCATGGAGCACGCCCTTCGGCGTCCCGGTCGTGCCCGAGGTGTAGATCATCATCGCCGGGTCGTCGGCGGCGGTGTCCGCACACGGCACGGGCGTCCCCAGCATCGCGTCCCAGTCGTCGACATCGACGCGATGCGCGAGGTCCGGCAGATCGAGCGCGTCCAGCCGCGCGAGCCCCGCCGCGTCGCCGATGACCGCGACCGCCCCGGAATCGCGCAGCCGGTAGTCCAGCGCCTCGGCCCCGAAAAGCGCGAAGAGCGGCAGCGACACCGCCCCGAGCTTCATCGCCGCCAGATGCGCCACGATCACCTCGGCCCGCTGCGGCATCAGGATCGCAACGCGGTCGCCCGGCCCGACGCCCGCTGCCGAGAGCCCGCCCGCGAGCCGGTCGGAGACGTCGCGGAGGCGGCCATAGGTCCAGACGTCCCGTCCGTCCGAGAGATCAATGATCGCCACACGGTCCGGCTCGGTCTCGGCCCAGGCGTCGCAGATGCCCTCGGCGATGTTGAAGCGGTCGGGAATGTCCCAACGAAAGGCCGCGCGCATGGCGTCCCAGTCCGCAAGCTCGGGGATGGTGCGGCGGCCGGGTGTCACGGGATCGCCCGCTCGGCCCCGGTCATGTGGAGGCTAGCGTCACCGGGTGCAGCCCGGTCAACGGCAGGCCCAGCGCGCGGAGCGCCGGAAGCGATATCTGCGCGCCGCCGTCCGACCCGAGCGGGCGCAGCGTCACGGCGATCGCATCGCCGTCGCCGGTGCGCACGGTTCCGGGGGTGTCGGCACTCACGAGGTCGGATTTGACCCAGAGCCCCGGATCGGCCGGATCGCCGAGCGCCACGGTCACTGTCCCCAGCTCACCCCCGGCCGGCGCGGCAGCGGCCTCGGCGCGGGCGGCGGCCTTCTGTTCCTCGGAGACGGTGTCGAGTGCCGCCGCCGACGCCGTCACCGCACGGGGCGGGGCCACCACCGTGTCGGGCGCGGTCGCGCTGCCCGCGGGCAAGGGCGCGGGCACCTCGGTCGGCGCGCTTCCCGTCGACGTCGAGGCGCCGCGGTTCAGGAACGGGATCTGCGCACAGCCCGCAAGTATCAGGGCAAGAAGGGGAATCGTGCGGATCATCGGGTGCGCCTTCGCGTCTGGGTTGCCTGGCGGCCATCCTAGCCAATGCGGGACGGCTGTCAGCCCCTCGTCTCGCCTTGTGCGCCCCGTCGGCGGGGCTTACCGTCACGCCATGTCCGCACCGCTGATCGACCCCTTCGCCCGAACCATCGACTACCTCCGGGTGTCGGTTACCGACCGCTGCGATTTCCGCTGCACCTACTGCATGTCGGAACACATGACCTTCCTGCCCAAGAAGGACCTTCTGACCCTCGAGGAGCTGGAGCGCCTGTGCACGGCCTTCGTCCGCATGGGCGTGCGCAAGCTGCGCATCACCGGCGGCGAGCCCTTGGTGCGCCGCAACATCATGTCCTTCTTCGAAGGCATGTCCCAGCATCTGGGCCACGGGCTTGACGAGTTGACGCTGACGACCAACGGATCGCAGCTCGAGCGCTTCGCGGCCGATCTCGCCGCCGTCGGTGTGCGCCGCGTCAACGTTTCGCTCGATACCCTCGATGCGGACCGGTTCCGCGCGATCACCCGTTGGGGCGACCTCGCCAAGGTCCGTCGCGGCATTGCCGCGGCTCAAGCCGCGGGGCTGCGCGTCAAGATCAACGCCGTCGCGCTCAAGGGCGTGAACGACGGCGAGCTCTTCGACCTCGTGGCCTGGGCCGCCGCCGAGGACCTCGACCTGACCTTCATCGAGGTCATGCCGATGGGCGATATGGGCGACGGCACAGATGGCACGCTTCGGCTCGACCAATATTGGCCGCTCGCCGATCTGCGCGCCCGGCTGGCCGAGCGCTTCACGCTGACGGAATCCGCGCATCGCACCGGCGGGCCAGCCCGGTATTTCACGCTTGCCGAGACGGGTCAGCGGTTGGGCTTCATCACGCCGCTGACCCATAATTTCTGCGAAAGCTGCAACCGGGTGCGGCTGACCTGTACGGGCCAGTTGTTCATGTGCCTCGGACAGGAAGACATGGCGGACTTGCGCGCGCCGCTTCGGGCCGCGCCCGAGGACGCACCCGTCGAGGCCGCGATACGGGCGGCCATCGCGCGCAAGCCCAAGGGCCACGATTTCGACTATTCGCGCCAGCGGGTCGCGGGGCAGATGTCGCGCCACATGAGCCATACCGGTGGCTGAGGCCGCCACCTGGGACGCGTTGGCCGCCGAGGCCACCGTGCTGGGATTGGAACTGCTGGGCGGAATGCAGAAGGGCGAGGGCACACTCCTTCTCTACGGACCTGACCCCGCGCGCTTCTGGAGAGTTCTGCAAGCCTCACCCGAAGCCCATGCGCCGGACCCGATCGATCGCTGGTCCGCTCGCGTGCTCACGGCGCTGGCGCGGGATCTTGGGGGCACGGCGCTCTTTCCCTTCGGCACGCCGCGCCAGCCCTTCATGACCTGGGCCACGGGCACCGGGGCGTGCCATGTCTCGCCGGTGGGCCTGCTCGTGCACCGGACCCAAGGCCTCAACGTCAGCTTTCGCGGCGCGATCCGGGTGCCGCGCCGGATCGTCCTCCCCGCGCCCGGCCCGTCGCCCTGCGTGGGATGCCCTGCGCCCTGTACCACGGCCTGTCCCGTCCTTGCTCTGACATCCGACGGCTATGACCTCCCGGCCTGTCACGCCTGGCTCGACGATCCGCGCAACGACTGCATGGCGCGCGGCTGTGCCGTCCGCCGCGCCTGCCCCGCCTCGCCGCCCCGGCCGGACGCGCAGGCCGCGCATCACATGGCGGCGTTTCACCCATGCTGATCCTGTTGCGCCACGCACAGGCCGGCGGCGGCCGCCCCGACCGCGCGCGGCACCTGACCGAGAAGGGCATCGCGGATGCCCGCCGGATCGGGGATTGGCTGCGAGCCGACGGCCACCTGCCCGCGCGCATCCTCTGCTCGCCAGCGACCCGTACGCGCGAGACGCTCGATGCCCTCGACCTCGCCGCCGAGACGGCCTTCCCCGACGACCTCTACAACGCGCCGACGCGCGTGCTGCTCGACCACGCGCGCGATGCCACCGCACCGCTTATGATCGTCGCCCACAATCCGGGCATCGCCGAAGCCGCCGCCGAATTGGCCGCACCGCCCCCCGACCATCCCGCGTTCGGGCACTACCCGCCGGGCGCGTGCTGCGTGATTGGCGACGATGGCGCCGTGCTGGCCTTCGTGACCCCGAAGGACCTCGGCTGACGCCCCTAGTCAGACAGGGAGCGCGGTCTCGGCCTTGAGCTCCTCCATCGACAGGAGCGCGGTGACGTTGAACACCCGCACCTCCGAGATCAGCGCCTGGTAGAACGTGTCGTAGGCGCGCGCGTTCTCGACCCGGACCTTCAGGATGTAGTCGATCTCGCCCGCCAGCCGGTGCGCCTCCTGCACTTCGGGGCGAGCGCGGAGCGCGGCGAGGAAGCGCGCCTGCCACTCCGCCTCGTGTTCCGAGGTGCGGATCAGCACGAAGAAACACGCCTCCAGCCCCAGCGCGTCGGGATCGACGATCACCGTGCTCGGGCCGATCACGCCCGCCTCTCGCATCTTGCGAATCCGGTTCCACACCGGGGTCTTCGACGACCCCACCTCGCGGGCGATCGCGTCGAGCGACTCGCCCGCATCCGCCTGCAACCGCCGGAGGATCTTCCGATCCAGCTCATCCAATCGGGCCGCCATTCGCAAATCCTTCGCTGTTCGGAACGAACGCATATCCGATAGATATCCACGATGACAACGTTCTTGTCATCGCCGCCCACCTGCCCATTCCGAGGACGATGTTCTACATTCGGGAAAGACGAAACACAGGTTCCGGCCCCATGCAGCACTTCCCCGTCTTCCTCGCCCTCGCCGGTCGCCGCGTCCTTGTTGCGGGCGGCGGGGATGCCGCCATCGCCAAGCTGCGCCTGCTTCTGAAGACCGAAGCGCATATCACCGTGCTGGCCGAGGATCCCGCCCCCGAGATCACGGACTGGGCTGCCGACGGCCGCCTGACCCTGATCCCCCGCGCCCAGGAGCCCGGTGACGCGCTCTGCTGCGTCGTGGCCTATGCCGCGCATGAGGATGCAACCCGCGACGCCGAGGCCCTGCGTCTCGCCACCGCCGACGGCGCGCTGGTCAACGTCGTCGACGACCTCCAGAACTCGCAATTCATCACGCCCGCCATCGTCGACCGCGACCCGGTCGTCGTCGCCATCGGGACCGAAGGGGCGGCCCCCGTCCTCGCCCGCAAGATCAAGGCCGATATCGAAGCCCGCCTGCCCGCCGCCACGGGCCTGCTCGCGCGGATCGCCAAGACCTTCCGCGCGACCGCCGACGCGCTGCCGATGGGGGCCGTGCGCCGCCGCTTCTGGGCCGAGTACTATAACGAGGCCGGTCCCCGCGCCGCCGACCGGGGCGAGTCCGCGATCCGCGACACGCTCGACACGCTCCTCGATCGGCACCTGTCCGGGGACGCGCGTCCCGGCCATGTCGACCTCGTGGGCGCGGGCCCCGGCGACCCCGAGCTTCTGACGGTCAAGGCCCGCCGGGCCCTCGACCGCGCCGACGTGGTGATCCACGACCGGCTCGTGGCACCCGAGATCCTCGAGCTGGCGCGGCGCGAGGCGGTCATCCTCGACGTCGGCAAGGAGGGGTTCGGCCCCTCGACCGGGCAGGACGCGATCAACGACCTGATGGTGGCTCATGCCAGCGGCGGCGCGCATGTCGTGCGGCTGAAATCCGGCGATCCGACCATCTTCGGCCGGCTCGACGAGGAGATCGAGGCGCTCGACGCCGCCGGCGTCGCGTGGACCATCGTGCCGGGCATCACCGCCGCATCCGCCGCCGTCGCCTCGATCGGGCAGAGCCTGACGAAGCGCGGGCGGAACGGATCGGTCCGGATGCTGACGGGCCACGATATGCAGGGCTTCGCGGACCAGGACTGGGCGGCGCTGGCCCGCCCCGGCGCGGTCGCGGGCATCTACATGGGCAAGCGCGCCGCGCGCTGGATGCAGGGCCGGCTGATGATGCACGGCGCGGCGCCCGGCACCCCCGTCACCATCGTCGAGAACGCCTCCCGCACCGATCAGCGGACGATCCCCGCGACCCTTGCCACCCTGCCCGACGTGCTGGCCGACGTGACCGGCCCCGCCCTCCTTCTCCACGGCCTCGCCCCCCGCGCGGCCGCCGCAACCCTTCGGGAGATCGCGCTATGAGCCGCCGCCCCTTCGCCCCCAAGGTCGTCACCGCCAATCGCCTGCTCGAAGGCGACGTGGTCTATCTGTCCGCTGCCGACACCTGGGTCACCGCCCTCTCCGACGCCGAGATGCTGACCGACGAGGCCGTGGCCGAGGCCCGCCTCCTCGATGCGCTGGCCCAGCCGCATATCGTCGGCGCCTACCTCGCCGAGGTGACGCGGACCGAGAATGGCCCGGCCCCCGTCCATTTCCGCGAGGCCTTCCGCGCCAGCGGCCCCACGAATTACGCCCACGGCAAAGCCCACGAGGCATCCTGATGTACCAGTACGACGATTTCGACCGCGCCTTCCTCGCCGAGCGGAACGCCCAGTTCCGCGCCCAAGTCGAGCGCCGCATCGACGGCAGCCTGACCGAAGACGAGTTCAAGCCGCTGCGCCTCATGAACGGCGTCTATTTGCAGCTGCATGCCTACATGCTGCGGGTGGCGATCCCCTACGGCACGCTGTCCAGCGCGCAGATGCGGGTGCTGGCCGACCTGGCCGAGACCTATGACAAGGGCTACGGCCATTTCACCACGCGCCAGAACATCCAGTACAACTGGCCCGAACTGCGCGACATCCCCGACATGCTCGACCGGCTGGGCGAGGTCGGGATGCACGCGATCCAGACCTCCGGAAACACGATCCGCAACGTGACCGCCGACCATTTCGCAGGCGCCCATGCCGACGAGGTGGCCGATCCCCGCCCCGTGGCCGAGCTTCTGCGCCAATGGTCCACCGATCACCCGGAATTCCAGTTCCTGCCGCGCAAGTTCAAGATCGCGGTCACGGGTTCGCCCATGGACCGCGCCGTCACCCGCGCCCACGATATCGGCCTGCAACTGGTCGCGCGCGGGAACGAGATCGGCATCCGCGTCCTGATCGGTGGCGGCCTCGGTCGCACGCCGATGGTGGGCAAGGTGCTGACCGACTGGCTGCCGCTGGCGGATCTGCTGCCCTATTGCGAGGCGATCGTGTCGGTCTACAACCGGCTCGGGCGGCGCGACAACAAGTACAAGGCGCGCATCAAGATCACCGTCCACGAGACCGGCCTGGACGAGATCCGGGCCATGATCGACGCCCGCTTCGCCGAGATCCGCCCGCTCTTCGACCAAAGCGCCATGGCCGCGCTGGCGCGGATCGAGGCGCAGTTCGCCCCGCCGGCCTTCCGCGACAACGAGGCGACCCCCACCCTCGACCCCGTCCTGCGGTCCTGGATCGACACCAATACCGAGGCCCACCGCCGGGGCGACCACGCCGTCGTCACCATCTCGCTAAAGGCCCATGGCGCGACGCCCGGCGACGCCACGGCCGACCAGATGCGCCTGATCGCGGACCTGGCCGAGACCCATGCCTATGGCGAGCTCCGCATCAGCCACGAGCAGAACGTCATCCTGCCGCATGTGCCGCGCGACGCGCTGCCCGCGATCCATGCCGCACTGCGCGGCGCAGGGCTCGGAACTGCGAATATCGGGCTGGCCTCCGACATCATCGCCTGCCCCGGCATGGACTACTGCGCGCTGGCCACCGCCCGCTCGATCCCCGTCGCACAAGCCATCGCGACCCGCATCGACGACCTCAAGATCGAGCACGATGTCGGCCACCTGAAGATCAAGATCTCGGGCTGCATCAATGCCTGCGGGCACCACCATGTGGGCCATATCGGCATCATCGGGCTGGATCGCGCGGGCGTCGAGAACTACCAGATCACGCTGGGCGGCGATCAGGGCCCGGACGCGGCGATCGGCGCGCGCACCGGTCCCGGCTTCGCCTACGACCAGATCGTGCCGGCGATCGAGCGCCTGATCCTCGCCTATCTCGACCTGAGGGACGGACCCGACGAGATCTTCCTCGAGACCTACAAACGGCTCGGCGCCGCCCCGTTCAAGGCCGCGCTCTATCCCACGGAGGCCCGCGGTGCCGCTTGATGCCCATGTCCTGATCGCCGCCCGCGCGGCCGCGCTGAACGCCGAGCTGGCCGACGCCCCCGCCGAGGCCATCCTAGTCCGCGCGCTCGGGACGGGCGAGATCGCCATGGTTTCGTCCTTCGGCGCCGAATCGGTCGTCCTCCTGCATCTGCTGTCGCGCGTCGATCCCGCACGTCCGGTCCTGTTTCTCGAAACGGGAATGCTCTTCGTAGAAACGCTCGCCTACCAGACCGAGGTGGCCGAGATCCTCGGCCTCACCGATATCCGTATCATCCGACCCGATCCCGCGGATACCTTCGCACATGACCCCGACGGCCTCCTGCACCAGTCGGACACCGACACCTGCTGCGCCATTCGCAAGGTCAAGCCACTGGAACTTGCGTTGCAGGCCTTCGACGGTTGGATCACCGGGCGGAAGCGTCATCACGGCGGCGACCGGGCGGACCTCGCCGTGGTCGAGGCCGACGGCGCCGCGCTCAAGTTCAACCCGCTGGCCGCGTGGTCGCGCGAGGATATCGCCGCCCATATGGACGCCCACGCCCTGCCCCGTCACCCGCTGGTCGCCAAGGGCTTCGCGTCCATCGGCTGCGCGCCCTGCACCGAAAGCGTGCTGCCGGGCGAGGACATGCGGGCGGGACGCTGGCGCCGGACCGAGAAGACCGAATGCGGCATCCATCTTGACGGCGCGCGCATCTGGCCCGCGCGGCCGTGCAAGGACTGACCCCATGCCCATCGTGACCGATACCGGCTTCGCCGCCGACGACCTGAACGCGCAGTTCGTTCCCTCGGACGCGCTGCCGGCCAATGGGCCGCTCGCCGTGGACATCGCCCCCGATGCCGACCTCGCGCCGGTCCTCGACCGGTTGGCCGAGGTCGTGACGATCCGCGTGGCGTTTCCCAGCTTCGCCGACGGGCGGGGCTTCACCATCGCACGACAGCTGCGGCGCGCGGGCTTCGCCGGGCGTCTGAGGGCCGCGGGGCACGTTCTCGCCGACCAATACGCCATGGCCCGGCGCGCGGGGTTCGACGAGGTCGAGATCGACGAGGCCCTCGCCGCCCGCCAGCCTGCGGACCAATGGCGCGCCCGCGCCGGTTGGCGCGCGCATGACTATCAGGCCCGGCTGGGGCGCACGCGCGACGCCGCCTGACCTTCCCCTGACCCAGATCAACGACTAGACCCCGGAGGGGCGCCACACCGGCGTCCGACAGCCCATGACCGAGCAGAGCCCCGTGACCCAGCAGCCCGCCACCCCGGTGAATGCCACCGCGCAGCCCGTCCTGCCCGACGCCCAGACGGTCACCGCCGTCACCCACTGGACCGACCGGCTGTTCAGCTTTCGGGTGACGCGCCCCGCCTCGCTTCGGTTCCGGTCGGGCGAGTTCGTCATGATCGGCCTGATGGGCGATCCGCATCCCGAGACGGGGCGACAGAAGCCCCTGCTGCGCGCCTATTCCATCGCCTCGCCCAGTTGGGACGACGAATTGGAATTCTATTCCATCAAGGTGCAGGACGGCCCGCTGACCTCTAAGCTCCAGCACATCCAGCCGGGCGACCAGATCATCCTGCGGCCCAAGCCGGTGGGCACGCTGGTCCATGACGCCCTGCTGCCGGGCAAACGGCTGTGGTTCTTCGCCACGGGCACGGGCTTTGCGCCCTTCGCCTCGCTTCTACGCGACCCCGAGACCTACGAGCGCTTCGAAGAGGTCATCGTCACCCATACCGTGCGCGACGTGGCCGAGCTGGAATACGGCCGCCGCCTGATCGAGGAGGTGCGGAGCGACGAGATGCTGGCCGAGCTGATCGGGCCCGAGAACATCGCCAAGCTGCGCTACTACCCGACGACCACCCGCGAGACGTCGCCCAAGATGGGCCGGATCACCGAGCTTCTGCGCTCGGGCGAGGTGCTCCGCGATCTCGGCATCGACGCGATCACGCCCGAGACGGACCGCGCGATGGTCTGCGGCTCGATGGGTCTGAATACCGATCTGAAGGAGATCCTCGAAGGCTTCGGCCTAGAGGAAGGCGCGAACTCCGAGCCGAAGCACTACGTCGTCGAAAAGGCGTTCGTGGGCTGACGCCCGCCACGCCGTATGGCTCGCCGGACATGAAAAAGGGGCCGCGTCCAAACCGGACGCGGCCCCTTCTCGTTTCAGGTGGGTGCGATCACTCGCCCAGAAGGCGGGTGCGCAGCTGAAGGACGACGGCGTCGACCATGTCGGGGTTGTTCTCGGCCTGCTCGACGGCCGTGCGCAGGGTCGTCTTCACGACCGGGTCGAGATCGGATTCGTCGACATAGACCAGGATCTGCTCGCCATCGAAGTTTTCGGCGGTCAGCAGCGTGTTCAGGTCGGCGTCACCACCTTCCAGCGGCACGGTCGTCGTCGTGACCTCGACACCATCGGTGGCTTCGACGGCGGCGTCATCGGTGATGGCGACAGTCGATTCGGTGACCTCGGCAGCGGCGCCCTCGGCGGCGTTCTCCACGGCCTCGGCAGCGTTCTCGACCGCTTCGCCGGTGGCGGTGACAGCGTCGCCTGCGGCTTCGGCGGTCGCGTCGGCGGCGTTCTCGACCGCCTCACCGGCATCTTCGGCCAGCGCGGCTGCACCTTCGGCAGCCTCTTCCGCGGCGGCTTCGGTCTCGGCAGCGGCCTCTTCGGCGGCGGCTTCGGTTTCGGCAGCGGCCTCTTCGGCGGCGGCTTCGACCTCTTCGGTCGTCTCGACCGCTTCGGCTTCGGCCTCGACGACGGCGCCTTCGACGTCGCTCTCGACGGCGGCCACTTCGCCGTCATCCATGCGGTCGATCACGATCCAGGCCAGGATGGCGACGACCACGACGGCCAGGCCGACGATCAGGTTGCGGGACATGTGCGGTACTCCTCGGTGCGATTCTCGTCCTGGGGTTGCATGGCGCAACGCCCCTACACCCTCAATCCGAAAGCGCACCTTCGGGTTCCACGCTATTCTCTCGCCTTGAAGCGGCGGCGGAGGACAGCTACCTTGTCGCCCTGTCGTAACATCTGAGAGGACAACGACCATCGCCCGCAGACCCCACAACGCGCCTCCGCAGCGCGACACCGGCCCCCGTGTCAACGACAAGATCCGCGCCGTCGAAATCCGCCTGATCGGCGCCGAAGGCGAAAACGTCGGGGTCGTCAGCCCCGCCCGCGCCCGAGAGATGGCCGAGAATGCCGGTCTGGACCTCGTCGAGATCAGTCCGAACGCCAATCCGCCGGTCTGCAAGATCATGGATTTCGGCAAGTTCAAGTACGAGACCCAGAAGAAAGAGGCCGAGGCCCGAAAGAAGCAGAAGACGATCGAGGTGAAGGAGGTGAAGTTCCGCCCCAACACCGACACGCATGACTACGACGTCAAGATGCGCAACGTCTTCCGGTTCCTCGAGGGCGGCGACAAGGTGAAGGTCACCCTGCGATTCCGCGGCCGCGAGATGGCGCACCAGAATCTCGGTCGAGAGCTGCTCGAGCGGGTCGCCAAGGACACCGAGACCGTCGGCAAGGTCGAGAACTTCCCCAAGATGGAAGGCCGGCAGATGGTGATGATGATCGGCCCGTCCGCGCGCTGAAAAAGCCAAATGGTTCGCAATCGGGGCGCCTTCGGGCGCCCTTTCGCGTTTGGCCGTCCGGACCGTCAGACGGGGCGCGCCGGGTTGCCCACCACCCGCGCGCCCGCCGCGACGTCGCGCGTGACCACCGCACCGGCGCCGATGATCGCGCCTGCACCGATGCGCACCCCCGGCAGAAGGATCGCCGCGCCGCCGATCCAGACATCCGCGCCGATATCGACAGGACGCGCCCGCTCGATGCCCTTCGCCCGTTCCGTCGCGTCGCGGTGGTGATCGGCGCAGTAGATCTGCACGCCCGGACCCAGCATCGTGCGATCGCCGATCGTGACGCGTGCACTGTCGAGAATGACGCAGCCTGCGTTCAGGTAGACCCCGTCGCCGAGTTCCATATGGCAGCCATAGGAGCAGTGGAACGGCGCTTCGATGAAGCAGTCGCGCCCCACGCGGGCCAAGAGCGCGGCCAGTTCAGGCGCCATAGCGCCGCGCGCGTCCGGGGCCAACGTCCTGTGGGCATGGCAGGCGATGCGGGCCGTCCGCCGCATCGCCTCCAGTTCGGGCGTCAGGGCGGGATACCAGTCCCCGCCCCGCATCGCCTCGCGGTCGGTCAGCCCGCGGCCTTCACCGCGCGCGCGGTCATCACCGTCACGAGATGCGCACGATACTCGCCCGAGCCGTGCAGGTCGGAGATCATGCCGCCCGCGTCGGGTGCGGCGAGGCCCTTGATCGCGTCGGCCGAGAAGTCCGACGACAGCGCCTGTTCGGCCTCGGTCCAGCGGAAGACGCCGTCCGACGACGCACCCGTCACCGCGACGCGCACCCCGTCCGAGAACTTGGCGACGTAGACCGCGACCAGCGGGAAACGGGAGGCGGGCTGGATGAACTTCTCGTAGGCGGCGCGCTCGGGGACCGGGAACTTCACCTCGGTGACGATCTCGCCGTCTTCCAGCGCGGTCTCGAACATGCCCAGGAAGAAGTCGTCGGCGTCGATTTCGCGCCGGTCCGTGCGGATCGTCGCGTTCGAGGCCAGCGCGCCGGCCGGGTAGCAGGCGGAGGGGTCGTTGTTGGCGAGGCTGCCGCCGATCGTGCCCCGCGCGCGGACCGCCGGGTCGCCGATCCGGCCCGCCAGCGAGGCCAGCGCCGGGTAGCTGTCGGCGCAGCCCGTCTGGACCTCGGCATGGGTGGTGGCCGCACCGATGCAGACGCGTCCGTCATCATCGGTGCAGATGCCGCGCAACTCGTCGATCTGCGACAGCGCGACCAGCGTGTCCATCTGCGCCAGCCGCGCCTTCATCGTCGGCAGGAGCGTCTGGCCCCCGCCGAGCGCCTGCGCCTCCTCGTCCTTCAGGGCATTCACCGCGTCCTGAAGCGTCGCGGGCTTGGTGAGTTCGAAGTTGTACATGTCCGTCTCCGGTAATCTCTTGCGGTGAGGGCGGAGCGAGGGGCCAGCCCCTCGCGCTCCCCGAGGTATTTACGGCCAGAGGAAGCCCCCCTGGCCGAAGATGTCAGGCCGGGCCGCCGACCGAGCGGTCGTAGGCCGTGTTGTCCGATCCCGCCGCCGGCTGCGCGGCGCCCTGGTTCGGCGCACCGCCCTGCATGGCGTGCCAGACCCGCGCGGGGGTCAGCGGCATGTCGATATGGCCCACGTCGAACCCGCCCGAGGCCAGCGCGTCGATCACGCCGTTCACGATCGAGGGCGGCGAACCGATGGCCCCCGCCTCGCCGCAGCCTTTCACGCCCAGAGGATTGTGGGTGCAGGGCGTTTGGCAGGAATGGTCCACCTGGAACATCGGCAGGTCATGGGCGCGCGGCATGGCGTAATCCATGTAGCTGGCCGAGAGGAGCTGACCGTTCTCGTCATAGGCGCAGTTCTCGAGAAGCGCCTGACCTATGCCCTGGGCCAGCCCGCCATGGACCTGCCCCTCGACGATCATCGGGTTGACGACGTTGCCGAAATCGTCGGCGGCGGCGAAGGCCAGCACGTCGACCTTGCCCGTCTCGGGATCGACCTCCACCTCGCAGGCATAGGCACCCGCGGGATAGGTGAAGTTGTTCGGATCGTAGAACGCCGTCTCCTCCAGCCCCGGCTCCAGATCCTCGAGCGGGTAGTTGTGCGGCACGTAGGCCGCGAGCGTCACGTCGCCCCAGGCCAGCGACTTGTCGGTCCCCGCGACGGTGAAGGTGCCGTCCTTCAGCTCGATATCCTCGTCCCCGGCCTCGAGGATGTGACCCGCGATCTTCTTGGCCTTGGCGATGATCTTCTCGGTGGCACGATACATCGCCGACCCGCCGACGGCGAGGCTGCGCGAGCCGTAGGTGCCCATCCCCATCGGGGTCCGATCGGTGTCGCCATGGACGATCTCGATCTGATCCTCGGGGATGCCGATCATGTCGGCGATGACCTGCGGAAAAGCGGTCTCGTGACCCTGCCCGTGGGAATGCGAACCGGTCATGACGACCAGACCACCGGTGGCATTCACGCGCACCGTGGCGCTTTCATAGAGGCCCGCGCGGGCGCCCAATTGACCCACGAGGTTCGACGGCGCGATGCCGCAGGCCTCGATATAGCTGTTGATGCCGAGGCCGCGCAGCTTGCCGCGGCTCTCGCTCTCCTTGCGGCGGGCTTCGAAGCCGTCGCGGTCGATCATCTCGACCAGCTTGTCCATCGTCGCGTTGTAGTCGCCGGTGTCGTACTCGACCGCCACCGGCGTCTGGTACGGAAACTCGGTGACGAAGTTCTTGCGCCGCAGCTCGACCGGGTCGACGCCCAGCTCGCGCGCGGCCTTGTCGACGACGCGCTCGAGCTGGAACGTCGCCTCGGGGCGGCCCGCGCCGCGATAGGCGTCGACGGGCACCGTGTTGGTGAACACGGCCTTCACGTTCACATAGACCAACGGCGTCTTGTAGTTGCCCGCCATCAGCGTGCCGTGGAGCCAAGTCGGCACCGAGGGTGCGAAGGTCGACAGATACGCGCCCATGTTGGCGTAGGTCTCGGTGCGGATCGCGGTGAAGTTGTGATCCGCATCCAGCGCCAGCTCGATCTTGGTGACATGGTCGCGCCCGTGGGCGTCGGACATGAAGGCCTCCGAGCGGCTGGAGGTCCACTTGACGGGACGCTCCAGTTGCTTGGCCGCGAAGGTGCAGAACGCTTCCTCAGCGTAATGGAAGATCTTGGTGCCGAAGCCGCCGCCCACATCGGGCGCCACGACCCGCAGCTTGTGCTCGGGGATGCCGAGGACGAACGCCCCCATCAGCAGGCGGATGACATGCGGGTTCTGCGACGTCGTGTAGAGCGTCGAATGGTCGTCATGGGCCGCGTAGTCGCCGACGGCCACGCGCGGCTCCATCGGGTTGGCGACGAGGCGATTGTTCACCAGCTCGAGCGTCGTGACATGGGCCGCATCCTCGATGGCCTGATCGACCGCCTCGCGGTTTTCCTCGACGAAACCCCAGTCGTAGCAGAGGTTCGAGGTCAGGTCGTCGTGGACCTTGGGCGCGCCCTCAGCCACGGCCTTCTTCATGTCGATGACGGCCGGCAGCTCGGAGATGTCGGGCACGATCGCCTCGGCGGCGTCGCGCGCCTGGCTCGCGGTCTCGGCCACGACGGCCGCGATGGGATCGCCCACATGCCGAACCTTGCCCTCGGCCAGGATCGGGTGCTTGGGCTCCTGCATCGGGTTGCCCTGTCGGTCGGTGATCTGCCAGCCGCAGGGAATGCCGCCCACGCCGTCGAAATCGGCGGCGGTGAAGACGCGGATCACGCCGTCCATCGCTTCGGCGGCCGAGGTGTCGATCCCGTTGATCGTCCCGTGGGCCACGTCCGAGCGCAGGAAAACGACATGCGCCTGCCCCGCCACGTTGATGTCGTCGGTATAACGCCCCTTGCCCGTCAGGAAGCGCACATCTTCCCGGCGCTTGGGGCTGGCTCCGATTCCGGTGTCCTTCGGCATGTCATCTCTCCCTGTCTGGTGTCGGAGGGGCCGATGCCTCGCCTCCGTCGTGTCTCCACGCGCGGGCCCTTCCGGCCCGCGCGCGGGCGAAACTCACTCAGCCGCGACCGGCTCGACCGTCTGACCGCTGGCGGCCATCACCGCCTTGACGATGTTGTGGTAGCCCGTGCAGCGACAGATATTGCCCTCGAGATAGTGGCGCACCTCGGCCTCGGAGGGCTTGGGGTTCTCCTCCAGCAGCGCGGCCGCGGACATCACCATGCCCGGCGTGCAGAACCCGCACTGGAGCCCGTGATAGTCCTGAAACGCCTGCTGGACGCGGCCCAGCGTCCCGTCCGCACCCGCCATACCCTCGATCGTGGTCACCTCGGCGCCGTCGATCTCCTGCGCGAGGACCGAGCAGGCCTTCATCGGCTTGCCGTTCACATGCACCACGCAGGCGCCGCATTGCGACGTGTCGCAGCCGACATGGGTGCCCGTCAGGCGCAACCCCTCGCGCAGCCAGTCCACCAGCAGCGTGCGGCCCTCGGCCTCGGCGGACCGGCTCTTGCCGTTCACCGTCATCGTGACCTTGGTCATGGTCATCCCTCCCTGTTTCTTGCCGTCAGGAAAGCACAAGGGTCGCGGGGTGAGAACCACCAATTCGTCGCAGCGGCGGATCGACCGCGCCGATCACGTCTCGCGGGGTTGCGGACGGGTCGGGATTTCCTTCAGCAGACCGCCCACCCCCATCGCCGCGATCTCGGCGCTGGTGACCGGCAGGCCGCAGATTTCGCGCTCGATCACCCAGTCGGCGCCGTTGAGCGCGGGCGACCGCGCGCAACCCGGCAGTCCGACCACGCGCGCGCCGGGCATGTCGCCCAGAAACAGCAGGTTCCCCGGATCGACGGGCATCCCGAAGCGGATCAGGCGCCCGCCCGCCCGCACGAGCGCGTCCGGCCCGACATCGGCCTCGTCCGAGGTCGCCGAGGCGGTCAGGATCAGGCGCAGCGGCGCCGTCCCGTCCCGCAGTGCCGCGGCCAGAGGCTCGGGCGCGTGGGGGACGCGGATGACCGAGCACTGCGCCCCCAGACGGTGCAGCCGTTCGGTCACCGCGGCGATGCCGGTCGCGGCCCCGTCGAGCTCGGTCACGATCAGGTCCGCCCGGTCGATCACCGGCGCCGCCACTGCCAGCGCCCCGCGCCCGATCTCGCAGGCCCGCTCCAGCATCATGCCCGACACGGCATAGGCGATGATCTTGACCGTCGCCGCCATCACGCCCGTCTCGACCCGCCGCAGCGCGGGCAGCGTCGCCACCGTGATCGCGCCGTCCACCGCGTTGACCGTGGCCAGCCGCTCGGCGTCGATCGTCAGCACGCCCGCGCGCGCCGCATGGAGGTTCGCCCGGCCGGTGAACGGATCGCGCACCGTCAGCCCCCCACCACTCAGCGCGGCGGCGAGGCGGGCGGCGGCGGCGTTCTCGTCGATATCGCCCGTTTCGAGTCGCGCGACCGTCACCTCGGCCGTGCCGCCGTTCCGCAGGCTGTCGATGTCGCGCTGATCCAGCACGCGGCCCTTCCGCAGCCGCCCGAGCGGCGTGGCCACGGAATGCGCAAGCACCGCGCCCAGCGCATCGTCGAGGGGGACCGGCCCGAACTTCATGGCCGCCGGAGCGCCTGCGTCATCGCGGCCAGCACGGCCACCGCGATTTCGCCTGGCGTGCGCGAGCCGATATCGAGGCCGATCGGCGCGTCGATGCGGTCGATCTGGTCCTGCGGAACGCCCGCCTCGCGCAGCCGTTCGACCCGCTTGGCATGGGTCCGCGTCGAGCCCAGTGCGCCCACGTAGAACGCGTCGGACGCAAGTGCCGCCACCAACGCGGGATCGTCGAGCTTGGGATCGTGCGTCAGAAGGACGACGGCGCATCGGGCATCGGGCGCGAAGGCTTCCATCGCCTCGTCCGGCCAGTCGTGGACCAGCACCGTATCGGGGAACCGCTCGGGCGATGCGAAGGCCTCGCGCGGGTCGATCACGGTGGGCGCGTAGCCCGCGAGCCGTGCCATCGGCACCAGCGCCTGCGCGATATGGACGCCACCCACCACGGCCAGCCGCAAGGGCGGCGCGTGGACGGTCACGAAGACCTTGCCGTCGGGATCGAAGCCGCTGCGTTCCTCACGGATGCGGTCCGTCAGCGCGTCGGCATCCAGCACCCGCACGGCACCGCTCTCCACGTCCACCGCCTGCCCCACGGCCTCGGACCGGGCGCGCCGCGCGACGATCTCGGCCAGCGCGTCTTCGGGCAGTGTGCCGCCCACGGGCTCCAGCAGGATGCGGATCGTGCCGCCGCAGGCCAGTCCAACCGCGAAGGCTTCGTCGTCGCTGACCCCGTATTCCAGCACCCGGTGCCGACCATCACCCATCGCGTCCAGCGCCTCGGCCACGACCGCGCCCTCGACGCAGCCGCCCGAGACCGAGCCGACGAGCTTCGCGTCCGACGAGATCGCGAGTTGCGATCCACGCGGACGCGGCGCGCTGCCCCAGGTCTCGATCACGGTGGCCAGCGCGGCCCCCTGCCCGGCGCGGTGCCAGTCGAGGGCCGCGCGCGGCGCGTCGTCCAATGCGGTCATATTGTCCTCGGGTTCGTCGGCACCGGCCTACCAAACCAGAACGGCCCGCCCCCGGAAAGGGACGGGCCGTTCTTCGGCGCGTGTTCGCGCGTCAGTTGGCGGCTGCGGTCTGGAGCAGCCCCGTGATCTGACGGACAGTCGCACGCCGGTTCGCCTGTTCATCGCTCTGGGTCGGCACCTTCAGGAAGCGCTCGCCATAGCCCTGGACGACCATGTTCTCGACGGGAACACCGAAATACTCGTTCAGCGCCAGCGCCAGCGTCTCGGCCCGGCGATCCGAAAGCGCGAGGTTGTAGGCCGCATCCCCGACCGCATCGGTGTGCCCCTCGACGAGGAAGACCTCGCGCGGATTGGCGCGGATCAGGTCGAGCACCTGCTGGGCGAGGCCCGTGAGATTGCCCGCCTGCTCGGCAGTGATCGCGGCCGACCCGGACGGGAAGGTGACGGTATTCACCTCGAAGGCCGGGGCCAGCGCGCGGACCTGCGGGATCGAGCGGACCTGGCTCAGCGTGAAGCGGCGATCTAGGCCCATCTCGCGCTGGAGTGCCGCCCGGAGCGCGTCGTCACCCGTCCGGGTCGAGACGCTGGCCGGATTGATCTGCGGCAGGGTCGACACGTCGACCCGCTCGACCGGCGCGGTGTCGTCGATAAGCGTGTACTCCGTCCCGTCCGTCTGGACGAGCACCCGGCGCAGGACGCGCAGGGACGCATCGCGCACAGTAATGACCTGGCTGCCATCGGCGCGAGTCACGATCGTCCGGGTCGAGCCGTCGTCGAAGGTCGTCGTCCTGACGTTCGAGCCTTCCTGCCGCAGGAGCGCGTCGTCATCCTTGAGAACCTGCAGGTCGCCGTCGTCGCGCTGGACCACGACCCTGTCCCCAGAATTCGACACGACGCGGGTGCGATTGTTCAGGATCGTACCGACGGCCAGTGCGCCCAACGCGCCCAGCGCGAACTTCTGGTTGCGCGTCAGGCCGCCATCGTCGCTTTCGGTGACTACGGCGGAGGTGGCGAAGTCCTCGGCCGAGCTGCGAACGTCCTCGGCCGTCACGGTCTCCTCCTCGGTCGTGCCCGCAGCATCTGAGGTCTCCGCCGAAGCGGCGGCCGCCGCGGCGGGAGCCTCGTCGCCCCCGGCCTCGGCGCCCAGCGTGGCCAGCGCGGCCTCGGTCTGGGTGCGCGCCTCTTCCTGCTCGGCGGTCAGCTCTGGCTCGGGCTGGGCCGCGATCTCGGCGGCGATGGCGCTCTCGGTCTCGGCGCCGCTGGCATCTTCGGAGGCCCAGCGATCCTGCAGGCGCTGCGCCAGATCGGTCTGGCCGTCGGCGGTCAGCGCGTCGATCATGCAGGCGCGCACGTTCTCGCGGCCCGACACCTCGGCGCGGCACTGTTCGCGGGCCACCTGCCGGGTGAGCGGCATCGGCGCGGCGGGGGCAGCGGCATCGGCCGCGACCTCGCCCGTCTCGGGGGCCAGCGGTGCCGGCGCTTCGACGGTCTCGGTAGGTGCGGCGGCGGCGGGCGCTTCTTCGGCCTCGACGGCGGCCGGGGCTTCGATGGTCTCTTCCGTCAGCGCCTCGACGGCGGGCGCGTCCTCGACCGCGGCCTCCTCGACCACCTCTTCGACGACCGGGGCCTCTTCGACCACGGCCTCTTCGACGGCCTCCTCGGCGGCGGTCGCCTCTTCGGTCACGACTTCCTCTGCCGTTTCCTCGACGACAGGCGCCGCCTCGACGACCGCCTCTTCGGTCACTTCTTCCACGACCGGTTCCGGCTCGGCGACCTCCACCTCGGCTTCGGGTTCGGCGACTTCGACCACCGGCTCCTCCGCAACGGGGGCCGCCTCCTCGACGACGACCTCCTCGGACGCCGGGGCCTCGGCCTCGACGGTCGCGTCCGCCTCGACGGTCGCATCGACCGCACCGTCGGCGGTCAGCTCGGCATAGGTCGCGAGGTCCAGATCGGCCTCCGTCTGCTCAAGCCCGAACGCCGGCAGGTTCTCGATCCGGCAATCGCGCAGCGTCTCGGCCGTCGCATTGCCGAACTCCTCGATGCAGAGACGGTCGATCTCCGCTCGGATCGGGTCCTCCTCCTGCGCGAAGGCCGGGGTCAGACCCGGCAGGGTCAGCGCAAGACTGGCGACGAGGGCTGTGGTGGAACGGATCGAACGGCGCATGGCGGCCTCCGGCTGACGGTGAGTTTGGTATGCCGAAATAAACGCCGGGTCCGGGGCGATGTTCCAAAGCGCCGGGCGGTTATCCGATATCGGCCGCATCCCGCACGCGCGTCAGGAAGCAGTTGTTTCGCGCCGACCGCAAATCGACATAGGCCACGTCGTCGCGCGCCAGCCGCGCCGCCACCTCGGTCGCGACCCGGTCGCGCGGAACGATCGCTCCGGTGCCGTAGCGGATGCGATCGTCCACGCCGTAGCCCTTCACCAGACAATCCGGAGATGTTTCGAGAACCGGAGGGAGGCCGTCGCCCCGCCACGGCGTGCAGGTCTCGGCATGCAGGAAGATCGGTCCGGTCTCGGCATAGGGCTGCGGCACGGGGAACGGCCGCGCCGCAAGGACCAGCATCGCCTCGCCGCGCGCGATGTCGCGCAGGCAGGAGCGGCATGGATTGCCCGCCCCGTCCGAGACGGCGTGCTCGGCGGGCTGGCCATTGGCATCGGGGCCGCCGGCGCGCACGGCGTCGACGAAATTCTGGTCGTAGGGATCGAATCGCATGCGGGCTCTCCTTGCTGTGACGCAAGGATGGTGCGATCCGGCGCGCCCTCCGACCCGGAAGCTGCGCTAAGACCTGAGGCGCGCCAGTTCGCCCCCGTCATAGGGGCGCGACAGGGCCTCGGCCAGACCTTCCAGGGCCGCGATCGAATGGCCCGCGCGCAGGCTGTCGACATGGGGCAGGAGCGCGCGGATGCCCGCGGCCTTCGGCGCGAAGCCGTCGAAACGCAGAAGCGGGTTCAGCCAGATCACCCGCCGGGCCGTCAGGTGCAGGCGCCGCGCCTCGAAGGCCAGCCGGTCCGCATCGCCCCGGTCGAGCCCGTCGGTCACCAGAAGCACGATCGCCCCCTGCCCCAGAACGCGCCGCGACCAATCGCGATTGAAGGCGTGCAGGGCGTCGCCGATCCGGGTGCCGCCTTCCCAATCCTGGGCCTCGGCCCCCGCCGCCGCCAGCGCCGCGTCCACGTCCCGCGTCCGCAGGTGCCGGGTGATGTTGGTCAGCCGCGTGCCGAAGGTGAAGCCATGCACCTCGGCCCAGCCCTGACCCTGCCGGTTGGCGACGGCATGCAGGAAATGCAGGAGCGCCCGGCTATAGGACGACATCGACCCCGAGATGTCGCAGAGCGCGACGAGGTTCGGCCAGCGCACGCGCGGCCTTGCGTGGCGCAGCACGCCCAGGTCGCCTTGCCGGAGGGCGGCGCGCAGGGTTGCGCGGGCGTCGATCCGGCCCGTCGGCGCGGCCTGCCTGCGGCGGCTCGGGAGCGGTCGGACCGGCAGGGACAGCGTGGCGAGCATCCGCTGCGCCGCCGCCATCTCGGCGGTCGACATCTGCTCGAAGTCGAGGGTCCGCAGCCGCTCGCGTCCGCTTGCCGTCGCGGCCGCGTCGAGCGTCAGCTCCTCCGCCGCAGGCTCCTCCTCCCGCGGGGGCGGCTCGGCCTGATCCAGCAGCGCCTCGGCCGCCCGCTTCTCGGCCGGCTTGGCGCGCCGCTCTTCCTGCACGCCGCGCACCGTTGGCGTCAGAAGCCCCATCATGTGTTCAAGATAGCGCGGATCGCGCCAATAGAGCCGGAAAAGCTGTGCGAAGGTCGCGCGATGCTCGGGACGCCGCACGAAGACCGCCTGCAGCGCGTAAAAGAAGTCGGTCCGGTCGGTGAATCCCGCCGCCACCACCGCCTCGGTCGCGAGGATCACGCGGTCCGGACCGGCGGGGAGCCCGGCCCGGCGCAGCGCGGCGGCGAAATGGGCGATGTTGCCGCCGAGCTTCGGGTCATCGGGCAGATCGAGGGGTGCGTGTTCCATCGCCCGCACGATAGGGCGCGCCCGCGCCGCTGGACAGACCCGCATGACGCCGTAGTCTGCGCGGCGTTCCGGTTCGAAAGGAAGCTCCATGCGTATCGCCGCCGCCACTGCCACAATCCTCTGCCTTCTGCCCGCCGTCGCGGCGGCCCAGGACCGCGCCACGACCAGTGCCGCCCGCTCGCTGCTGACGCAGGCGCAAGGACCCAGCTTCCAGAGCAATCGCGAATATTGCGGCTATATCGGGACCGACGCCGCCGGGCGCATCGTGGCGACACCGCCCCGCCGGGGCGGTCGCGACGGTTGTCGGCCGCGCGACAGCTCGGGGCTGGTCGAACTTCTGGCCTCCTACCACACGCATGGCCGCTTCGACCTGGATGCCGATGCCGAAGTGCCATCGCTCGACGACCTATATGCCGATACCGACGAGGGGATCGACGGCTACGTCGCCACGCCCGGCGGGCGGTTCTGGTTCGTGGATATCGACCGGGGCGAAGTGCGACAGATCTGCGGCCTCGGCTGCCTGCCCTCCGATCCGCGCTTCCAGCCGGGCGCCTTCGGCCAGATCTCGAACCGCTACTCCGAAGGGCAGCTCATCCGCCGCGAGGAGGAGGGCTGAGCGGCGCGGGCTATTCGGCCGCCACCTCGGCGCGCACCTCGTCGAGGATGCGCTTGGCCTCGGAGCCCTGAAGCTTCTGGATGTCGTCCTGATACTTGAGCAGCGCGCCCAGCGTGTCGGCGATCACCTCGGGGCTGAGCTCGATCATGTCCAGCGCCAGAAGGCACTTGGCCCAGTCCAGCGTCTCGGCCACCCCGGGCTTCTTGAAGAGATCCTCTGTCCGCAGCGCCTGCACGAAGGCCACGACTTCACGGCTCAGCGCCTCGGACGCCTCGGGCGCGCGGGCGGCGAGGATCTCCATCTCGCGGGCATGGGTCGGATAGTCGACCCAATGATAGAGACACCGCCGCTTGAGCGCATCATGCACCTCGCGCGTCCGGTTCGAGGTCAGGATGACGATCGGCGGTTCGGGGGCCGCCACGGTGCCGGTCTCGGGGATGGTGACCTGGAAATCGCTGAGCGCTTCCAGAAGGAACGCCTCGAAGGGCGCATCCGTGCGGTCGATCTCGTCGATCAGGAGGACGGGCGCGCCATCGGGATGGGGCCGCATCGCCTCGAGCAGCGGGCGCGCGATCAGGAAGTCGTCGGAAAAGAGGTCCGGCGGCGTCTCGCCTGTGGCCTCGGCCCGGCGGATCGCGACCATCTGCGCGGCGAAGTTCCATTCGTAGACGGCACTCGCCGCATCCAGCCCCTCGTAGCATTGCAGCCGGATCAGGCGACGGCCCAGCGCGGCCGCGATGGCCTTGGCGATCTCGGTCTTGCCGGTTCCCGCCTCGCCTTCGAGAAACAGGGGCCGCCCGAGCCTGAGCGACAGGAACACGACCGTCGCGAGCGGGCGGCCGCAGACGTAATCCTGGGCCGCGAGGGCCGCCTGTACGTCGTCGATGGAGGAAAGTGTCGTCATGCGCCCCATGGGGCATGGGGGGCCGGGCGGGGTCAACCCGCCCGGCCGCGTGGCGTCAGGCGCCGGCCTTCTGCGCTTCGATCGAGATGATCACGTTGACCTCGTCCGACACGAAGGGCGCGAACTGGCCCGCGTCGAACTCGGACCGCAGGAGCGTCGTCGTGGCGTCGAAGCCGAGCCACGGCTTGTTCTCCATCGGGTGATCCGCCTGCTGGTTCAGCTTGGCGTCGAGCACGACCTCCTGCGTGACGCCGCCGACGGTCAGGTCGCCGGTGATCAGCGCGGTATCCTCGCCCGTGACCTCGATCCCGGTCGAGCTGAAGCTCACGGTGTCGTTGGCGGCGACGTCAAGGAAGTCGGGCGACTGGAGATGCTGGTCGCGCTGCTCCCACCCGGTGAACATCATCGACGCGGGCATCGAGACGTTGACCGAGGAATTGGCCGGGTCATCGGCGTCGAACATGATCTCGCCCTCGAAGCCCGAGAACATCCCCCAGGTCGTCGAGAAGCCCAGATGGTTGTAGTTGAAGACGATCTGGCTGTGGCTGGCGTCGAGCACATAGGCCTCGGGATCGGCGAAGGCGGGGGCGGCGGCGAGCAGGGCGGCGGCGGCAAGGGTCGTGCGGATCATCGGAATATCTCCTTGGGAAACGGGCGGTTGCGTCGTGCTCAAATGAGAGCTTCGGACGCGCGGAAGACAAGGCCGGGACATCAACAGACCCTGTGCGGTGACGCAGGGTGAGCCGGCATCCGCCGGAACCGCGGTGGGGGGCCAAGGCGTTGATAGGACGCAATACCGCATCCACGTGCAAAGGAGACCTGCAACATGCTTCGCACTCTGACCTCGACCGCCATCGCCGCGGCCCTCGCCGCCCCTCTCACCCTCGCCACGCCCGCACTGGCCGACGGCCATGTGATGAGCGAGGAGGACATGGCCCAGATGATCCGCACCCGCGACATCACCGGTGGCCCGATCTATTCCATTGCCGCTCAGTACGACGAGGCGACCTGGGGTGACACGGCCGGCTCAATGGATGCCTGGGATGTCAATTCCGACGGCGTGAACCAGATCGGCGAGATCGAGGATATCGTCCTCGACCGCTCGGGCCAGATGATCGGCCTGATTGCCGAAATCGGTGGCTTCCTCGACATCGGCGACAAGCACGTGGTGCTTCCGGTGGACGACTTGCGCCTGCAGGCCATCGACGATCGCAGCTATGCCTACGTCACCCGCTTCTCCGAAGAGCAGCTCGAGCAGCTGCCGGGCGTCGACGAAGGCTTCTGGGACTGACCCGACCGCCCGATCGGCGACACGACAGGAAGGGGGCCCGCGCGGCCCCCTTTTTCGTGCCCGGACCCGGCCCGCTGCCCCTTGCGCCCTGCCCCGACATCGCTATACCCCGCCCATCCCGCCACATCTTTCATCTGCGTGGCTCTCGTGACCCGGCGGCGGGAATGGCCCGGTCTATGAAACACGCACCGATACGTCAGGAGATCGCATGCCGCTCTATGAGCATGTCATGATCGCGCGTCAGGATCTGTCCAACGCGCAGGCCGAGGGCCTCGTCGAACATTTCAGCACCGTCCTCGCGGATAACGGCGGCACCGTCGTCGAAAGCGAGTACTGGGGCGTCAAGACGATGGCCTACAAGATCAACAAGAACCGCAAGGGCCATTACGCCTTCCTGCGCACCGACGCGCCGTCGGATGCCGTACAGGAAATGGAGCGCCTGGCTCGCCTGCATGACGATGTCATGCGCGTGCTGACCGTTAAGGTCGACGCCCACGAGGATGGCCCGTCCATCCAGATGCAGAAGCGCGACGAGCGGCCCGACCGCCGCGAACGTCGATAGGAGACCGGAACAATGGCAGCCAAACCCTTCTTCCGCCGTCGCAAGACCGATCCGTTCGAGGGCCCCAACGCGCCCAAGATCGACTACAAGGACACGCGTCTCCTGCAGCGCTACATTTCCGAGCGCGGCAAGATCGTGCCGTCCCGCATCACGGCCGTTTCGGCCAAGAACCAGCGGCGTCTGGCCCGCGCGATCAAGCGTGCGCGCTTCCTCGCGCTGCTGCCCTACGCCGTGAAGTGAGGAGCGCGACATGCAAGTGATCCTTCTGGAACGTGTGGCCAAACTCGGCCAGATGGGCGAGGTCGTGGACGTCAAGCCCGGCTACGCCCGCAACTACCTGCTGCCGCAGGGCAAGGCGCTCTCGGCCTCCGACGCCAATGTCGCCGCGTTCGAGGGCCGCAAGGCCCAGCTCGAGGCCGACAACGACGCCTCGCGCGACGAAGCGCAGAAGTTGGGCGACAAGCTCGACGGCGAGCAGTTCGTCATCATCCGCCAGGCCTCCGACGCCGGCGCGCTCTACGGCTCCGTCACCACTCGTGACGCCGCCGAGGCCGCGACCGACGGTGGCTTCGACGTCGCCCGCGGTCAGGTCGCACTGAAAGAGCCGATCAAGTATCTCGGCCTCCACATGGTGACCGTGAAGCTGCATCCCGAAGTCGAGGTCGAGATCGAGCTGAACGTGGCCCGCTCGCCCGAAGAGGCCGAGCTTCAGGCCGCCGGCAAGTCGATCCAGGAACTCGCCGCCGAGGAAGAGGCCGCGGCCGAATTCGAGGTCAGCCAGCTCTTCGACGATATCGGTGCGGCCGCGGACGAGTTCGGCGAGGGCGACGCCCCCGCGCCCTCCGCGGACATGTCCGAAGGCGACGACGAGGAGCCGCTTCAGGGCTGATCGCCCTCACCATTTGAGTCGAAAGGGCCGCCCCTCGGGGCGGCCCTTTTTTCGTTGTCCGGCACCGTCGGTCGGCGCTCAGTGCGCGGTATAGACCGCCCGCGCCTCGCGCACGCTGACCGTGGGGTAGGCCGTCCGCCGGGACGCAAAGGCATCGAGCGTCGCGGCCCCGAAGATCGCCTCCAGCTCGGCCCGTTGCCCCTGCCCCACGGCGTCGAGGGCGATGTCGCCGGGATGGAAGCTCTCGGTGGCGCAGCCTTCGGAATAGATCACCTCGTGGCGGTCGAAGAGCAGGTGATAATAGGTCACGCCACCGGGCGCCTCGTCGCGATGCACCCCGTCGCACGCCATCAGCGCCTTGGCCGGGACGAACACCGTCGGCTCGCCGAACCACAGCTCGGACCGCCACCCGCTTACGCAGATTCGGTGCTGTGGCGAGACCCGAAGCGCGCGATCGTTGCCGAGCACGCCGGGCGCGATCCGCACGGGCTTCAGATCCGGCCGCGCCGCCAGGTCGCGATCTGCGAGACGGCGGCATCCGATCCAGCGGATCGGCTGCCACCCGTGGTCCATCGTCCGGATCATGTCCCCGACCGCCAGCGTCTCGACGGGCCGCGCACCGGCCTTCGTCTCGATCAGCGTGCCGTTCGCGAAACAGGGGATCGAGGCATATGCCACCTCCTGCCCGTCCGACGACGCATCGATGTCGTAGCTTATGCCCGGCTGCGGCAGGTTCGTACCGGTCATCCCGACGTTCACGCCATCGATGCGGACGTAGTAGAAGACCTGATCCGGCCCCGTCCCGCCACCGCGCGGATCGGCGATGATCGCGAACTCCAACTCCACGACCGACCCGGCCGGAAAGGTCGTCCCGTTCACCGTGACCGGGACCGCGAGCGTCTGCGGCGTACCCGGATCGATGAAGCCATCGTCGAACTCGTTGTCGTCATCGTCGATCTGGATGAGAACCGGTTCCGCATCGGCATCGACCGAGAACCGGCCCGACGCACCGGCCGTCGCGCTCGTGCTGAGCGGATTGCCCCGCAGCGCGTTCATGTCCGAAAATGGAATGAATCCAACTGAGAAAATCGGCATGCGTCGTCTCTCATCCGGATGAGAAGCTGTCGAAACGAGGAAGCGTCCCCGTTTGGCAGGGTGTCGAGGACATGGCTAAATCTAGGCAATTTTGAGCCGAATTCAACCGATGGATCGGGGGCTTGAGCGGAACATCGGCACAAACGTCAGCATTGGTCGCCACAGGGAAACAATCATCGCCGGTTTATCGGGCAGATGGCGAACCACGTCCCGACCCTCTACCCGGCAAACCCGCAGCCCATCGAGTGGAGAATTATGCCGAATCGCACAGGCTGCGCGCGCGCCTCCGGTCCCCGGATAGCCACGCCCCGACATCCGTCGCCGCGCCCGTTCGCGGCAATCCGCTGCGCGCCCCGCACGCTCTCGACGGACGACGTGCAATCGTCACAAGGGCGCGTATCATGCTCGCGACCCAACCCCGGATCGGAGCCTGTCCCATGTCCCTCAGCCGCCGCAATTTCCTGACCACCACCGCCGGGGCCGCGACCCTCGTGATGGTTCACCCCTTTGCCGCCCGCGCCCAGGCGGGACAGGCCCATCTGCGCATCGCCGAGACGACCGACCTCCATGTCCATGTCTGGCCCTACGACTATTACGGCGACCGCGAGATCGACACCGTCGGCCTCGCCCGGACCGCCGCCCTGATCGAGGATGTGCGCGCCGAGGCGGGCAACACGCTCGTCCTCGACAATGGCGACTTTCTGCAAGGCAACCCGATGGGCGACTTCATGGCCTATGAGCGGGGTCTCAAGGCCGGCGACGTCCACCCCGTGATCGCCGCGATGAACGCCGTCGGCTTCGACGCCGCCACCATCGGCAACCACGAGTTCAACTACGGCATCGATTTCCTCGAGAAGGCGCTGGCGGGTGCAGGCTTCCCCGTCGTCCTCGCCAATATCGTCCGGGAAGAAGCCGCCGAGATCACCGCCGACACGACCTTCGCGCCGCCTTACGTCATCCTCGACCGTGAGATCACGGACGGCGCCGGAGAGACCGCGCCCATCCGCATCGGCATCATCGGGTTCACCCCGCCGCAGGTCATGCTCTGGGACCGCCGTCACATGGAAGGCAACGTCACCGCCCGCGACATCGTCGCCACCGCCGAAGCCTACGTCCCCCAGATGAAGGAGGAGGGCGCGGACATCATCATCGCGCTCAGCCACTCCGGCATCGGCCCCGCCGAGCGCGAGGACATGATGGAGAACGCCTCCGTTCCCCTCGCCGCCGTGCCCGGCATCGACGTCGTCCTGACCGGCCACCACCACCGCGAGTTCCCGGGCGACGCCTATTCCGACATCCCGAATGTCGACGCCGCCGCGGGCACGATCCACGGCAAGCCCGCCGTGATGCCCGGCTTCTGGGGCAGCCATATGGGCCTGATCGACCTGATGCTCGAACGGGACGGCGCGGGCTGGCGGATCGCCTCCTCCACCTCAGAGCTGCGGCCCATCGCCGTCCGGCAGGAGGATCGCTCCTGGCAGCCGCAGGTCGAAAGCGTCGCCGCCGTCCTCGCCGCGACGGAGGCCGATCACGAGGCGACGCTGGAATACGTGCGCCGTGCGGTCGGCAAGACCGATGCCCCGCTTCACAGCTACTTCGCTCTCGTGGCCGACGATCCGTCGGTCCAGATCGTGTCGATCGCGCAGAAATGGTATGTCGAACAGCTTCTTGCGGGCACCGAGAACGAGGGCCTGCCCGTCCTCTCCGCCGCCGCGCCCTTCAAGGCCGGCGGCCGCGGCGGACCGGAGTACTATACAGACGTGCCCGCGGGCGACGTGGCCATCCGGAACGTGGCCGACCTCTATCTCTACCCCAACACCGTCCGCGCCGTGAAAGTCACCGGCGCGCAGGTCAAGGATTGGCTCGAGCGCTCGGCGGGCATGTTCAACCAGGTCGAGCCGGGGGCCGAGGACGCCATCCTCTTGAACCCCGACTTCCCCAGCTACAACTTCGACGTGATCGACGGCGTCACCTACCGCATCGACCTCAGCCAACCCGCCCGCTTCGACCCCGAGGGCGCGGTCGTGGCGCCCGATGCCAACCGCATCACCGACCTGAAGTTCGACGGGCAGGACATTGATCCCGAACAGGAATTCATCATCGCCACGAACAATTACCGCGCCTCCGGCGGCGGCAGCTTCCCCGGTGCGGACGGCTCGACCATCGTGCTCGAGGCGCCGGACACCAACCGCGACGTCATCGTTCGCTACATCGTCGAACAGGGCACGATCAGCCCCTCGGCGGATGCCAATTGGAGCTTCGTCCCGATGGAGGGCACGACCGCCATATTCGAGACCGGTCCCGGCGGCGCGTCCTATGCCGACGGCGTGCCCGGCGTCACGCTGGAGGAAGCGGGCACCTCGGACGAGGGCTTCCTGCGCTTCCGCATGACGATGTGACCGAGGCATTCACGACGCGTTAGCCAGCGCAACGCCCCCTCCTCTGGCCCGAAATACCTCGGGGGGAGTCCGCAGGACGGGGGGCGGCGCCCCCCAAACCGGCCTCAGCCGAACGCACCGGCATAGCGGTCGCGCAGCACGTTCTTTTGCACCTTGCCCATGGTGTTGCGCGGCAGCTCGTCCACGACCTCGTAGCGGGCGGGATGCTTGAACCGCGCCAACCCGTCCTTCACCGCCGCGCGGATCGCGTCGACATCCGGCGCGGCCCCCGGCGCGGGCACCAGGACGGCCACGGGGCTCTCGCCGAAATCGGGATGCGGCACGCCCACGACCGCGCTTTCGAGAACGCCCGGCTGGTCGTCGAGCAACAGTTCGACCTCCTTGGGATAGATATTGAACCCGCCCGAGATGATGAGGTCCTTCCCGCGCCCGACGATCGTGACGTAGCCGTCCTCGGACCGCGTCCCGAGATCGCCGGTGATGAACCAGCCGTCGGGGCGCAGCTCCTCGGCGGTCTTCTCGGGCATGTTCCAGTAGCCCTGGAAGACGTTCGGCCCGCGCACCTCGATGGTCCCGGTCTCGCCGGGCGCGACCTCGACTCCGCCGTCCATGATGCGCAGCTCCACGCCCGGCAGGGGCTGGCCCACGGTCCCCGCGCGTCGCTCGCCCTCGTAGGGGTTCGAGGTGTTCATGTTCGTCTCGGTCATGCCGTAGCGCTCGAGGATGCGATGCCCGGTGCGTTCGGTAAAGGCGCGGTGCGTCTCGGACAGGAGGGGGGCCGAGCCGGACACGAAGAGCCGCATATGCGCCACGAGATCGCGGTCGAAGCGCGGCTCCGCCAAGAGGCGGGTGTAGAACGTCGGCACCCCCATCATCGCCGTCGCGCGCGGCAGTTGCGCGATCATCTCGCCCGCATCGAACTTCGGCAGGAAGATCATCGCGCCCCCCGCCACCAGCGTCACGTTGGTCGCGACGAACAGCCCGTGGGTGTGAAAGATCGGCAGGGCGTGCAGAAGAACATCGCCTTCGGTGAATCGCCACGCCTCGGCCAGCGTCTCGGCGTTGGACAGAAGGTTGTCCTGGCTCAGCATCGCGCCCTTCGAGCGCCCCGTCGTCCCCGAGGTGTAGAGAAACGCCGCCAGGTCCGAGCCCCCTCGCGCCACGGTCGCGAACTCCGACGGGGCCGAGGCGGCGTCCTCGGCCAGGCTGCCGCGCCCGTCGCCCGACAGGGTCGCCAACGTTGCGCCCGCGGCCTTGGCCACTTCGGCCATCTCGCCCGCCCGGCCCGGATCGCAGACGAACAGCCGCGCCCCGGAATCGGTGACGAAATATCCCACCTCGTCCGCGGTGTAGGCCGTGTTGAGCGGCAGGAAGACCAGCCCCGCCCGCGCGCAGGCGGCATAGAGCGCCAGCGCCTCGGGCGACTTGTCGATCTGGGCCGCCACCCGGTCGCCGGGCACCAGCCCGCGCGCCGCCAGGGCGTTGGCCATCCGTCCCGCCATGTGACCGAAGTCGCGATGGCTGATCGCGCGCCCGTCGGACAGGTGGAGGAACGGTGCGTCTCGGGACGCGTGGCGACCGAACAGCCTGTCGTAGAGCGGGTTCATCGCGGGCCTCCGTCAGCTCTGGCGGCGGGCGGCGGCGGCCAGCGCCTTCACGGGCCCGCTGGCGGCGATCGCGCCGCGATTGGCCAGCCCCTCGTGGTTCTGGGCCAGCCGGGCGGGGTCGTAAAGGTAGTTGACCATCGCGCCCGCGGATTGCCGCATCCCCTTCTGAGAGGTGTCGGCCCCGGCATGGATCGCGTGGACCTGCGCGCCGTTGCCCAGATGGAAGCGCGCCACCGGGTCGCGCGGCCCCTGCCCCCGCTTGGCGTCCAGCAGATAGAGCGCCGCCAGCCGCCGCACCGTCTCGGGATCGGTGGTGTCGGCGCTCCGGGTGCCCTCGGTCAGCCAATTCATCAGGCCGGGGATCGGCGACAGTGTCACGAAGGTCGACAGTCCCGCCAGATCGGCCGAGAGGTCCGCCACCACCTGCTTGATCAGCGAGTTGCCGAACGAGATCCCCGCCAGCCCCGCCTGGCAGTTCGAGATCGAGTAGAAGACCGCGGTATCCGCGTCCTCGGCCTCGATCGGCGCGCGGTCATCGGCCAGCAGCGTCTGGATCGAGCCGGGCACGCCCCGCGTCAGCGCGACCTCGACGAAGATCAGCGGCTCGTCGGGCATGGCCGGATGGAAGAACGCGAAACAGCGCCGGTCGGGCGGCTGAAGGCGTCGGCGCAGATCGTCCCAACCGTCGATGTCGTGAACGGCCTCGTAGGCGATGATCTTCTCGAGGATCAGCGCAGGGCTTCGCCAATCGACGGGCAACAGCAGCAGGAATCCCCGGTTGAACCACGACGCGAAGAGGTGCCGGAAATCGAGGTCGAGCGCGCCGAGCACCCCGTCCAGATCGCCTAGCCGCAAGAGGTCGGCCCGCATCCGCACCAGCCGCGCCGTCGCACCGGGCGCCCGGTTCAGGCGGCGGATGAACTCCTGCCGGGCGGGCTCGGCGGCGCGGGCGAAGGCGCGGTAGCTGGCCCGGCCGGGCGCGTCCGCATAGGCGTCGAGCGTGCCGCGCACCTCGCCCGCGTCGACATCCATGTCCCGCGCCAGCATCCCGAAGAACTCCAACCGCCCGGCATCGTCCAGCGCGTCGTAGCGGTCGAGGATCGTGCGCGTGAGCGACAGGCCCGTCGCCTCGCCCGCCTCATCCAGCAGCGCGCGGCAGAGCGCGTCCAGCGGACGGCTGTCGGGCGCGGTCCGTCCCAGCGATAGCGGCCGGTCGAGGACCCGTCCCAGAAGGCCGCCCAGCCGCATCACCCCATCACCGCCGTCGGCAGCCATGTCGCGAGGCCGGGAAAGATGCACAGAAGGATGATGGCGACCACCATGCAGGCCACGAAGGGCAGCGAGCCCATCAGGATCGTCTTGAGCGGAATGTCGGGCGCGATGCCGTTGATGACGTAGAGGTTCAGGCCGACGGGGGGCGAGATCAGGCCGATCTCCATGTTGATCGTCAGGATCACCGCGAACCAGATCGGGTCGAACCCGGCCGTCAGGATGATCGGCAGCAGGATCGGCGCCGCCATCAGGATCACCGCGACCGGCGGCAGGAAGAACCCCGCGATCAGCAGGAACACGTTCACCGCGCCCATCAGGACCCAGCGGTTCACCTCGAGCGTACCGATCCACTCCGCAATGCTCTGCGTGATGAAGAGCGAGGACAGCATGTATGAAAAGACGCCCGCCGCCGCGATGATGAAGAGGATCATCACCGATTCCCGCGTCGAGTCGCGCAGCACGTCCCAGAGCTTCGCGGGCGACCACAGCCGGTAGATCACCATCGCGATCAGAAGACAGAGCAGCGCGCCCACGGCCGCCGTCTCGGATGGCGTCGCGATGCCGCCATACATCGCGTAAAGCACGCCCACGATGATCGCGAGAAATGGCAGGACGCGGGGCAGGATCTCGACCTTCTGGCGCCAGGTGTAGACGCGCGGGGTCAAGAGGTTCACGTCTCCCGACCGCCAGGTCGAGTAGAGCGACCACGCCATGAAGAGACCGACGAGCAGAAGGCCGGGGATCACGCCCGCGAGGAACAGCCGCCCGATCGAGGTCTCGGTCGCGATGCCGTAGACAATCATCGTCACCGAGGGCGGGATCAGGATGCCCAGCGTGCCGCCCGCCGCGATCGAGCCTGCGGCCACGCCGTCGGGATAGCCCCGCTTGCGCATCTCGGGGATGCCCATCTTGCCGATGGCCGCGCAGGTCGCGGGGCTGGACCCGGACATCGCCGAGAAGAGCGCACAGGCCCCGAGGTTCGAGATCACGAGGCCGCCGGGCACCCGCGTCATCCAGCGCTCCAGCGCCTCGTAGAGATCGGCGCCCGCGCGGGTCGAGGCGATGGACGACCCCATGATGATGAACATCGGGATCGCCAGCAGGGCGAAATTGTCGAGCTTGCCGAACATGATCTCGGGCATCAGCTCCAGCGAGCGGAGGCCGTCGAACAGCATCAGGAAGCCCCCCGAGACGATCAGCAGGCCGATGGCGACCGAGACGCCGGAGAAGAGGACGAAGATCGTGGCGAGGGCGACGAGCAGTCCGAGAACGAGCGGATCCATGGCGTCAGTCCTCCAGTCCGAAGGGCGCGTCGATCCGCAGGATCACGGCCAGAAGGTCGGCCAGAAGCTGGAGCAGAAGGAGCCCCAGGCCCACGACCAGCGACAGGTACGGGATCCAGAGCCGGACGCCCCAGACCGTGTCCGACTTCCAGCCCCGCGACCACGCCAGATGCCAGAATTCGTAGGCGTAAAAGAGCATCACGCCGATCACGAGCGCCGAGACCGAGAGCGTCACGATGGCCAGCACCCGCCGCATCGGCGGCTTCAGGGCCAGCGGGATCAGGTCGACATTCACATGCCCCCGCAGGCGTTGAACGTAGGGAAGCCCCACCAGCGTCGCCGCGATCATCAGGTAGATGACCGCCTCGGTCTGCCAGACGGTGGAGCCGTTCAGGACGAAGCGCACGAAGATCATCTGGCAGGTGATGGCGACCGCGGCGACGATCATCGCCGCCGAAACCCAACCGGCGAGCGTGCTGATCCAGGCGACGATGCGCAGGAACGGGTTGCCGCCGTCGCGGGCGGCCTGTGCTGTGGTCTGGCCGGCCATGGGGCCTCCGATCGGTTCGGGTGGACGGGGCGCGCGGCGCGGGCGTGCCGTCGGGCGGGGCGCGGGGCGCCCCGCCCGAGCCGGGATCAGTCGACGCTGAGCGCCAGGTCAAGCAGCTCCTGCCCGCCGGGCGTCTCCTCGACGAAGGCCTTGTAGGACGTCTCGGTCGCCAGCGCGCGCCAGGCCTCGAACTCCTCGGCGGTCATGTCGGCGATCTCGACACCCGCCTCCTCGAAGACGCGACGGGATTCGGCGTCCTCCTTCTTGGCCTCTTCCAGGTAGAAGGCCTCGGCGGCGGCGGAGGCTTCGGTCAACGCCGCCTGCTGCTCGGGGGTGAGCCCCTCGAAGGTCGATTTGTTGATCAGAAGCGGCTGATACATGAACCACAGCGCGTAGTCGCCCGCAGGCGTGTAGCAGGCGACCTGCTCGTAGATGCGGTAGCTGACGAAGGACGAGGACGAAGTATTCGCCGCGTCCAGCACGCCCGTCTGCATGGCGTTGTAGATCTCGGACGAGGCCATCGAGGCAATCGAAGCGCCCGCCCCTGCCAGCATCTGCTCGAACGCCTTGCCGGCGGCGCGGGTCTGCTTGCCTTCCATGTCGTCCGGCGAGGTGATGCAGGAATCCTTGCCCGCGAAGCCACCCGCGAGATAGCCGTGGACCAGCGCCATCACGTCGTCTTCGGCCATCTTCTCCTCGATCGCGGCCATGAACGCGCTCTCGTTGAGGCGCGCGGCGTGGTCGTGGTTCTTCACGAGGCCGGGCATCAGCGTGAGGTTGTAGGACGGCTGGACGCCGCCCGCATAGCTCAGCGGCAGCACCGTCATGTCGAGCTGGCCCCGGCTCAGCGGCTGGTACTGCTCGCGCGCCTTGAAGAGCGAGGCGGACGGGAAGATCTTGATCTCCAGGTCGACATCGGCGGCGGCGACGCCTTCGGCCACCATCTCGGCCACCTGGTGGCGGATATCGCCGGTCGACCATTGATGCGACATGCGCAGTTCGGCGGCCGTGACGGCACCGGTCAACGCGAAGGCGGCCACGGTGGCCGTGAGTGCGAGTTTCATGCTGTTCTCCCTGATCTGCGCCGCCCCCTCCCCGGGGCGCGCTTGCCCTAGGGGTAGGCGGCGGCCGCATGCGTTGTCAACGTTCTTGCATACAATACCGCCGCCTTGCATACGTGGATATTCCGGGGCACCATACCCCGATGGACGGCGCAACCCCCACCCATACCCGCGCGGATCGCGTGACACGCGACCTCGAGCAGGCGATCTTCGACGGTGACTACGTCGATGGCGACCGGCTGGACGAGGTGCAGGTCGCGGCGCGGTTCGGCGTCTCGCGCACCCCGGTCCGCGAGGCGTTCCAGCGCCTGTCCCAATCCGGTCTCGTCGAGCAACTGCCGCGCCGCGGCGTCTTCGTGCGCGAGCCGGGCCCCGTCGAGTTGATGGAGATGTTCGAGGTCATGGCCGAGCTCGAGGCGACCTGCGCCCGCCTTGCCGCCGCGCGCGCCACCGATGCCGCCATCGCCGACCTGGGGGCCGCGAACGACGCCTGCCGGGCTGCCGTCGACCGCCGCGACGCCGACGAGTTCTACGACCACAATGCCACCTTCCACGACCTCATCCGGCAGCAATCGGGCAACACCTTCCTCGCCGCCGAGACCGAGCGCCTGAACCGCCGCCTGCGCCCGTTCCGTCGCATCCAGCTCCATGTCCGGGGCCGTCTGGCGCAGGCCATGCGCGAGCACGAGGCGATCCTCGCCGCCCTGACCGACGGCGACGCCGCGGCCGCCGCCGACCTGATGCGCGCCCATGTCGCCGTGCAGGGCGAGAAATTCCGCTATCTGATCAATTCGCTGCGCCGCGCGCGCTGAGGTGACGACCGGGATCCGCGCCCTAGATCTTCGGGCACTGCAAACGCCGACCCGGAGCCATCCCATGCGCCATACCGCCCTTACAATCGCTTTCGTCGCCCTGCCCCTCGCTGCCACTGCGCAGGGGTTCACCTATGGCGAGCGGAACACCGATTTCCCGCCCGCCTTCCCCGAGCAGTTCCGTGCCGAGCTCGTCTCCTCCGACGTCTCGCTGAAGACCGAGCTCCTCGCCGGCGGGCTGGTGCATCCCTGGGGCATTGCGACGCTGCCGGAGGGTGGTGGCTGGCTCGTGACCGAACGACCGGGCCGCCTGCGCCACCTTGGGACCAACGGCACGCTGTCGGATCCGATCTCCGGTACGCCCGAGGTCGTCGCCGCGCGTCAGGGCGGTCTTCTGGACGTCATGCTGGCCCCCGATTTCGCGGACAGCCGGATGATCTACGTCACCTACGCCAAGCCCGTGGATGGCGGCTCGGCGACCGCGGCCGCCCGCATGATGCTCGCCGAAGACCTCGCATCGGTCTCGGGTGTCGAGGATATCTTCGTCCAGACCCCCGCCAGCCAGAACCCGATGCATTTCGGCAGCCGCGCCGTCTTCCTCGAAGACGGCACCGTGGCCATCACCACGGGCGAGCATTTCTCCGACGAGGAGCGGCCCTTCGCGCAGGATCTCGACAAGACCTACGGCAAGGTCATCCGCGTCAATGCCGACGGCAGCACGCCGGACGACAATCCCTTCGTCGGCCAGGACGGCGCGATCGACACGATCTGGTCGCTGGGCCACCGCAACATCCAGGGGGCGGCCGTCGACGCGAGCGGTACGCTCTGGACCATCGAGCACGGTCCCGCCGGCGGCGACGAGCTGAACCGCCCCGAGGCTGGTTTGAACTACGGCTGGCCGGTCATCTCCTACGGCGAGCGCTACGGCTTCACAGGCGGCGGCCCGATCGGATCGGGCGAGGCCGTGCAGGACGGCATGGAGCAGCCGGTCTATTTCTGGGACCCGGTCATCGCGCCCGGCGGCATGGCCTTCCACGCGGGCGAGACCTTCGCCGACTGGAACGGCGACATCCTCGCCTCTTCGCTGAAGCCCGGCGGCGTCGTCCGCCTGTCTCTCGACGCCGACGGGATGGTGGTCGAGGAGGAACGCCTCCTGCGCGACATCGGCCGCGTCCGCGATATCGAGGTCCAGCCCGACGGCAGCTTCATCATCCTGACCGATTTCGAGAACGGCAGCGTCTTCCACGTCACGCCGGAATAAGGGCTTCGCCGTCCAGGCGAAGCCGCGGCGGCAAGGTGATGGTCCGCAAGGACCGTCACAGCCGCCCCCGAGGGGCGGCGCGATGCCTCCGGCCACCTGACGGGGCTCCCGTTACAAGCGATCCGAACCGACGAGGCCCGCCACGATGGAACTCGGATCGCCGACGCGCGCGCGACATGAACGTCGCCCGATAACCCCCTGAAGCAGAACGGGGCGCCGCAATGGGCGCCCCGTTCCGGTCATGCGATCTGCGGCGCTTACGCGTCTTCGAGCTTCTCGACCTCGGCCTGCAGCTCTTCCTTGGTCACCGTCTTGTCGGTGACCTTCGCGCGCTCGAGGATCAGGTCGATGACCTTGTCCTCGAAGAGCGGGGCGCGGACCTGCTGCTGCGCCTGGGCGTTCTGCTGAATATACTGGAAGAACTCGCGCTCCTGACCGGGATACTGGCGCGCCTGGTTCATGATGGCCTGCGTCATTTCGGCGTCGGAGACCTGAACCTCTTCCTTCTGACCCAGCTCGGCCAGCAGAAGACCAAGGCGGACGCGGCGTTCCGCCAGCTTGACGTGCTCGTCGGTCGGCTCGACCTTCTCATGATCGTGGCCTTCGACTTCGGGGTTTTCCTCGTGCCAGAGCTGGTGCGCGATCTGGCCCGCCTCTGCCTCGACGAGGCTCGGCGGCAGCTCGAAGGTCACCAGACCGTCGAGCTGGTCGAGAAGCTGGCGCTTCACGACCTGACGCGCGGCACCCTGGTACTCGGCACCCAGACGCTCGGAGATCTGACCCTTCAGGGCGTCGAGGCTTTCGGCGCCGAAGGTCTTGGCCATCTCGTCATCGATCTTCGCCTCGCCGGGCTTCTTCACTTCCTTGATCGTGCAGTCGAACACGGCGGCCTTACCGGCCAGATGCTCGGCCTGGTATTCCTCGGGGAAGGTCACCTCGACGGCGGCCTCCTCACCGGCCTTCACGCCGATCAGCTTCTCCTCGAAGCCGGGGATGAACTGGCCCGAGCCGAGCTCTAGCGCGAAATCCTCGGCCGAGCCGCCCTCGAAGGCCTCGCCATCGACCTTGCCGACGAAATCCATCACGACCTGGTCGCCCTTGGCGGCCTTGCCCTTCTTGGTGACGAAGGTCTTGGCGGTCTTGGCCAGGCTTTCCAGCGCCTCGTCGATATCGGCATCGGCGGGCTCGACCACCAGGCGGTCGATCTTCACGCCCGAGAAGTCGACATCCGGCACCTCGGGCAGCGCCTCGTAGGTCATGGTGATCTCGACATCGTCGCCCGGCTTCCAGTCTTCGTTGGTCATCACAACGCTGGGCTGCATGGCGGGGCGGTCGCCCGACGTCTCGAAATGACCGGCCATCGCGCCGTCGACGGTCTCCTGCATGGCCTCGCCCATCAGGCGCTCGCCGAACTGTTTGCGCAGGAGGGCCATCGGGACCTTGCCCTTGCGGAAGCCCTTCATCTCGATCGTGGGCTGCGCCTCGGTCAGTTTCTCGTTGACCTTGGCGTCGAGATCGGCGGCGGGGACCGTGATGGTGTAGCCGCGCTTGAGGCCGTCGTTCAGGGTCTCGGTCACCTGCATGTGTCTCGTCCTTGTCGTTTGATACCGGGCCGCTCGCGGCCCCCCATAAGCGAAAACCCCGCCGGGAAGCGGCGGGTGCAAATCGGCGCCTGTCTATGGAGGCGGGTGGGGGGAAGCAAGCGGATTCCCGAGGCCCGACGGGGTGCGGCGACGGCACCGGCACGGCGACGGTCGGCCCGATGCGGCGGGGCCAGGCGCGAGGTGCGCGCGGTCGCCTCGGCTCGCTACCGGGTGGCGTCCCGCGATGCGAATGACGCGGTGGCGAGGCGGATCAACCCATGGTGCGTTTGGATGGATACGCCCAAGGTCGGGATCGCACCGAGCACGGCCAACCGCCCTCGCACGCCCCCGCTCCGGTGCCCGCCAACTGCGCCGCGCCGCGCCGCAAACGGCGCGCTAGTAGATATAGCGGATTTGTTCCCCCCAGTAGCGCTCGACGCGCCTCAGCGTCCCCACGATCTCGATCAGGCCCGCATCCGACAGGACACCGGTGTGGCGAATGCCGTCGGCATGGCGCGAGAAGAGCGCGGCCACCGCGTCCCGCACCTCTCGGCCGCGGGCGGTCAGCCGGACGCGGACGGCGCGCCGGTCGATCTCGCAGCGCTGGTGGTGCATGTAGCCCATCTCGACCAGCTTCTTGAGATTGTAGCTGACATTCGAGCCCTGATAGTAGCCGCGCGTCTTCAGCTCGCCCGCCGTGACCTCATTGTCGCCGATGTTGAACAGCAAAAGCCCCTGCACCGCATTGATCTCGAGAATGTTGAGGCGTTCGAACTCGTCCTTGATGACATCGAGAAGCAGGCGATGCAGCCGCTCCACCAGGGTCAGGGCATCGAGATAGCCGGACATGAAATCCGGCGTGTGGCGCGGCTGGAACTTCTCGAGTCGGCTCATGGCAGGTCATCCCGGCTTGGTCGTTCGCCCCCTCTCTGGCCGAAATTTCCGAATATTCCGTTAAACTGCCATTCGATTTCTCACCGCGCGCCGCCGGGCACCCGCGCGGCCAGTTCGGTCATCAACGGCGCGAAGCGGGCGGGCGCCTCGTCCTGCCCCGTGACCCAGGCGAACAGGTCGTGGTCGTTCTCGCCCAGCACCGCTTCGAAGAGATCGAGCCCCTCGGCGTCCAAATTGCCCAGCTCCGCATCGGCGTAACCGCCCAAGATCATGTCCATTTCCTTGATCCCGCGACGCCAGGCGCGGATGCGCATCCGCTTGATGCGGGCCTCGGCCGGCGTGGTCACGACGGGGTATCCAGCCGCTCGCGCAGCCGCCGTTCCAGCATGTCGAGCCGCCGCGCGATCCGAAGCGCGTCGCGTTGCAGGATCTGGACCTCGCGCACGAGGCGGGCGTCGCGCACCGGCATCGCGTCGTCATCGGCGGGCCCGTCCCCCTCGCCGGTCAGAAGCCAGACCAGCGACACGTTTAGCACCCCCGCGAGGATCGACACGCGGTTGGCGCGCGGCTCGGCACGGTCCTCCTCCCAGGCGCGGATCGTCTTGAGCTTCACGCCGATATTCTCGGCCAGCTGCGCCTGCGTGTAGCCCGATGCCGATCGCGCTCCGGACAGCCGGTCGCCGAAGGTGGTCTCGTCGGGGTCGTACCAGTCGCCCTCGGCGGTGTCGGTGTCGCTCATGCGCTCGGCTCCTTGATCGCGGGTCCCGCGCAACTTAGGACGGGCACGAGCCCGCTGCCAACCGGAGACGACCCAATGGCCTTCCTGTCCGACACCCTCTCCCGCGTGAAGCCGTCGCCGACCATCGCGGTGACCAACAAGGCCCGCGAATTGAAGGCCGAGGGGCGCGACGTGATCGGCCTCGGCGCGGGCGAGCCCGATTTCGACACCCCCGAGAACATCAAGGCCGCAGCGGTCGCCGCCATCGAGGCGGGCAAGACCAAGTACACCGCCGTCGACGGCATCCCCGAGCTGAAGGCCGCCATCTGTGCCAAGTTCAAGCGCGACAACGGCCTCGACTACACGCCCGCGCAGGTCACCGTCGGGACCGGCGGCAAGCAGGTGCTCTACAACGCCTTCGTGGCCACGCTGAACCCCGGCGACGAGGTGGTGATCCCGGCCCCCTACTGGGTGAGCTATCCCGACATGGTCCTTCTGGCGGGCGGCGAGCCGGTGATCGCGGAAGCCGGCATCGAGACCAATTTCAAGCTGACGCCCGAGGCGCTGGAGGCGGCGATCACGCCCAAGACCAAGTGGTTCATCTTCAACTCGCCGTCGAACCCGACGGGGGCCGCCTATTCGGCCTCCGAGCTGAAAGCTTTGACCGACGTGCTCCTGCGCCATCCCCATGTCTGGATCCTGACCGACGACATGTACGAGCATCTCGTGTTCGACAATTTCGTCTTCGCCACGCCCGCGCAGGTCGAGCCGCAGCTGATCGACCGGACGCTGACGATGAACGGCGTCTCCAAGGCCTATTCCATGACCGGCTGGCGCATCGGCTATGCCGCGGGCCCCGAGACGCTGATCGCCGCGATGCGGAAGGTTCAGTCGCAATCCACGTCCAACCCCTGCTCCATCAGCCAGTGGGCCGCGGTCGAGGCGTTGGAAGGAACGCAGGCCTTCATCCGGCCGAACCAGGCGCTCTTCAAGGGCCGCCGCGATCTGGTCGTCGCGGGCCTGAACGCCTGCCCCGGCATCGATTGCCCCAAGCCCGAGGGCGCGTTTTACGTCTATCCCAGCGTGGCAGGCTGCATCGGCAAGACCAGCGCCGGCGGCACCGAGATCGCCGATGACGAGACGTTCGCGACGGCGCTGCTCGAAGAAGAAGGCGTCGCGGTCGTGTTCGGCGCGGCCTTCGGCCTCAGCCCCCATTTCCGCGTCTCCTACGCGACCTCGGACGAGGCGCTGACCGAGGCCTGCGCCCGCATCAAGCGGTTCTGCGAGGGGCTGTCTTGAGCATCCTCGCATGAGCGGCCTGCCCCCCTACTACTTCCGCGTGAAGGAGAACGGCGCGCTCGTGTTCCGCGTCGATGCCGAGAACCGGCAGCGGCGGCTGGAACTCGATCAGATCGCGACGTTGAATATCAACAACGGTGCCGTGAAGCCGCAGGGCGACACGATCCTCACGCCCGCGGACAAGGCCGCGATCGACGCGTGGATGGCCGAGCGGAGCGCGACGCTGGCCGCGCGCGACGTCGACGACATCCTTCGCACCGTCGACCACCTGAACCTCACGGCGCATTGGGCGCAGGCGCGCGCCACCGACGACCAGCTCGACGCGGTGACGGACCGGTTGCTGATGGCGATGCACGATCTGCGCACCGTGCTGGCCAAGAAGCGCGCGGACCGGCTTCAGGGCGACTGACCCCGGCATTGCCGCCGTGCAGATGTTCCGCTAACGTTCTCTCGATCCGGACGGAGGACGTCATGGCGCTCGGCTCCAAGCTCAACCCCACGCTCCGCGCGTTCATCGAACGCCAGCCGATGTTCTTCGTGGCCAGCGCGGCCGCCGAGGGGCGGGTCAACCTCTCGCCCAAGGGGGCCGACACGCTGCGGATCGTGGACGACACGCATCTGAGCTGGCTGAACCTCTCGGGCAGCGGCAACGAGACGGCGGGCCATGTCGCACAGCTCAACCGCATCACGCTGATGTTCTGCGCCTTCGAGGGCGATGCGCTGATCCTGCGGCTCTATGGCACGGCGCGCGTCATCCATCCCCACGATGCAGACTGGACGGCGCGGCTCGCGGCCTTTCCCGACCTGTCGGGCAGCCGGCAGATCTTCGACGTCGCGATCGAGGCCGTGCAGACCTCCTGCGGGACCGGGGTGCCGCGCATGACGCTGACCGCCGACCGCGCGATGGAGGAATTGGTGCCCTATTGGGACGGCCTCGACGACGACCAGATCGCCGCCTATTGGCGCCGCAAGAACGCCGAAACGATCGACGGGTTCGACACCGGGCTGATCCGGGACTGAGGGCCGCGCGACCCGCCGGGCCGCGCAGCCTGGGAGTCAGCGCGAGCGGGCGCAGCCGCCGAGATCGTCGCAGAAGATCCCCGCGAGGCCTCCGACGATCGCGCCGCGGTCGCCGTTGCCGTCCACGGCCTTTGCAGCACCATAGCCGATGGCCGCGCCGACGAGGCCGCGCTCCACGTCGCTGTCGATGGGGCCGCCGGGACCGCAGGCGGCAAGCGAGGTCAGAAGGGCGGCAAGCGCAAGATGCAGTTTCATGGTCGGGTCTCCTGGTGCGGCCGTCTCGGGGCCGTTCGGGGTTGGAAGTCGTCCGACCCTCGCCGCCCCGCTTCGTCCGGGTGCGCCGCCTGTCGGCATGGGCGCAGATAGGTCCCGTCCGCCGCGACATGCGATCACCGCCGCAGGCCGCCGCGCCGCTATGCGATAACAGGTAAGCCGCGCCCGACCGCACCCGGCCCCGTGACTTGCCCCGCCGACTGCCCTAAGCCCGGTCCCATGAAAATCGCGACCTACAACATCAACGGCATCAAGGCCCGGCACGAGACCGTCGCCCGCTGGCTGGCCGAGGATGCGCCCGACGTGGCCGTCCTGCAGGAAATCAAATCCGTAGACGAGGCCTTCCCCCGCGAGGTCGTCGAAGATGCGGGCTACGAGTTGCACACGCACGGGCAGAAAGGCTTCAACGGCGTCGCCCTCCTGTCGAAGACCCCGCTCGAGGATGTCGTGCGCGGTCTGCCGGGCGACGATTCGGACGAACAGGCCCGCTATATCGAGGGCACGGCGATCGGCGAGACGGGCGCGGTCCGCATCTGCGGCCTCTACCTGCCCAACGGCAACCCGGCGCCGGGGCCGAAATACGACTACAAGCTGGGCTGGATGGCCCGGCTCGAAGCGCGGGCGCGCGACCTTCTGGCCGCCGAGGAGCCGTTCCTCATGACCGGCGATTTCAACGTCATCCCCGACGACCGCGACGCCGCCCGCCCCGAGGCATGGCGCGACGACGCCCTCGCCCGCCCCGAGACCCGTGCGGCGTGGCGCCGCCTCTGCCATCTGGGGCTGACCGAGGCGTTTCGCACCCGCAACCCCACGCCCGGGCATTACAGCTTCTGGGACTACCAGGCAGGCGCATGGGACCGGAACGACGGCATCCGCATCGACCATTTCCTGCTGTCGCCCGCCATCGCCGACCGCCTGACCGACTGCACCATCCAGGCCGAGATGCGTGGACGCACCAAGCCGTCGGACCATGTTCCCGTCTGGCTCGACCTCGACATTTGACCGGCCGCCCGCCCGCCGGGCCGCCCGCTGCACGAAAGACATCTCCATGCGCACCGTCCCCCTCGGGTCCGATGACACCGTCTCCGAGTTCATCCTCGGCACGATGACCTTCGGCACCCAGACCTCGCCCGCCGACGCCCACACCCAACTCGACATGGCGGTCGATGCGGGGATCACGTGGCTCGACACAGCCGAGATGTATCCGGTCAATCCGATCCGCCCCGAAACGATCGGTCGCACCGAGGAGATCATCGGCGACTGGATCGCCGCGGGCGGCACGGGCCTCCGGATCGCGACCAAGCATTCCGGTGAGGGCGCCCATCCCCGCGACGGCGCGCCCATCACCGCCGAGAGCATTCCCGTCACGCTCGAAGGCAACCTCAAGCGTCTGCGGGTCGATACGATCGACCTCTACCAGTTCCACTGGCCCAATCGCGGCAGCTTCCAGTTCCGCAAGAACTGGACCTACGTTCCCGAAGGCGAGCGCGCCGCGATCCGCCAGAACTTCGCCGATTGCGCAGGCGCGCTGGCCCGCGAGGTCGAGCGCGGCACGATCCGCCATTTCGGCCTCTCGAACGAATCGTCTTGGGGCATGATGCAATGGAACGCCGCCGCCGAGGCGACGGGCGGCCCGCCGGTCGTCGGGCTGCAGAACGAATACTCGCTGCTGGCCCGCCTCGCCGATACCGACATTGCCGAAACGCTGGTGCACGAGGGGATCACGATGCTGGCCTTCTCGCCGCTGGCCGCAGGGATCCTGACCGGCAAGTACCAGGACGGCGCCGTCCCCGACGGCTCGCGCCGGTCGGTGAACGACAGCCTTGGCGGCCGCTGGACCGACCGGCTTCATCCCGCCGTGGCCGCCTATCTTGACCTCGCGCGCGATCACGGCGTCGATCCCGTCCACATGGCGCTGGCCTGGCTCCGGACGCGCCCCTTCCGCTGCGTGGCGATCATCGGTGCCTCGACCACCGACCAGCTCGCGCATGAGTTGGCAGGGGCCGACGTGACGCTCTCGGAGGAGCTGGTCGCCGCCATAGACGAAACCCATAAGGCGCATCCGCTGCCCTATTGAGCGTGGCGCGTTAACGAACCATTCACCGCTCGTCCGAATACAGGGCTCCGCTGCAGCATCACGACCTAGGACGATCCCGAGGGGTCGCGGCTCAAACGCCGTGACCACGCGGATCGGGCCCGATCCGACATCGCTCCTCGTGGCACGGGGGTGATCCATCCGAAGGGACGTCCGCCCGCACGCGGCGCCGCGTCACTCTCTGACCGATCTCGCGAGATACTGGCACACGGCCCCCGGCGTATCCGCCGCCGGCCCCGTCCGGCCTGCCACGATGCGCCCCGGCGGTCTCCGCGCCATCGTCCCATGCGCCGGCCGAGTCGCGCGCCGGCATCGCCGTTCGTCCCGTCTCGCATCTCGCCTGACCGCCGAGACCGGCGCTCAGCCCGCCTCCAGCGCCGCCAGCCAGCGCTCCAGCCGCGCCTTGTTCACCCCGAGATCGGAATGCCCGTAGCGCGAGCGGCTCCAGGCCGTGAGCCGCGACCCATCGCCCTCCGGCGCGATCCGCACCGACACGGCGTCCGGAAACCCCATCATGGCAGAGCGCTGCAGATAGGTGACCCAGCCCTCCGCTGCCGAGCCTGCCAGCACCTCGGTCCGCGCCTCGGCCAGCGCCACCGCGTCCAGCCGCGCACCCAGGTCCGCGGGGGCCAGCGACGACACGAAGGGCGCGCGGTCGCCGCCCTCGGCCACGAGGTAGTCGTTCGGCTTGCCCGTCCGCGCCCCGCTATCCGGGTCGACATGCCACGCCTCGGCGGACATGTCGGCACTGCGGATGCCGATCGCGGCGGCGGCCCCGGCGCCCAGCGCCGCGAGGATGAGAATGCGTCCAACCATGCCGCTCACCTAGGGCGCGCCCCCACCCTGTCACCCCACCCGCAGGATCTGGAGATCGGCGACATTCGTCCCCGTCCCGCCCGTGATCAGCAGATCGCCCGCCGCCGCCAGCGCGGGATAACTGTCGTTGCGCGCCAGCATCGCATCCACGTCGAGACCCGCCGCCGCGATGCGCCCGAGCGTACCGTTATCGACCAGCGCGCCCGCCGCGTCGGTCGGCCCGTCGCGCCCGTCCGTGCCGCCCGAGAGGAACGCCCAGGGCCGGTCGATCCCTTCCAGCGCGCGCGCCACGCGCAGCGCCAGCTCCTGGTTGCGGCCGCCCTGCCCGTTGCCCCGCAGGATCACCGTCGTCTCGCCGCCCCAGAGCGTCGTGCCCGCGCCCCGCGCCGCGACCGCTGCGACCCGCGCCGCCGCCGTGGCCACATCGCCGACCAGCGGGTCCGGATCGACGCGCGCGTCGGACGCCGCCTCGGCCATCGCCGCGACCGAGAGGGCGTTGGACCCGATCAGCCGCGCCGTCGCGGGTGGTGTCGCCACGTCCGTGTTCCTCGCAAGTGCGGCGCGACAGCTCTCGGGGATGCGCGACCAGAGGCTCGCCGCTTCGAGGATCGCCCGCGCCTCCTCTGCGCCGCCCGACGGTGCCACGGTCGGACCGGACGCGATCGCCGCGAGGTCGTCGCCCACAACGTCTGACAGGATCAGCGCCTCGACCGTCGCCGGGGCCGCCGCCCGCGCGAGCCCGCCCCCCTTCAGGCGGCTGAGGGCCTGGCGCACCCGGTTCATCGCCGCGATATCCAGCCCGGCCGCGAGCAGCAGCCGCGAGACCTCCGCCTTGTCCTCCAGCGTCACACCCGCCACCGGTGCCACCGCCAGCGCCGATCCGCCGCCCGAGATCAGCGCAAGGCAGCGCTCGCCCGCCCCGAGCGCCCCGGCCGCATCCAGAAGCGCCGCCCCCGCCTCGGCCGAGCCCGCATCGGGCACCGGATGCCCGCCCAGAAGGACGGTCGCGCCCGGCACCTCCGCCGCGTTCTCGGGGTTGGTCACGACGAGGCAGGGCACGCCCGGATGCCGCGCCAGCGCCGCGCGCGCCATCGCCACCGCCGCCTTCCCCAGCGCGATTATCAGGTCGGGCCGCGCCGCGGGCATGGCCGCCGCGACGGCCGCCGCCGGATCGGCCCGCGCCACGCCGGCCATGAAGATGTCGCGCAATCCGTCCCGCATGCCGCCCCCGCCCGGAATGGCCCGCAATCGCCCGCGCGCTGCCGCAATTCGGGCCCCTTCGGGCGTCAGTATGGTGCGGGTGAAGGGACTCGAACCCCCACGCCTCGCGGCGCCAGAACCTAAATCTGGTGCGTCTACCAATTCCGCCACACCCGCTCCGCGGTCCCTGTAGCACCCGCGATTTGGACATTGAAGTGTCCGAAAGAGTCCTCACCCGTGCCCAGATCGTGCCGCAATTGGCGCAGAGATTATGGTTACTGCCATAAATCACCGACACGGGATCACTGCCATGACCGTTCAGCTCCGACAGAATGCAGACACGCTCACCGAGACGGCGTCGCCCGTGGCCGAGGCAACCGTGCGCGGCGGCATTGCGCGGGGATCGATGATCCTGACCGCCAAGGGCGAGATGCCGATCGAACAGCTCAAGGTCGGCGACCGCGTCATCACCCGCGAGCGCGGCATGGCCGTGATCCGCGCCATCGAGGCCATCGAGGCCCCCGCCTGCACCATCCGCACCGACAGCCTGGGGCTCGCCCGCCCCGAGCGCGACACGACCGTCGCCGCCGACCAGCATGTCACCGTCCGCGACTGGCGCGCCAAGGCGCTGTTCGACGCCGATGTCGCCATGGTGCCGGCACGGCGTCTGTGTGACGGCAAGCAGATCGCCGCCTTCGGCGAGGTCGCGTTCTTCCGGCTCGCCTTCGACGGCGCGCTGACGGTCTATGCCAACGGGCTCGAGACGGCGACGGGCCGCACCGAGACCGGCGTGATCGAGATCACCGACGCGGACTGAACGCTCTCGAACCGGCAGAATTCGAGCGCTGGCCCGGGCCCCCCGCCCGGGCCTTTTCACGTCCGCATTAACGATTTCGCAACACTTTCCCCGGCATGATGAATGCCGCGGAGAAACCTGGTGCTCCGCATGGCCGTGGGGGCTAGCCTGATGTCACGACAAGCGAACAATCGCGCGAGCAGTGACATGACCACAGATTCAAGCCCGGCGCCTGCGCCCGGGGTCCCGGTCCTGGCCGACCGATCCTTCCGTCACGCCCTTCCGTCCGGAAGCCGCGTTCTGACCGCGACGGGCGAATGTCGTGTCGAAACGCTGCGCCCCGGTGACCGCATCGTCACCCGTGATCGCGGCATGGTGCAGCTCCGCGACATCGTCAGAAACGACGTCCCCGCCGGAGCCGCGATGGTCGCCATTCCCGCCGGCGCGATGGGCCGCGACCAGCCCGAGCGGGATCTTCACCTGCCGCCGGACCAGCCGGTCGTCATCCGCGACTGGCGGGCCAAGACGATCTACAACGCGCGCGAGGCCCGGATCGCCGCGACGCGACTGGTCGATGGCGCGATCATCCGCCGGGTCTGCGCTCCGGCGATGACGACCTACTCGCTGGTGCTAGATGCCCCCTCCGCGCTCTATGTCGACGGGATCGAGATCGTCTCTGGCGCGCGCGACGCGATCCCCGCCGCCTGACACGGGGCGCAGGGCGGGTCGTCGCGGCGGCTCGGTGTGCAGGCCGCAAAACACCCTGCTCGACGGCGGTTTCACCCGCTCCGGCGCGTCGGCCCTCCGCATTCCAATGGTCTTCCTGTCGCCTTCAAACGAAGGGCACAAAGCGGCTGTCCGCGCGCGCCCTCGCCCAACCGCGTTGAGATCAGCCGCCCGTGGCACCGGGCCTTCATCGCGGTTCAGGACCTCTCCAGAGCGATGGCGCAGCGGGTGGCGAGTAGAACGCCCGAAACCAACACGATCCGTGCTCGATCGGCCTGATCTAGCCTGCCCGCGCAAGCTCCGAAAACACGTGCGGCAGCATTTCTGGCAGGTCCTCGGCGATCAGGCCCGGCCCAAAGGCGCGTGCGGCTTCGACATGCAGCCACGCCGCCTGACAGGCCGCGTCGAACGGCGCGAAACCGCGCGCCAGCAGCCCCGTCGCGATCCCCGCCAGAACGTCCCCGCTCCCGGCGGTGGCGAGCCACGGCGCGGCGCGGGCGCCCACGGCCGCATTCACCGCGACGCGACCGTCTGGTGCCGCGATGACGGTGGCCGGCCCCTTGAGCAGGACCACCGCCCCGAGCGTCGCGGCCGCGGCGCGCGCGGCATCGAGGCGCGACATCGCGGGCCCCTCGCCCGGCGGCGCGGCGAGGCGTGCGGCGATCTCGGGACAGAGCCGTGCGAACTCGCCGTCATGCGGCGTCAGGATGCAGCGGCCATGGGGCGCGCCGATGCCCGCCCCCGCGAGGAGGGTCAGTGCGTCGGCGTCGAGCACCGCAGGGCGACCGGAGGCGAGCGCGGCGGCCACCAGATCGCTACCCCGTGCGTCGATTCCCAGCCCCGGCCCGAGGCAGAGGGCGGTGATCCGCGCGTCGTCCAGTCGCGCCGCCAGCGCCGCGCCGTCATCGCATCGTCGCAGCATGATCGCCGTGACCTGGCCCGCGCATTCCAGCAAGGCCGCCCCCGGCGCGCCCAACGTCACCAGCCCCGCGCCGACCCGCAGCGCACCGCGTGCGGCCAGCCGGGCAGCACCGGTGCGCCCGAGCCCGAGCCCGCCGGACAGGACGAGCGCGTGCCCGTGGTCGTACTTGTGCCCCGCGACCTTGAGGACCCGACGATCGCCCGCGACCAGACGGGCCAGCGCCGGATCGTCGGGCGAGGTTAGCCCGATCCCGACGACCCGCACCGTGCCACAGGCGGTCGAGCCGTCGGCGAGCACGTGGCCGGGCTTCAGGCCGTGGAGCGCGACTGTGAGATCCGCCGGAAGGCAGCCGCCGCGACGGCGACCCGAATCGAGGCAGAGACCGGTCGGCGCATCCAGGGCGACGACCCGGGCGGCCCGCGCGTCGGTCCACTGCGTCGCAAGGTCCAGAACGTCGTCCGGCAAGTCGCGCGACAGCCCCGCTCCGAAGAGCGCGTCGACGACGAGATCGGCCTCCGGGGCGTGGCCGACGGCGAGCGCCCCGACCTCGCCCAGCGCACGCCAGCGGTCGTGGTTGGCACGGGCATCCGGCGGCAGGGCCTCGGCCCCGCCATGGAGCTGAACGTCGACCTCCCATCCCCGCTGATGAAGCAGGCGCGCGACCACGAACCCGTCGCCGCCATTGTTGCCCGGCCCGCAGAGCACGACCGCGCGGCAAGGTGCGGCGGCCAGCGCGGGCCAATGCGCGAGGACCGCCTCGACCGCGCCCCGGCCCGCCCGCTCCATCAGGTCGATCCCCCGCACCGCACCTGAATCGATGGCGGCCCGTTCCAAGGCGCGCATCTGGACCGCGGTCAGGAGGATGTCCGCCATGAGTTCGCCAATCGCACATTAATTAGGCACATTGCCCGATCTGGAGGCGGTCGCTGGGGATTCCCCGTCCGACCCCGCCTGCCGAAAGGCTACCCGATGGACGCCCCCCGTCCAGCCTGCAAAGCCACCCCGGACGCTGCGGGAGGACGCCATGAAGAAGATCGAAGCCATCATCAAGCCATTCAAGCTCGACGAGGTGAAGGAGGCGCTGCAGGAGATCGGGATTCAGGGTCTCTCGGTGACCGAGGTCAAGGGCTTCGGCCGCCAGAAGGGCCACACCGAGCTCTATCGCGGGGCCGAATACGTCGTGGATTTCCTGCCCAAGGTGAAGATCGAGGTCGTGCTGGCCGACGACATGGTCGACGCGGCCATCGACGCCATCGTGGGTGCGGCCAAGACCGACAAGATCGGCGACGGCAAGATCTTCGTCTCGCCCGTCGAACAGGCGATCCGCATCCGCACCGGCGAGTCCGGTCAGGACGCGATCTGACCCCACGCACAGAATCAAATCAAACCAGGAAGGGAAACGCCCATGAGCACGGATGCCGTCCTCAAGCAGATCAAGGATGAGGACATCGAGTATGTCGACATCCGCTTCACCGACCCGCGCGGCAAGCTGCAACACGTGACCGTCATGTCCGATCAGGTCGATGCCGACTTCATCGAGGAAGGCTTCATGTTCGACGGCTCGTCCATCGCGGGCTGGAAGTCGATCGAAGCCTCCGACATGAAGCTGATGATGGATACCGACAGCGCCTATGTCGATCCGTTCTACGCCGAGAAGACGCTCTGCGTGCATTGCTCCATCGTCGAGCCGGATACGGGCGAGAGCTACGACCGCGACCCGCGCGGCACCGCCGAGAAGGCCGAGGCCTACCTCATCTCCAGCGGGATCGGCGACCAGTCCTTCTTCGGCCCCGAGGCGGAGTTCTTCCTGTTCGACGACGTCCGGTTCTCGAACACGATGAACAAGGTCTCGTTCGAGGTCGATGCGGCCGACGCCGCGTGGAATACCGACAGCGAATACGAGATGGGCAACATGGGCCATCGGCCCGGCGTCAAGGGCGGGTACTTCCCCGTGAACCCGACCGACGCGAGTCAGGATCTCCGCTCCGAGATGCTCTCGACGATGAAGCGGATCGGCATGAAGGTCGACAAGCATCACCACGAGGTCGCGTCCTGCCAACACGAGCTGGGCCTGATCTTCGGCACCCTGACCAAGCAGGCCGACGAGCTTCAGAAGTACAAGTACGTCATTCACAACGTGGCCCACGCCTACGGCAAGTCGGCCACGTTCATGCCCAAGCCGATCGCGGGCGACAACGGCACCGGCATGCACGTCAACATGTCGATCTGGAAGGACGGCAAGCCGCTCTTCGCGGGTGACCAGTACGCCGATCTGTCGATGGAGGCGCTGTATTTCATCGGCGGCATCCTCAAGCACGCCAAGGCGCTGAACGCGTTCACGAACCCGGCGACCAACAGCTACAAGCGCCTGATCCCCGGCTTCGAGGCGCCCGTGCTGCGCGCCTATTCCGCGCGCAATCGCTCGGGCTGTGTCCGCATCCCGTGGACGGAGAACCCCAAGGCCAAGCGCGTCGAGGCCCGCTTCCCGGACCCGGCGGCGAACCCCTATCTCTGCTTCGCCGCTCTGCTGATGGCCGGTCTCGACGGCATCCAGAACAAGATCCATCCGGGCGAGCCGTCCGACAAGGATCTCTACGACCTGCCCGCCGAGGAGCTGGCGTCGATCCCGACCGTCTGCGGCTCGCTGCGCGAAGCGCTCGATGAACTGGAGAAGGATCACGAGTTCCTTCTGGCCGGCGATGTGTTCACCCGCGACCAGATCGAGGGCTATATGGCGCTCAAGTGGGACGAGGTCTACGCCTACGAGCACACGCCGCACCCGGTCGAGTACGGCATGTACTACAGCTGCTGATCCCCTTGCGGGACCACGGAACGGGGCGGCCTTCGGGTCGCCCCTTTTCGTTTGCGCCTCCGGGGCCTGCGCGCCATCCTTGCCCACATGACCGATGACAGACGCATCCGCGGCGAGGCCCGCCGCCGCCAGGTCCTGGGCGACGCCCATGTGGACCGCTCGCAATCCGACCCCGACGGGCTGGAGGCGAAATTCGTCGACCTGACAACGGTTTCCGCCTGGGGCACCGTCTGGGCATCGGACGCGCTGACGCTGCGGGAGCGGTCGATGCTGACGCTCGCCATCCTTGCCGCGACAGGCAACTGGGGCGAATTCGAGCTGCATCTGCGCGCGACCGCCAATACCGGGGCCACCGCCGAGGACGTGGCCGAGCTGATTCAGCATGTCGGCATATACGCGGGCATCCCGCGCGCCAATCACGCGATCCAGCTGGCCAAGCGCATCCTTGCGGAGCGGTCCGAATGACCGCCGGCGGCGGCCGCCTGATCCCCCGCGCGCCCGGCAACCACCCGCCACCGCTCCACCCGCCCTATCGCAGCACCGCGCTCCGGTCGCCGCGCCATGCGCCGATCGCGTTCCCCTCCACCCCGTCCGAGGAGGCGGGTCCGACCTTCGGGCACGACACCATCGGCGAGATGGACGCCGACCTGATCCGGAATTTCGGCACCGGCGATGCCATCGGCGAGCGGATCATCGTGCTGGGCCATGTCCGTGACGAGACCGGGCGGCCGGTTCCCGACGCCCTGGTCGAGGTCTGGCAGGCCAATGCGGGCGGGCGGTATCGCCACAAGAAGGACGGCTATCTGGCGCCGCTCGACCCCGGCTTCGGTGGCTGCGGGCGGTGCATGACGGGCGCCGACGGCGCTTTCGCGTTCCGCACCGTCCGCCCCGGCCCCTACCCCTGGCCCAACGGCGGCAACGACTGGCGGCCCGCCCATATCCATTTCAGCCTGTTCGGCCACGCCTTCGGCCAGCGGCTCATCACCCAGATGTATTTCGAGGGCGATCCCCACATCGCGCTCTGCCCCATCGTTCAGTCGATCCCCGATCCGGCGGCCATCGACCGGCTGACGGCCCGGCTCGACATGGATGCGACGATCCCGATGGACGCGCGGGCCTACCGCTTCGACATCGTGCTGCGCGGCCGCCGCGAAACGCCGTTCGAGGCGGGCCGATGAGGGAGAGCGCCAGCCAGACGGCAGGGCCTTACGTCCATATCGGGCTGCTGCCCAATGCGGCCGGGATCGGGATGTATGGCGGCGCCGATCTCGGGGCCGAGATGATCACCGGCGCGGCCGAAGGCGAGCGGATCGAGGTTGCGATCACCATCCTCGACGGAGCGGACGAACCGCTGGCCGACGCGCTGGTCGAGATCTGGCAGGCCGATGCGGCGGGCCATCTGCCCTCGCGCGATCCGCATCTGGCGGGCTGGGCCCGGCGGGCCTGCGACGACGCGGGCACGGTCCACCTGTCCACCGTCCGCCCGGGCGCCATCGGGCCCCACGCGCCCCACCTGACGCTCTGGATCATGGCCCGCGGCATCAACCTCGGGCTCCACACCCGGCTCTATTTCGACGGCGACCCGGCCAACGCGACCGACCCGCTCCTGGCCGCGATCGACCCGCCCGACCGCGCCGCCACGCTTCTGGCGCACGCGGCGGACGGGGCTTGGCATATGACCATCCGTCTGCAAGGAGACGCCGAGACCGTGTTCCTCGACATGTGAGCGCCATGAAGATCCTGATCCTGAACGGCCCGAACCTGAACCTGCTGGGCCAGCGCGAGCCCGAGATCTACGGCAGCGACACGCTGGCCGATGTCGAGGCAACGTGCCGCGCGCTGGACGCGGCCGACCTGACGTTCCGCCAATCGAACCACGAGGGCCAACTGGTCGACTGGATCCAGGAGGCGCGCGGCGACGCCGATGCGATCGTCATCAATCCCGGCGCCTACAGCCATACGTCGATCGCCATCCTCGACGCGCTGAACGCCTTCGAGGGCAAAGTGGTCGAAGTCCATGTCTCGAACATCCATCGCCGCGAGGCGTTCCGCCACCACAGCCATGTCTCCGGCCGCGCCGACGCGGTGATCGCGGGGCTCGGCGTCGCGGGCTACCCGGTGGCCGTGCGCTGGCTCGCCGACCGCGGCTGATGCCGATCGAGCTTCCGGCCCTGCCGCTGCGCGACCTGCCCTTCGACGAGATCATCGACGTCCGCGCGCCCTCGGAATTCGCCGAGGATCACATTCCCGGTGCCATCAACTTGCCGGTGCTGTCGGACGCGGAGCGCGCGCGCGTCGGCACGACCTACGTGCAGGAGGACCGCTTCCTCGCCCGCAAGATCGGCGCGGCGCTGGTCGCGCGCAACGCCGCCGCCCATCTCGAGGGGCCGCTGGCCGATCGCGGCGGCGGCTGGCGTCCGCTGGTCTATTGCTGGCGCGGCGGGCAGCGGTCGGGCTCGTTCACAACGATCCTCAAGCAGGTCGGCTGGCGCGCCGACACGATCGACGGCGGCTATCGCGCCTATCGCCGCGCGGTGGTCGAGACGCTCTACGACACGCCGCTCGACCGCCGCATCGTGCTGATCGACGGCGGCACCGGCACGGGCAAGACGGTGCTGCTGGAGCATATCGCGCGGGCCGGCGGGCAGGTCCTCGACCTCGAAGGACTTGCGCATCATCGCGGGTCCAATTTCGGCGGCTGGCCCGAGCCGCAGCCCGGCCAGAAGATGTTCGAAAGCCGCCTGCTCCCCCTGCTCGCCGAGACCGATCCCACGCGGCCCGTCTTCGTCGAGGCCGAGAGCAATGCCATCGGCCAGTTGCGCGTGCCGCCCTCGCTCTGGGCGGCGATGGGCCGGGCCGAGGTAATCCGGCTGGAGGCGCCGCTCGAGGCCCGCGCGCGCTTCCTGACGACGACATATCCCGACCTGATGGATGACGCAGCCCGGCTGACCCCGCGTATCGACAGCCTGCGCCCCTACCAACCGCGTGACCGGATCGAGGCATGGCATATGCTGGCCCGCGAAGGCCGTCATGCCGCGCTCGCCGCCGAGTTGATCGCGCATCACTACGACCCGAAATACAACCGCATCCCGCGCGAGGGCCGGACGGCCATCGGTCAGGTCACGCTGACCGACCTCACCGACGACGACCTCGCGCGCGCCGCGACCGAGGCCCTGGCACTGACCGGCGCGACCTAGACGCAGACGATGCCCGGCGCGGCTTCGGTAACCTCACCGATCCGGGCCGCGTCGTGGCCCGCGTCACGCAACGCCGCCACCAGAGCGTCGGCCTGCCCCTCGGGCACAGCGGCCAGAAGCCCGCCCGCCGTCTGTGGATCGTGGAGCAGCGTCAGCGCCGCACCTGCCCCGCCCGTGACCGGTGCGGCCTCGCGGTTTGATGCCCAGAGCGTCGAGCGGTGCCCCGCCTCGGCCAGCGCCGCGGCCCCGGAGTAGAGCGGGATTGCATCGAGCGTCAGCGTGGCCCCTGCCCCGCTCGCACGGCAGATCGCCATCAAGTGCCCGGCCAGCCCGAAGCCCGTCACGTCCGTCATCGCCCGCGCCGCAGACAGGATCGCGACGGCGTCACCCTGGGGCCGCGCCATCGCATGCAGCATGTCGGTTACGTCGCGGCCCCGTGCGGCGCCCGCCATCTCGGCGGCGAGGATCGTGCCCGTCCCGATGGGCCGGGTCAGGATCAGCGCGTCGCCGGGCCGCGCACCGTCATGGCCGATCGGGTCCGAGGCGACGAGGCCGGTCAGCGAAAGGCCGAGCGTGGTCTCAGCGCCCATGGTCGAATGGCCGCCGACTAGCTCGGCCCCCGCGTCGCCCAGCACATCCGCCATCGCCCCGAGGATGGTCTCGAGGCTGCGCGCCTGAAGCGGCTCGGACATGCGCGGCAGCGTGACCGAGGCCAGCGCCGCCTGCGGGGTCGCGCCCATCGCCCAGACATCGCCCAGCGCATGGACGGTCGCGATCCGCGCCATGAGGTCCAGATCGCCCGTGAAGCCGCGCAGGTGATCGGTCGTCAGGACCTGCCGCGCGCCGCCTATGGCCAGCACCGCCGCGTCGTCGCCGGGGCGCGACAGGACGTCGTCCCGCCGAACCTCCGGCAAGACGGCAAGGGCCTGACCCAGCGCGGCGCCCGTCACCTTAGACCCACAGCCCGCGCAGAGCGGCTTGGGCGCATCGTCGACACCCAGCGCGCGGGGGCCCTTGGGCTCGGGCAAGGACATCGCGGGCAGGTCCGTCAGCTTTTCCATGAAGCTGCGATCGATCCCATCCTTCCAGCGCCAGAGCAGCGGCCCGGCCAGCGTCACACCCGCCTTCTCGGCCAAGGCGGATTTGCCGCCGAGCGAGATGAGCTTGAGGTAGCCGCGCTGGGGTCTGAACGGGCGCAACCCGCGTCCCGACAGGACGGCGCGCAGATTGTCGTGGAGGACCGGGGCGGCGCGCACGGCGAAGACCCCCGCCTTCGGACGCGGCGCGTGGCTCATATGCGCGCAATCGCCCGCGGCGAAGAGTGTATCATGCCCTTCGACCTGCAAGGTCGGGCCGACCGCCACGAACCCGTCCACCAGCGGCAGGCCCGTGTCCGCGAGCCACCCGTGGGGGCGCGCGCCCGCGGCCCCCGTGACGAAGCGCGCGGGGATGGTTGCGCCATCTTCCAACGCCACTTCCGTGCCGGTGATCCGGGCGACGCGCGCGTCCGCCTGCAGCTCGACGCCCAGGTCGGCCATCGCGTCCCGCAGGCGGGCGCGGGTGCGGTCCGACATGCCCGTCAGGCGGGCTTCGGCCTCGATCACCGTCACGGTCGGGGCCCGGTCGCGCAGGGCGTGGGCCATCGCCATCGCAAGTTCGACGCCAGCGACCCCGCCGCCGATCACAGCGACCTCGGCCGGGGTCCGGCCCGCGCGGACATCGTCGCGGAACGCGCGCCACGCCGCCGCGAAGCGGTCAAGCGGTTTGGCCCCCGTGCCATGGTCGGCGAAACCCTCGATCTCGGGCATTTCGGAATGGATGCCGATATCGACCGAAGCCACGTCATACGCGACGGTCCGGTCTCCGATCCGCACGATTCGCGCGTCCGCATCGATGTCGGTCACCGCCCCGTCGATCAGGGCCGCCCCCGCAAACCGGCAGAGCCGCACGAGGTCGATATCGAGGTCGTCCCGCATGTAATGCCCCGCGACATGGCCGGGCAGCATGCCCGTATAGGGCGCCGTCGGCCCCGGATTGACCACCGTGACGCGCACGCCCGGCAGCGGGTCCATGCCCCAGCGCCGCAGCACCAGCGCGTGGGCGTGCCCGCCCCCGATCAGGAGGAGGTCGCGGGTCAGGATCGGATCGGGCACACGCATGGGGCCGGTCATAGCATCCCGGTCGCCGGGGGCCAGCGGTGCCGCCATCACGGATGCGGCAGCGGGGCCATGGCTTTTCGCCGCGCGCGGGGCCGCATAGAAGGCGCGGATGCGATATGATGCGATCATCCTCGGCGCGGGCGGGGCGGGCCTTCTGGCGGCGGCGACTGCCGGTCAGGCGGGCGCGCGGGTGCTGGTGATCGACCACGCGGCGAAGGCAGGAAAGAAGATCCTGATCTCGGGCGGCGGGCGCTGCAACTTCACCAATATGGGCGTGGAGCCAGAGTGCTTCCTCTCGGAGAATCCGCATTTCGCGAAATCCGCGCTCAGCCGCTACACCCAGTGGGATTTTCTCGACCTCGTCCAGCGGCACGGCATCGCCTGGCACGAGAAGACGCTGGGTCAGCTCTTCTGCGACGGGTCGGCGCGGCAGATCGTGGCGATGCTGCTGGAAGAATGCGCGGCGGGCGGGGTCGAGATCCGGCTCGGCACCGAGGTCGGCGAGATCGGGCATGGCGACGGCATCTTCCGCGTCGCGGGGGCCGAGGCGCCCGCGCTGGTGATCGCGACGGGCGGGCCGTCGATCCCGAAGATGGGCGCGACCGGCGTGGCCTTCGAGATCGCGCGGCGCTTCGGGCTGGCGGTGGTGCCCCCGCGCCCCGCGCTGGTGCCCTTCACCCTGGCCGAGGGCGAGATGCTGGGCATCGCGGGCGTCGCCGTGCCGTCGGTGGCGATGGCGGGCGGCGCGCGCTTCGAGGAGGCGGCGCTCTTCACGCATAAGGGCCTGAGCGGGCCCGCGATCCTGCAGGTCTCGTCCTATTGGTCGCCGGGCGAAGCGGTGACGCTCGATATCCTGCCCGAAGCGGGCGCCCGCCTGCGCGACGCACGGACCCGGATGCCGCGCGCCCGTCTGCGCGCCGCCCTGTCCGAACACCTGCCGAACCGTCTGGCCGAGGTGCTGGCCGACCGCATCGGGCTCGGGTCCGAACTGGGCAACGCCTCGGACGCGGCGCTGGACCGTGTGGCGGCGGCGCTGAGCGCGCTGACCTTCCACCCGACGGGAACCGAGGGCTATGCCAAGGCCGAGGTGACGGCGGGCGGCATCGACACGGACGGGCTCTCGTCGAAAACGATGGAGGCCCGCGCGGTCCCCGGCCTCTATGCCATAGGCGAGGCGGTGGACGTGACCGGCTGGCTCGGGGGCTACAACTTCCAGTGGGCCTGGGCGTCGGGCGTCGCGGCGGGCCGCGCCATCGCGGCCGCGCGTCAGGCGGGCGTCAGCGCGACCGTGCCGCCGTCGCGCGCGGCCACCTGAATCGCCTCGATCACGCGCAGCGTCCGCAGGCCCTCCTCGCCCGACACCAGCGGGTCGGCGCGGCCTCGGATGACCTCGACGAACTGCGCGATCTGAACGATCAGCGGGTCCGCCGCCGCGACCGGAGCCACCTCGGTGGTAAGCGGCGTCCACCAGCCTCCGTCGTCCCGGTGCCGCCAGATCGTCAGATCCGGCACCGAGAGCGAGCCGGTCGTGCCGCCGATCCGCAGGCAGGCTTCGGGCACGCGCGGATAGATCGGGTATTCGCCCGACGTCATTTCCCACGACCAGGGTGCGGGGATCGCGTCGCTGACCGTGATCGTGACCAGCGCGCCGTTCGCCAGCCGCAAGACGGCCGCGGCCACGTCCTCGTTGGCGTGGCCCCGCGCCGAGGGCGCGGCCTGCGCCTGCACCGACGCGACCTCGCCGCAGAGATGGCGGATCAGGTCGATATCATGGGCGAGGTTGACCGAGATCGGACCCGCACCCGGCTGCGTCCGCCAAGGCGCTTCGGCGAAGTAGCTGTCGGGCTTCTGGAACCAGCAGCTCGCCTGCACGGCCCGGACCGCGCCGATGGCCCCGCCCGAGATCAACTCGTGCGCGCGTGCGATCAGGGGGTTGTGGCGGCGGTGGTGCCCTGTGGCGAGCGGAATGGCCGCCGCGCGCGCGGCGGCGACGAGCGGTTCGGCCTCCTCCGCCGTGACCGCCAACGGTTTCTCGATCAGGACCGGGACGCCCGCGGCGATGCAGGCGAGGCCCTGCCCGACATGGAGCGGCGTGGGCGTCGCAAGGATGACGCCGTCCGCCCCTGCCACGAGGGCCGCATCCAGATCCACGAAATGGGGCGCGCCGATCCCGGCGGCATAGGCCGCGCCTTCGGGACCGGGGTCCACGATACCGGCCAGCGCGGCCCCCGCCACCTGCCCGATCGCGGTGACGTGGCGCCGCCCCACGAGGCCCGCGCCCACCACGAGGATGCGTGTCGTCTCGGTCATGATCCCCCCGTCGGCGATCCCCTGCCGCCCGATGCCGTCCCTAATGGGACACGGACGGGGATGCGAGCGCATCGTCGATCCGCGCCCGTCTCTCGGATGGCGCACGGGACCGGCACGGTCGCCCGTCCGGGCCCCGGCCCTGTCCTCAGAGCGTCAGGATCGTCGAGCCGGTGGTGCGCCGCCCCTCCAGCGCGCGATGTGCCTCGGCCACCTCGCCGAGCGGGAAGGTCTGGCCGATCCGGACATTCACCGCCCCCGCCGCCACCTTCTCGAAGAGATGGGCCGCGATCTCCTGGCAGTCCTCGTGGCGCGCGATGAAGTTGAACAGCGTCGTCCGCGTCAGCTTGAGCGAGCCCTTCTGCGCCAGGGTCAGCAGGCTTACCGGCGGCACCGGCCCCGACGCATTGCCGAACGAGATCATGAAGCCCATCGGGCGCAGGCAGTCGAGCGAGCCGTCGAACGTGTCCGCGCCGACCCCGTCCATCACCGCGTCGACGCCCTTGCCGCCCGTCAGCTCCTTCACGCGGGCAACGAAATCCTCGGCGGTGTAGTCGATGCAATGGGTCGCGCCATGCTCCAGCGCCAGCGCGCATTTCTCGGGGCCACCGGCGGTGCCGATCAGCTCGATCCCCTCGGATCGGGCCCATTGGCAGGCGATCAGCCCGACGCCGCCCGCCGCCGCGTGGAACAGGACCCGGTCGCCGCGCCCGAGCGGCGTGACCCGGTGGAACAGGTATTCGACCGTCATGCCCTGGAGCATCATCGCCGCCGCCGTCTCGTAGGAGACCTCGTCCGGCAGGCGGCACACCTGAGCCGCGGGCATCACCCGCTCCTCGCAATAGGCGCCCGGAGGCGTGGCGGCATAGGCGACGCGGTCGCCGTCCGACAGGTGGGTGACGCCTTCGCCCACCGCGACCACGTCGCCCGCCGCCTCCATCCCGAGGGCGTGGGGCAGCTCCAGCGGGTAGAGGCCCATCCGCTGATAGACATCGATGAAGTTCAGCCCGCAGGCCCGGTGCCGAATCCGCACCTCGCCCGCGCCCGGCGCGCCGACCTCGCGGTCCACGAGCTTCAACTGCTCCGCGCCCCCGGCGGCCTCGATGATGACGGTCCTGACCATTGCACTCTCCCTGCTGTCGCGGGGCAGCATAGCCGGAACGCGACGCCGCGCGAGCCCGGGATCGTGCAGGACCCGGGCACGGCATGGGAGGAAGGGATCTGTCGGGGATGTGCGGATTGGCTGGGGTGGTAGGATTCGAACCTACGACCTGCGGTACCAAAAACCGTCGCGCTACCACTGCGCCACACCCCAACCGTGCGGCGTGAGATAGTTGAGGGTCCAAAGGGTCGCAAGGGAAAAATCCGGCCTTGCGACCCGGCCCGTTTCAGTCCCGTGCGGCCCGGATCAGCCCGAGGATATCGCGCGCCGCGGCGGGGATGTTGGTGCCCGGCCCGAAGATCGCCGCGACCCCTGCACGCTTGAGAAAATCGTAGTCCTGCTGGGGGATGACACCGCCGCAAATCACGATGATCTCGGAGGCGTCGGCCGCGGCCAGCGCCTCGATCAGCTTCGGGGCGAGCGTGCGGTGCCCGGCGGCCTGGCTCGAGATGCCGACCACGTGGACGTCGTTGTCGATGGCGTCCTGCGCCGCCTCCTCGGGGGTCTGGAAGAGCGGGCCGACATCGACGTCGAAGCCGATATCCGCGAAGGCCGTGGCGATCACCTTGGCGCCCCGGTCGTGCCCGTCCTGTCCCATCTTCACGACCAGCATCCGGGGGCGGCGCCCCTCCTCCTCGGCGAAGGCGTCCACATCCTTCTGGATCGCGGCGAAGCCCTCGTCGCCCTCGTAGGCGGCGCCGTAGACGCCCGCGAGGGTCTTCACTTCGGCGCGGTGGCGCCCGAACTCGTCTTCCATCGCCATCGAGATCTCCCCCACCGTGGCGCGCGCGCGAGCCGCCTCGACCGCCGCTTCCAGAAGGTTGCCGCCCTCGGCGGCGCGGCGCGTCACCTCGGCCAGCGCCGCGTCGCAGGCGGCCGTGTCGCGGGACGCGCGGATGCGCTCCAGCCGGGCGACCTGCGCTTCGCGGACCTTGTCATTGTCGATATCGAGGATGTCGATCGCGTCCTCGGTTTCGCGGCGGTACTTGTTGACGCCGACGATCACCTCCTCGCCCCGGTCGATCAGGGCCTGGCGGGTCGCGGCACTCTCCTCGATGCGCAGCTTGGGCATGCCCGAGGCCACGGCCTTGGTCATGCCGCCCATCTCCTCGACCTCCTCGATGAGCGTCCAGGCGGCCTCGGCCAGATCGGCCGTCAGCCGTTCGACGTAGTAGGACCCGGCTAGCGGGTCGACGACGTTGGTGACCCCCGTCTCCTCCTGGAGGATGAGCTGGGTGTTGCGCGCGATCCGGCTGGAGTTCTCGGTCGGGAGCGCGATCGCCTCGTCGAAGGAATTGGTGTGGAGCGATTGCGTCCCGCCGAGGACGGCGGCCAGCGCCTCGTAGGCCGTGCGGACCACGTTGTTGTAGGGATCCTGCTCCTGCAGGCTGACGCCGCTCGTCTGGCAATGGGTCCGCAGCATCGAGGATTTGGGGTTCTTCGGCTCGAACTCCGACATGATGCGGTGCCAGAGGAGGCGCGCGGCGCGCAGCTTGGCGGCCTCCATGAAGATGTTCATACCGATGGCGAAGAAGAAGCTGAGCCGCCCGGCGAAGCGGTCGACATCCATGCCGCGCGCGATGGCGGTTCGGACATATTCGCGCCCGTCGGCCAGCGTGAAGGCCAGCTCCTGGACGAGGTTCGCGCCCGCCTCCTGCATGTGGTAGCCCGAGATCGAGATCGAGTTGAACTTCGGCATCTCGTCGGCGGTGTATTCGATGATGTCCGCGATGATCCGCATCGAGGGCTCGGGCGGATACACATACGTGTTCCGCACCATGAATTCCTTGAGGATGTCGTTCTGGATCGTGCCCGACAGGGCCGACCGCGCGACGCCCTGTTCCTCGCCCGCGACAATGAAATTCGCGAGGATCGGGATCACCGCACCGTTCATGGTCATGCTGACGCTGACCTGGTCCAGCGGGATGCCGTCGAACAGGATCTTCATGTCCTCGACGCTGTCGATGGCGACACCCGCCTTGCCGACATCGCCGACGACGCGCGGATGGTCGCTGTCGTAGCCGCGGTGGGTCGCGAGGTCGAAGGCGACCGAGACACCCTGCTGCCCGGCAGCCAGCGCGCGGCGGTAAAACGCGTTGGATTCCTCGGCCGTCGAGAAGCCTGCATATTGCCGGATCGTCCAGGGCCGGCCCGCGTACATCGTGGCCTTCACGCCCCGCGTATACGGCGCCTCGCCCGGGATCGTGCCCAGATGGTCCAGCCCGTCGAGATCGTCGGCGGTGTAGACCGGCTGGACGGGAATGCCCTCCAGCGTGTCCCAGGTCAGGTCGTCCAGCGACCTGTTGCGCAGCTCACCCTCGGCCAGCCGCGCCCATCTGTCCCTCGGCCCGCCCGAGCCGTCCGTCCTGTCGGAGGTGTCCTTGGCGCTCATGCCGTCGTCCTTTCCCATCGTCCCGTGGGGCATCGTCGTCGCGTGCCCCTTCGATATAGGTCGCAAGCCCGTCCGCGCCCGCGCGCAGCCAGGCGAGATCCGCCGCGTGGCGCGTCCGGAGCCGGTCGCGCGCCGCGGGCGCGAAGGGCATGAAACGGTCGCCCTCGCCGGCGACGGTCTCGAAACAGCCCTCGTCACGCAGGCGCGCCCGAAGATCGGCCAGGCCCGGCGACGCGTTCACCCGGCCCGCATCGGCGTAGCGCGCCGCGTGGCCCGTCATATGCGCATAGGCCGTCTCGGGGTGCCCGCCCAGGCCATCATAGTCCCAAACCGTGAGCCGCGCATCCGGCAACGCCGCCGCAAGGTCGGCGATCACGTCACGCCAGCCGCGCCGCGCGGCCACGATGGCGTCCAGCGTGGCGCGGTCGGGCGGCGCGAAGCCGCGCGTCATGAGAAAGGCGAAGGCGCTGGACCACCAGCTGTCGGGCGAACGGATGCAGAGGCACACCCGGTCGATCCCCGGCAGGACCAGCGACAAGCGGGCCAACCGCCCCGACACCGTCGGATAGAGCCGCGCCATCAACACGTTCTCGCGCAGGCCGCCCAAGCCGTTTTCGTCCGAGACGATCAGGCGGCTCATGCCCTGGCCCGACATCTCGTGGCGCAGCATCGCCACCCGGCCCGCCGCGCGATGTGCCGCGGCGTCGCGCCGCGCCTCCTGGCGGCCCGGATCGCCCAGCACGCCGGTCAGAAGGCCCGCGCGGGTGCGGCGCGGCGTCCAGATGGCGGTGCCGCAGCGGCCCAGATGGGTCTCGTTGCGCTCGAGGAGGCGCTGCAGTGACGAGGACGCGCTGCGATGGGCGCCGAGGTGAAGGGTAACGGGCGGGGTCTGGGTCAGGCGCGGCATGGAACCTCCGGGGCGCGATATCGGGTCGGCCCGGAGCCTGCCCCACCATGCCTGACCGGCGCGTTAACCCGCGAATTCAAGGCAAAAGCGCCGCATCCGTGACGTGGGGCCTTCGCCCCGCGCGCCCGTGCCCCTATATCTAGGGCAACCGCACGGACACGGACGCCCATGACGCTCAAGACATTTTTGCCGATCCTCGCCGCCGCCCTGACCTTCGGCGCGGGCGGGCACGCGGCCGATACGCTCGATCCGCTGGCCGCGTGGGAGGAGGATCCGACCCTCGTCTTCGACGCGACCGAGATCGACCTCGCGGAGTTCCTGTATGCCGCGCGGCCCGTCGTGGTCTTCGCCAACTCGCCGCGCGACCCCGCCTTCATCGAACAGATGGGCGAGCTGGAGGACGGGCTCTCCGAGATGGTCGACCGGGACGTGGTGGTCGTCGTCGACACCGATCCCGCCGCCCGGTCGGAGCTGCGGACGCGGCTGCGCCCGCGCGGCTTCATGCTGGTGCTGATCGGCAAGGACGGGCAGGTCAAACTGCGCAAGCCCCTGCCCTGGACAACGCGCGAGCTGTCGCGCTCGATCGACAAGATGCCCATGCGCCAGCGCGAGTTGCGCGAGGGGTCGTAGGTGCTGCAGGAGTTGCGACGCACCCGGCCGACGCTTATGTTGTTGTCCAAGGAGGACGCCATGTCCAAGACAGCCACACCCCGCCAGGCCTCGCCGGACGACATCCCGTATGTTCCGACCCCGCCGGTCACCGGCCGGACCGGGCCCCGGCCCGAAGGCTACTGACGTTCAGCCGCCGGACCTCCGCTTCGGCCGCATCCTTGCCATCGCGCGCGTAGACCTCGATCAGCCAAACGGCTTTGCGACCAAGGCGTAACGCCGCGATCTTCATGTAGAGATAATCCAGATACATCGCGATCTTCCGACGCGTTGACAGGATGGTGAACGTGCCGTCCCGCATGTCCTCCACATGGTCGGCCAGACTGCCGAGCTGCGAGTAATAGGCCACGATCGGGTCGATGGTCACCCGGGGCAGGATATGGATCTCGGCCTCGAGGGCACTGAAGATCCGGTCATGCTTCTCGCGCGGGACAAGGGGCACGAAACCCGCGTCCGCCCGCATCCGCCGCACCATCTGCGCGCCCGCCCGCCGCAATGCGCCTTCGTCCAGCAGGTTCGACAGGTTCGCGTCGATCTCGGCGAAGATGGCGCGGTGCGCATCGCGCAGCCGCTCGGCCCGCAGCTTGGCCGCAACCCGCCGGTTCTGCCACCCGTTCACCAGCCAACCTGCCGCCACGAAGAAGCCGGCGATCACCGCCTGCCAGATGCGCGCGTCCAGCCCCCGCAACCAGTCGCTCAGCGCCCGTGCGCTCAGGCCCTCGAACCACCCGGCGGACAAGCCGAACAGGATGACGGCCGACACCGCCACCGCCCCGAGGAAAATGGGCCAGCCGTCCTGCACCCGCCTACTCGAACTCGAGGATCACGTCGTCCACCGCGAGGCTGTCGCCCGCCGCCGCATTGACCTTCGAGACGGTGCCGCGGCGCTCGGCGCGCAGGATGTTCTCCATCTTCATGGCCTCGACCACGGCCAGCGCCTGCCCCTCCTGCACCTCGTCGCCCTCGGCCACGTCGACGCGCACGATCAGGCCGGGCATCGGGCAGAGAAGCAGCTTCGAGGTATCCGCCGGCACCTTCTCGGGCATCAGCGCGGCCAGCTCGGCTTGCCGGGGCGTGCGGACATGGACGCGCAGGTCCGCGCCGCGCGTGCGGATGCGGAACCCGCCCGATATCTTGCCGACCTTCATCACCACGGGCGCGCCCGCGACCTCCATCCGGGCCAGCGCGTCGCCCGGCGTCCAGGCGCCGGTGACGCGCAGCGTCTCGCCCTCGATCGTCACGTCCGAGCCGTCGGGATCGGCCGCGATCACCGTCTCGAATCGCGCGCCGCCCAAGGTCACCACCCAATCCGAGCCGACCTTTCGCTCGTGGTTGTCCATCCGGCCCGACACGCGGGTGCGCCGGATCTCGGCCACCCGGTGCATCGCGGCGCAGGCGGCGGCGATGCGGCGCAGATGATCCTCGGGCAGGTCCACGCCCTCGAACCCGTCAGGATATTCCTCGGCGATGAAGGCGGTCGTCATGTTGCCCGCGACGAACTTGGGGTGGTCCATCACCGCGCTGAGGAAGGGCAGGTTGTGCCCGATCCCCTCGACCTCGAACCCATCCAGCGCGTCGCGCATCGCCGCGATGGCCGCTGCCCGATCCGGGCCCCAGGTGCAGAGCTTGGCGATCATCGGGTCGTAGAACATGCTGATCTCGCCGCCCTCGTAGACGCCGGTATCGTTGCGCACGACGACGTCGCCCACCGCGCCACCGGCGGTGCCGGGCAGGTAGCCCTCGGTTTCGGCGGGCGGGCGGTAGCGCGACAGCCGGCCGATCGAGGGCAAGAAGCCGCGATAGGGATCTTCGGCGTAAAGACGGCTCTCCATCGCCCAGCCGGTCAGGGTCACATCCTCCTGCGCCATAGCGAGCGTCTCGCCCGCGGCGACGCGGATCATGTGCTCCACGAGGTCGACGCCGGTGATCAGCTCGGTCACCGGATGCTCGACCTGAAGCCGGGTGTTCATCTCGAGGAAATAGAAATTGCGGTCGCCATCGACGATGAACTCGACCGTGCCCGCGCTGGCGTAGCCGACCGCATGGGCCAGCGCGAGGCTCTGCTCGCCCATGGCGCGGCGCGTTTCGGGATCGAGGAACGGTGACGGCGCCTCCTCGACAACCTTCTGATTGCGGCGCTGGATGGAACACTCACGCTCGCCCAGATAGACGCCGTTGCCGTGCTGGTCGCACAGCACCTGGATCTCGATATGGCGCGGCTGGGTGACGAATTTCTCGATGAACATGCGGTCGTCGCCGAAGCTCGACGCCGCCTCGTTCTTCGACGCCTGGAAGCCTTCGGCCACCTCGTCCTCGGACCACGCGATCCGCATGCCCTTGCCGCCGCCGCCCGCGCTGGCCTTGAGCATCACCGGATAGCCGATCTCGCCCGAGATGCGGATCGCCTCATCGGCGTTCTCGATCAGGCCCATATGGCCGGGCACCGTGCTGACCCCTGCCTCCTGGGCGATCTTCTTCGACGTGATCTTGTCACCCATCGCCTCGATCGCGCGCTTGGGCGGGCCGATGAAGGCGACGCCCTCGGCCTCCAGCGCCTCGGCGAATTTCGGGTTCTCGCTGAGAAAGCCGTAGCCCGGATGCACCGCCTGCGCGCCGGTCTGGCGGATGGCATCCATGATGCGGTCGATCACGATATAGGACTGGTTGGCGGGCGGCGGGCCGATATGCACCGCCTCGTCCGCCATCTTGACGTGCAGCGCATTGCGATCGGCGTCGGAATAGACGGCCACCGTCTTGATGCCCATGCGGCGCGCCGTCTTGATGACGCGGCAGGCGATCTCGCCCCGGTTGGCGATCAGGATCTTCTCGAACATGCGGTCCCCCTCGCCCGGTCTTCCGCCGGGCCGACGCAAAAAAGGGCCGCCCGGTCACATGACCGGACAGCCCCGAAGCTGGTTTCGGCGGCCCCGAGGGGCCGGTGATCAGATGTCGTTGGCCAGCGCGCCGCCCGCGGCGCCGATGGCACCACCCGCGACACATGCGCCGTCCTGAACGATCTCGCCCACGGCACAACCGATGAGGCCGCCGACGGCCGCGCGCTCGAGATCCGAGCCGGTGTTGCAAGCTGCGAGCAGCGTGACGAGGGCGATGGCGGGCACGATGAAGGTACGATGCATGGAAAATCTCCGTAGGTTATGCCTGACCGTAACGCACCGATTTGGCACCGGGTTGCAAGGCCGCGTGAAAAGTTCCGCGGCCGTGGCGGATTACCGCCCCCAATCCGCCACGTCGTCGGCCAGCGCGCCGCCGGCCGCGCCGATGAGGACGCCCGCCGCGACGTTTCCGTCCAGCGCCTTGGCGCCGAGTCCGCCGAGGACCGCGCCGCCCGCGGCACGCTCCACATCGGTCCCGATGCAGCCGGACAGGGCCAGCGCGGCGACGATGCCGGCGGCCCGAATGGGTGTGTTGAACATGGAACTGCTCCTGCCTTCTTCGTTATTGTCAGAGCGGGTCCGCATCCTCCCCCGAACCGCCGCGCTTCTGCCTGTATGGCGCAGTCGGAAAAGGGTCCGGACGATGGCTCGGCCCGCAGGCAGACCCATCGTCCGGGAGGGGAAGGGGTACGGTTCCACTCGTGCGTGTCCGGCCATCTCCCGGAGAGGATCGGGCCGGTGGGGCACGACGTCACGCTGCGCCGGGCGGGGCGCACGTCAAAACGCAAAATGGCGCGCTCGGCGCCATCGGCGCTCCTCCGCCCATGGGGGGTCCGGATCGGCGCCTTCACGCCCAATCCTCGTCATCCGTATCGCCCGATGGCGCATCATCCTCGGCGAACACGTCCGGAAAGGAGGCACGGGCCTGACGCTCGTCGATCCGGAGCATCGCGTCGTAGGAGGCGGGATCGAACGGCTCCTCCGCCGGGACCACCTCGCGCCCGAAGAGCCAGGATAGTCGTCCGGCGTCGAGATTGCCGCGCTCGAAAGGCTGGTCCTCGAAATGGTCCCAGAGCGCGCCGAGAAACGCTGCGTCCGCCAGCCGATCGGTATGGCGCCGGTCGCGGTAGCGTTCGAGCCGCTTCAGAGGCGTCACGCCCTTGGGGTTCGCGCGCCGGATGGTGAACTGGAGATCGGTGCCCGGAAGACGGCCCGGAAAACCGCGATGCTTGTGCATCGGATCGCGCCCGCCGCTCATGTCGCGGCGCCCGCGGTCGGGGTGGCCGGGGCGAGGTCGAAGCCCCGCCCCGTGCGCGTATCAGTACTTGCCGCTGACGGGCTCGACCACGACGGGTGCGGGCTCGACGATGATGATCTCTTCCGGCTCGGGATTCGAGAGGAAGCAGCCCGACAGCGCGGTGAGCGCGGCCAGACCGACGACGGCTTTGATGACGTTGGACATCCAGGTCTCCTGACGTTGACGGGCGGCGCGAGGGGTTCAACCCTCACGCCGCCCGTGATGCGGACCGCATGGCTGCGGCCTGTGGAGAACTTATCAGACGTCAGATCACCGCGATACGGGTGCCCCAGAAATGCCCCAGTTGCATGGGGCCCTTGTGGCGACGTGGCATCAATGGCGTCGATCCGCCGGGATTGTTCCCGGTGGGCGGACGGGCCGGACGCGTGCGCGCGGCCCGTCGCGCGATCAGAACTTCGTGGAAACCGGGTCGACGGTGACCGGCTCGACGAAGACGATCTCTTCTTCGGCGGGCGCGCCACAGGCAACGAGGGTGGCGGTGATGCCGAGAACGGCGACGGTCTTGATGAGCTTACGCATAGAGTCTCTCTCCTGTCGTTTCGGGTCGGGATGCGGTGCGGATTCGCGGCTCCCCCCTGACCGTAACACATACCCGGACGACGTGGTTCCTCAACCTGCATTAGAACGCCTCCGGCGAACATGCGCCGTTCTCGATGGTGTAGACGGTGAAGAACTGCTGGGCCTCGGGATCGGTCGCGCCGCGCGGCACGGGCCGGTCCATCAGGTTGACCAGCACGCTTTCGGTGCGCGCATGGGGCAATGCGGCGATCGGCACGGCATGGGTCGCGCAGAGCCAGTCCATGTCGGCCTGCGCCGCCTCGAAATCCACCGTGCCGCCGTCGCGGGCGACGCCGGGCGCGATGAAACGCAGGATCGCCTGGGTCCCCTGCCCCTCCACGCGCTCCCAGAGCACCTGCCAGAGCACGACGGCCTGGCCGGACGGAATGGTGTCCTGCGCCGCGGCGGGCCCGGCCAGGACCAGCGCCGCGAGAATGCTCCGTCCGATCATGCCGCTCTCTCCCGATGCCGCGCCGCGCGGACCCAACCGGCCCGCAGGTCCGGATCGGCCAGCACCGCCGCGACCCGTGCCGTCAGCCCAACCGTCACGGCGCCCTCGACCCGGCCCCCGGCGCGGACGTGACAGCCACCCGCGTCGCGCGTCACCTCGACGGCGGGCGCGAACCCCCGCAAATCACGCAGGGCCCGCCAGAGGTCCTGCCGCACGGCATGGGCCAGTCGCCGCCGCCCCAGATCGGGCAGCCGCGTCTCGGCTGCCACATCCCAGCGCACGGGCACCCGCCGCGTCAACGCGAAGGTCGCGCCGTCTCGGCGGGCCTGCCAGCCGCGCCCGTCGGGGATCCATCCGCTCACAGCGGGATCGTGTCGTGCTTGCGCCACGGCCGCTCCTGCCGCTTGTGGCGGAGCGAGGCGAAGGCGCGGGCGATGCGCTTGCGAGTGGCGCGCGGCTGGATCACCTCGTCGATGAAACCCTTCTCGGCGGCCACGAACGGATTGGCGAAGCGGTCCTCGTAATCCTTCGTGCGCGCCGCGATCTTTTCGGCGTCGCCCAGCTCGGAGCGGTAGAGGATCTCGACCGCGCCCTTCGCCCCCATCACCGCGATCTCGGCGGTGGGCCAGGCATAGTTGAAATCGCCCTTCAGGTGCTTCGACGCCATGACGTCATAGGCCCCCCCATAGGCCTTGCGCGTAATGACCGTGACCTTGGGCACCGTCGCCTCGCCATAGGCAAACAGCAGCTTCGCGCCGTGCTTGATGACGCCGCCATATTCCTGGCTCGTCCCCGGCAGGAAGCCCGGTACGTCCACGAGCGTCAGCAGCGGGATGTCGTAGGCGTCGCAGAACCGCACGAACTGCGCGGCCTTCCGCGAGCTGTCGATGTCGAGGCAGCCGGCCAGCACCATCGGCTGATTGGCGACGACGCCGATCGTGCGCCCCTCGATGCGGATGAAGCCCGTCAGGATGTTCTTGGCGAATGCGGCCTTGATCTCGAAAAAATCACCCTCGTCGGCCAGCTTGGCGATCAGCTCGGTCATGTCGTAGGGCGCGTTCGGATTGTCTGGGATCAGCGTGTCGAGGCTGTCCTCGATCCGGTCGGGACTGTCGAAGAATGGCCGCACCGGCGGGATCTCGCGGTTCGAGAGCGGCAGGAAATCGAAGAGCCGCCGCACCTCGGCCAGCGCCTCGACATCGTTCTCGAACGCGCCGTCGGCCACGCCGGACGTCTTCGTATGGGTGACCGCGCCGCCCAGCTCCTCGGCGGTGACGACTTCGTTCGTGACCGTCTTCACGACGTCGGGGCCGGTGACGAACATGTAGGACGAATCCTTCACCATGAAGATGAAGTCGGTCATCGCGGGGGAATACACCGCGCCACCCGCACACGGTCCCATGATGACGCTGATCTGGGGGATGACGCCGGATGCATCGATGTTGCGCTGGAACACCTCGGCATAGCCCGCGAGCGAGGCCACCCCCTCCTGGATGCGCGCGCCGCCCGAGTCGTTGAGCCCGATGACCGGCGCGCCGTTCTGGATCGCCATGTCCTGGATCTTGCAGATCTTCTGGGCGTGCGTCTCGGAGAGCGAGCCGCCGAAGACGGTGAAATCCTGGCTGAAGACGTAGACAAGACGCCCGTTGATCGTCCCCCAACCGGTGACGACACCGTCGCCCGCGGGCCGGTCCTCGGCCATCCCGAAATCCGTGGCGCGGTGGGCCACGAACATGTCGAACTCCTCGAACGAACCGTCGTCGAGCAGAAGCTCGATCCGCTCGCGCGCGGTCAGCTTGCCCTTGGCGTGCTGGGCGTCGATGCGGCGTTGGCCGCCGCCCTGCCGCGCCTCGTCGCGCCGCGCCTCCAGCTCTCCGAGTATGTCCTTCATGGCAGAGACCCTCCCGTTTCCCCATGCCTACGCGCGCGGCCGGGGGCGGAAAAGCCCGATCTGGATAATTTGCAAAGGCGGAGTCAGCACCCGCCCCTGATCTGCAAATCAGCAAAACCCGCGGCGCCGTGGCCGCGTCCGCCATCGCCGCGCATCGCGCACACCCGCCTGTGCAACGACCGGGTTGGACGCGCGGCGCTTTGCGGCATATCTCCCACCCTATGGCCATCCTCACCGACACCGCACCAGCGGCCCGCACGCCGCCGCATATCCTCACGCTCGTGGCACTCGTGGGGCTTTCGACGCTGTCGATGAACGTGTTCCTGCCGTCGCTGCCCGCGATGGCCGAATTCTTCGCTGCCGATTACGGCCTGATCCAGCTCTCGGTCGGGCTCTACCTTGCGGTGAACGCCGTCCTTCAACTGGTCGTCGGGCCGGTCTCGGACCGCTACGGCCGTCGCCCGGTGATCCTGACGGGGCTCGTGCTCTTCATGATCGCGACGGTCGGCTGCATCTTCGCGCCCACGGTCGAGATCTTCCTCGCCTTCCGCATGGCGCAGGCCGCGATCGTGGTCGCCATGGTGCTGAGCCGCGCGGTCGTGCGCGACCTCTACCCGCAGGACAAGGCCGCCTCGATGCTCGGCTACGTCACGATGGGCATGTCGGTCGTGCCCATGGTCGGCCCGGCCATCGGCGGCGTCCTCGAGGGCTGGTTTGGCTGGCAGGCGAACTTCTGGCTGCTGCTCGGGGCGGGGGCGCTTCTCTGGGTCGTGACATACACCGATCTCGGCGAGACGGCGCCCAAGACCGGCGGCTCGTTCCGCGACCAGGTCCGCGAATATCCCGAACTCCTGACCTCGCGCCGCTTCTGGGGCTATTGCGCGTCCTCGGCCTTCGCGTCGGGCGCGTTCTTCGCCTATCTCGGCGGCGCGCCCTTTGTCGGCACGCAGGTCTTCGGCATGGACCCGGCGACGCTGGGCCTCTTCTTCGGCGCGCCGGCGCTGGGTTACCTGGTGGGCAACGGCCTGTCGGGCCGCTTCTCGCAGCGGTTCGGGATCGACCGGATGATCCTATGGGGCGCGCTGGGGCAGGTATTCGGCCTCTCGCTTCTCCTCGTACTGACGCTCTCGGGCTTCACCTCGCATTGGGTTTTCTTCGGGTTCATGACCTTCGTGGGGCTTGGCAATGGCCTCGTGATCCCGAACGCCACGGCGGGCATGCTCTCGGTGCGGCCGCATCTCGCGGGCACGGCCAGCGGGCTGGGCGGGGCGATGATGATCGGCGGAGGTGCCGCGCTCTCGGCCATCGCGGGCTGGCTTCTGGGCTTCGGCGGCGGCGCGCTGCCGCTGGTGATCCTGATGGTGGCGTCGGGTGCGGCCTCGGTCACGGCGACGGTGCTGACGATCCGGCGGAACGCCCGGCTGGCCGGAGCGGGCTGACAGACTCTCGACCCCTACCTGCTAAGCCTGCTAAGCGCGGGTTTGCAAACAGGGGGACGCCATGGCTGCGCCGAAACTCTATGCCGGGGCGAAGCTTCGCGAGGTCCGCACCCGCCTCGGCCTGACCCAGACCGACTTCGCCGCGCGCCTCGGCGTCTCGCTGCCGTATCTCAACCAGATGGAAAACAACAACCGGCCCGTCTCGACGACGGTGCTGCTGGCCCTGGCACGCGAATTCGCCTTCGACGTGACCGAGCTGGGTGCGGGCGACGACGAACGCCTCGTCTCGGACATGCGCGAGGCGCTGGCCGACCCGATCTTCGCCGATGCCGTACCGCTGGCCGATCTGCGGATGGCTGGACTGAACGCGCCCGGCCTCGCCCGCGCGTTCCTGACGCTGCACCGCGCCTACCGGGACGGGGCCGAGCGGCTGGCCTCGCTCGACGCGGCGCTGGGGCAGACGGGTCTGTCGGCGCCCTCGCCGTGGGAGGAGGTGCGCGACTTCTTCCACTACCGCGACAACTATCTCGACGCGCTGGACCGGGCCGCTGAAGAGGTCGCGGGCAAGCTCGGGCCCGACGTCGATGCGGGGCTCGCGCGGGTCTGGGATCGGCGGAACATCCGCGTCGTCTTGGCCGAGGGCGACCGCCTGCGCCACCACGACGCGGGAGCCGGAACGCTGACGCTCGCGGCCCGTGCCGACGCGCCGACCCTGCGATTCCAGCAACTCCACCAGCTCGCCCTCGTGACGCGCGCGGACCTTCTGGACGCGATCCTCGACGAGGGGCGCTTCGCCTCCGACGATGCGCGCGCCATCGCGCGCGTTGGCCTCGCCAACTACTTCGCAGGGGCCGCGCTGATGCCCTATGCTACGTTCCGCGCAGCCGCGGCCGAGCTCCGCCACGACCTCGAGGCGCTGGCCCGCCGCTTCGGCGCGTCGCTCGAACAGGTCGGACACCGCCTCTCGACCCTGCAGCGGCCGGGCGCCAAGGGCGTGCCGTTCTTCTTCGTGCGCGTCGATCCCGCGGGCCAGATCACCAAGCGCCATTCGGCCACGCGGCTGCAATTCGCGCGGTTCGGCGGGGCGTGCCCGCTCTGGAATGTGCATGCCGCCTTCGAGACGCCGGGCCGGTTCCTGCGGCAGCTGGCCGAGACGCCGGACGGCGTGCGCTATTTCTGCCTGGCGCGGGACGTCTCGAAGCCGGGCGGATCCTTCGGCGCGCCGACGCGGCGGCAGGCGATCGGGCTTGGCTGCGAGGTCAAGCACGCGCGCCATCTGGTCTATGCGGATGGGCTGGACCTCGGATCGGGGTTCGAGCCGATCGGCATCTCCTGCCGGATCTGCGAGCGCGTCGCCTGCGCCCAGCGCGCCGTCCCGCCGCTGGAGCGTCCGGTGCGCATCGACCCCGATGATCGCGGGCGGTTGCCTTACGACTTGTAGCGCGCGCGCGTCCGCGCCAAGTCTTGGGCGGAACCGAGGGAGTGAGACATGGAACTGACCGGCACCCGTACCATCGCCGCGCCGCGCGACATCGTCTGGGCCAAGCTCAACGATGCCGAAACGCTGAAGGCCTGCATCCCCGGCTGCGAGGAGCTGACCGGCTCGCCCGAGGAGGGGTTCGAGGCGGTGGTCAAGCAGAAGGTCGGTCCGGTGAAGGCGACGTTCAAGGGGGCGGTCACCCTCTCGGACGTGAACCCGCCCGAAAGCTACCGCATCGCGGGCGAGGGCAAGGGCGGCGTCGCGGGCTTCGCGAAGGGCGGCGCGGATGTGCGGCTGGCCGAAGTGCCCGAAGGCACGGCGCTCAGCTATGCCGTCGACGCCAAGGTCGGCGGCAAGATCGCGCAGCTGGGCTCGCGCCTGATCGACAGCTTCGCGGCCAAGATGGCCGACCAGTTCTTCGAGAATTTCCAGGCGCAGGTCGAGGGCACCGACGCCAGCGCCTGACGCGGGCGAAAAATCTTCGCCGAAGATTTCTGGCGCCCGGCCCTAGCGCTGCGCGCGGCGCCAGCCGGCGGCGCGGGCCTCGCCCTCGGTGCAGAACATCCGCTCGCCCCGCGCGGGATTGATCCGGGTGCGGTCGTAGAACTCCTGTCCGGGCATATGGTAGATGCGACCGTTGCCCGAGATGTTGCCCTTGATGGCGCAGGTGCCGGTCGCGGACGGCGCGTCACCGGCGCGTGTGGCGCGCGCCTCGGCCCGGAACGCGGCCGGGTCCTGCATGTCGTAGCGCCAGAGGCCACGCTCCATCAGGACGGCCTCCTTCTGCTCCTCGAAATAGGTGGGGTCGTCGCGGTAGACGCGCGCGAGGCCGAGACGCACGAGTTCGGCATTCATCTCGACGCCACCGACCCGGCACCGCGCAAGGTAGCGGTCGAACCGGTCGCGCCCTTCGGTTGAACAACGCGCCGTAAGGCCTTGATACAACGCCCGCGCCGCATCGGTCGCGATGCGGCCGCAGGGCAGGATCTCGGCCCCGTCACGACAGGTCTGCTCGCCCTCGGCGGCGTCGATGCCGACCAGACGGATATTCGCGGCCGCGCCGATATCGATGGTGTCGGCGTCGATTACGCGGATCGGGCCGGAGAGGGTCTCGGCGGCGGCGGGGAGCGCAGCGAGCGCGCCGGCCAGAAGGAGTGAACAAAGTCTGAACATGGCCGGGAGATGCCCCCCGGATCGCGCCGGTTCAAGCGGCAACGTTAGGGAAAGGTTAACACCTGTGGCCCGGTTACCCCTTGGTCGCGTAGGAGGAGGGCGTCACCTGCCGCCGGAGCCGTGCCTCGCGCCATGCGATGAAGCTGACCGAGGCGATGATGATCCCCGCCCCGAGGATGACGAAGCCGTCCGGCGGCTCGGAGAAGACGAGCCAGCCCAGCAGCACCGCCCATACCATCTGGAGGAACGTCACCGGCTGCGTGACCGAAATCGGCGCGGCCGCGAAGGCGCGCGTCATGGCATAGTGCCCGGCGGTGGCGAAGAAGGCGACGGCGAACATGAAGGCGATGTCGGTCGGCGTCGGCGTGACCCAGACGGCGAAGGCGAAGGGCGCCAGGCCGATCGTTACCGTGATCGACAGCATCGCCACCACCATTGCCGCCGAATAGCGCCCCGAGAGCGGTTTTGCGCAGAGATAGGACGCCCCGAACAGGATCGCGGTGAAGAGCATGGCGAGATGCCCCGTCTCGATCTCGCGAAAGCCGGGCCGCAGAATCACGACGACACCGCAGAGCGCCACGAGGACGGCGACGATGCGGCGGATGGCCAGCCGTTCGCCGAGGAAGATCGCGGCCCCGAGCGTGACGTAGACGGGGTTGAGGTAGTTCATGGCCGTGACCTCGGCGATGGGGATCTGGGTCATGGCGTAGAACCAAAGGATCACGCCCAGCGCGTGGACGAGACCGCGCAGCCCGAAGAGCCGCAGATCGCCGAGCGACACGCGCTCGGACAGCAGCGTGCGCGCGACCGGCAGAAGGAAGACGAGCCCCAGAAGGTAGCGCAGGAAGGCGGCCTCGGCGGCGGGGAGGTCCTGGGCGGCGTATTTGACGATGGCCGTGACCGCGATGAAGCAGAGCCCGGTCGCGATCATCCACAGGATGCCTTGCAGCGGGCGGGACGGCGTCGTCATGGCCCTTCCCTGCGCCCGGGTTCGGGCGATGGCAAGGGGGCCGGGTCTCAGCCGAGGAGGAGGCCCGCCGCGATGGCCCACATCACCAGCGCGATGCAAGCGTCGAGCACGCGCCACGCCGCGGGGCGGGCGAAGAGCGGCCGGAGGAGCGTCGCGCCGAATCCCAGCGCGCCGAAGAAGACCCAGGCCGCGACGATGGCTCCCGCCCCGAAGGCGAGCGGCACCGGCGCCTGCGTCGAGATCGAGCCGAGGAGCATCACCGTGTCGAGATAGACATGCGGGTTGAGCCAGGTGATCGCGAGCGCGGTCAGGACGGTGCGGCGCAGGTCCCCGCCCTGCCCTTCGGCGGCGAGCGCCGCGCCACCGGTCCAGGCCGACCACGCGGCGCGTGCGCCATAGGCCACCAGGAACGCCGCGCCGCCCCAGCGGAAGACCGGCACGATCCAGGGCGCGGCGGAAACGAGCGCGCCGAAGCCGAGGACGCCGGAGGTCACGAGGATGCTTTCGGAGAGCGCGCAGACGAGAACGACGGCGACGACATGCTCGCCCCGGAGGCCCTGGCGCAGGACGAAGGCGTTCTGCGCGCCGATGGCTAAGATGAGCGAGAGGCCGAGGCCGAAGCCGGAGAGGAGCGAGGCGGTCATGGGGGCGGGAATGGACGCCCGACGAGAAATACGCAATTTAGGATCGGACGTGTCGGATAAGAAACGTTTATGTTTGCGCCAGCCCTGCTCGAGACGCTGACCGCCGTGATCGAGACCGGTAGCTTCGAGCGGGCCGCGGCACGGCTGGGCGTCACCCCGCCCGCCATCAGCCAGCGGATGCGAACGCTGACCGAGGCGGCGGGCGGCCCGGTGCTGACGCGCACGCGGCCCGCCGAAGCGACGCCCCTGGGCCTGCGCCTTCTGCGCCACGCGCGCGATGTCGCAGCCTTGCAGGCCGACCTCGCCGCCGATCTGGGCGCGACGGCGGGCCCGCGCCCGGTGACCGTTGCGATCAATGCAGACAGCCTCGAGACATGGGCCGTCGATGCGCTGGCCGATGCGCCGGGCTTCCGGTTCGACGTCGTCGTTCTGGATCAGGATCACACGGCGGACGCGCTGCGCCGGGGCGAGGTCAGCGCGGCCGTCACCTCCGAGGCGCGCGCGATCACCGGCTGCCTGGCGCATCCGCTGGGCGCGCTCCGCTACCGCGCGACCTGCACGCCCGACTTTCGGGACCGGTATTTCGCGGATGGCGTGACGGCAGCGGCCATCGCCGCGGCGCCGGTCCTGCAATTCACGTCGATGGACGCGCTCCAGCATCGCTGGCTTGCCTCCCACGCGCCGGGCAGGCCGCCGCCGGCGCATCGCATCCCAGCGCCGGGGCCCTTCACCGACGCGACGCGCGCGGGGCTCGGCTGGGGGCTGAACCCCGAGGTCGCGGTCGCGGGCGATCTCGCCTCGGGGCGGCTGGTCGAGATGATCGCGGACACGCCGCTTGACACGCCGCTCCATTGGCAGGTCGGGCGCGCGATGGCGGAGGTGCTGTCGCCGCTAACGCGCGCGATGCGGCGCGCGGCGCGGGCGGCGCTGATCCGGTCCGACGGCTGAGCGGGATCAGCGCGCCTCGATTGCCGCGGCGCGGCCCCGCAGCGTCAGGGCGATGGCGATCACGAAGAGAAATGTGATGCCGCCGAGCACCCGCTCGTAGAGACCGTCGATGCTGTCCGGCAGGAAGAAGAAGATCGGCGCCATCGGGATCCAGAGCACGGTCGCCGTCTTGCAGGCGAGCCCCAGCCGCGACGAGATCGCGCCCGCGCCGTAGGACATGGCCCAGGGGATGATCGCGAAGGCCACGCCCAGCGCATAGACGAGGTAGATGTGGATGACGGTGCCGTCCTGATCCTGGTCGCCGTATTCGTTGCGGGCGCCCACGAGGAAGACGATCAGCCCCGTGACGATCAGCCCGTAGATGCCGGTCGTCCAGCCGCGCCCGCCGAGATGGGCGTGGGACGCGCCGACCGCGCAGGCGATCAGCGCGGCCGAGAAGCAGTAGATGCCGATATCGACGATGTACTCGTATTCGCCCGCGCCGAGGTCGCTGATCGTGTCGGCCATCCAGTCGTGATGCGGCACGACGAAATCGGCGATCAGGATAGAGAGGGTGAAGATCACACAGCCGCCGATGGCGATCCAAGCCATCCCGCGCAGGATGTCGGGATGCTCGGGGAGCGGGTCGCCGGGATTCTCGGGGATGTCGCGGGGGTCGAGATTGGCGTCCATGGCGGGCATCCTCCGGTTCGGGGTCGGAGGGCGAACCGCCGGGGCGAACCTGCGGTTCCGATGCCGGATCGCCTAGAGCTCGGCCATGACCTCGTCGCTGGCTTCGAAATTGGCGGTGACGTTCTGGACGTCGTCGTCATCCTCGAGCGCGTCGATCAGCTTCATGAGCGCCTGCATCCCCTCGAGATCGAGCTCGGTCGTGGTCGTCGGCCGCCAGACGAGCTTGGTGCTCTCGCTCTCGCCCAAGGCCTCTTCCAGCGCCGAGGACACGGCGTTGAGATCGGTATCGGCGCACCAGACGACGTGGCTTTCCTCGTCGCTCTCGACATCCTCGGCGCCCGCCTCGATCGCGGCCATCATGAGGTCGTCCTCGGAGCCCGCGGCGGCGGGGTAGATCACCTGGCCCTTGCGGTCGAACATGAACCCGACGCTGCCCGTCTCGCCCAGGTTGCCGCCGTTCTTGGAGAAGAGCGAGCGGACCGAGGACGCGGTGCGATTGCGGTTGTCGGTCATCGCCTCGACGATGACGGCCACGCCGCCGGGGCCGTAGCCCTCGTAGCGGATCTCGTCGTAATTCTCGCCGTCACCGCCGGTCGCCTTGGAGATGGCGCGCTCGATGTTGTCCTTGGGCATCGAGTTGGACTTGGCTTCCTTCACCGCGAGGCGCAGGCGCGGGTTCTTGTCGGGATCGGGGTCGCCCATCTTGGCGGCGACGGTGATCTCCTTCGAGAGGCGGCTGAAGATCTTGGCGCGCAGCTTGTCCTGCCGCCCCTTCCGGTGCTGGATGTTCGCCCATTTGCTGTGGCCCGCCATGGGTGGCCTCCCGTCTGGTCCCGCGTCTGCGCGCGAGATAGCGCCCTGCCCCGACCCTCCGCAACCCCGTGAGGGGTCCGGCGCGGGTCGCGGCGCGGGAATGGCGGCACCGTGCGGGGCCCCACGCAGGCCGGTTCCAAGGCCTGAGGCGACCGCCTAGACTGGCGCGCGTTCCCGACAGGAGGTCGCCATGCTCGAGATCCAGACCCTGACGCCGTTCATCCTTTTGCCCGAGCTCGATGCGGGGATCGCGTTCTACGAAGGCTTGGGCTTTTCCTGCACCTTCCGGGGCACCGAGCCCGGCTACGCGTTCATGCGCGCGAAGGGCGGCGCCGTCCGTCTGCTGGAGACGGATGCGCCGGAGGCGGCGGCGGCAGCGCGGCAACACATGGTCTATCTCGACGTGACGGATGTGGACGCGACCTACGCGGCGCTGCGCCCGTTCCTCGACACGCTGCCCGAGGACCGCGTCCGCGCGCCCTTCGATCAGTCCTACGGCCAGCGCGAACTGCATGTGCTCGATCCGGGCGGCACGCTCCTGTTCTTCGGGCAGCCCATCGCCTGAGGGCGGCACCCCCGCACCCACTCACCCCGAAGACAGGTTTGGACGGCGGCCCGCCGACTGCTAGATCACTCCGAAACGAGGGGCGCCATGACAACCGACCAGATCATTCTCTTCGCCCTGTTCGGCGGCGTCTTCGCGATGCTGCTCTGGGGCCGGTTCCGCTACGACATCGTCGCCTTTTCGGCCCTCTTGCTGGGCGTGCTGCTGGGCGTGGTGCCGAAGGACGACGCCTTCTCGGGCTTCGGACATCCCGCGACGCTGGTGGTCGCGCTCGTGCTGATCGTCTCGGCGGGGCTGGTGCGGTCGGGCGCGGTCCTCCTGATCACCCGGACGCTGGTCGACAGCTCGCGCGGGATCTTCGCACATATCTCGATCATGGGCGGCATCGGCGCGGTGCTGTCGGCCTTCATGAACAACGTCGCGGCGCTGGCGCTGTTGATGCCGGTGGATATCGCGACGGCGCGCAAGGCCGGTCGCCTGCCGGGGGCCACGCTGATGCCGCTGAGCTTCGCGACGATCCTCGGCGGCATGATCACCCTGATCGGCACGCCGCCCAACATCATCATTGCGGGCATCCGGCGCGACCAGCTGGGCGAAAGCTTCTCGATGTTCGACTTCGCGCCCGTGGGCCTCGTGACGGCGGCGGCGGGCCTGATCTTCGTGGCCATCGTGGGCTGGCGGCTGATCCCCGGCGTGGCCGAGGGCGCGCAGGGTGGCGAGACCGAGATCGAGGTCGCGTCCTACATGGCCGAGCTCTCGGTGCCCGAGGGCTCGAAGCTGATCGGCACCAAGCTGGGCGATCTCCACGAGGAGGCCGACGAGACGGGCGTGCAGGTCATGGGCCTGATCCGCGACGGGCGCCGGATGTTCGGCTCGGCCCGCGCAGTCGCGCTGAAGGCCGGGGACGCGATCGTTCTGGAGGCCGAGCCCGATGCGCTGGACGAGTTCCGGGCGGGTGCGAACCTCACCTTTGCCGACAATCGCCGGATGACGCTCCTCGATGCCGCCGAACAGGGGCTGTCGCTGATCGAGGTGGTCGTTCCCGAGAATTCGCGCATCAACAAGCGCACCTCGCAGGAGATCGGCCTCGCCTGGCGGCAGCGGACGGTGATGATGGGCATCTCGCGGCGCGGGCGGCGGATCACCGACCGGCTGCGGCGCACCAAGGTGCGGACGGGCGACATCCTCCTGCTGCTCGCCCCGACCGAACAGGCCGAGGACGTGGTGGCATGGCTGGGCGTGCTGCCGCTGGCGGATCGGGGCCTGGCCGTGACCGAGAACCGCAAGATCTGGCCGGCGGTCGGGTTCTTCGCCGCCGCCGTGGGTTTCGCGAGCTTCGGGCTGGTCGACCTGACCGTGGCGCTGGGGGTGGTCGTGATGGCCTATGTCGTGACCCGGATCGTGCCGCTGGGCGAGCTCTACGACCATATCGAATGGCCGGTGGTCGTGCTGCTGGGCTCGATGATCCCGCTGGGCGCGGCGCTCCAGACCTCGGGCGGGACCGAACTGATCGCGGGATGGCTGACGACGCTGACGGCGGGGCAGCCGGCCTGGGTCGCGCTGACCGTGCTGATGGTCGTGACGATGACGCTGTCGGATGTGCTCAACAACACGGCGACGGCGATCGTGGCCGCACCCGTGGGCATCTCGATGGCGCAGACGCTCGACGTGTCGCCCGACCCGTTTCTGATGTCGGTCGCGGTGGCGGCGTCCTGCGCGTTCCTGACCCCCATCGGGCACAAGAACAACACGCTGATCCTCGGACCCGGCGGCTACCGGTTCGGGGATTACTGGCGGATGGGCCTGCCGCTTGAGATCCTGGTGGTGGCGGTGTCGATCCCGGCCATCCTCGTCTTCTGGCCGCTCTGATCCGCCTGGCGGGACGCCGGGGGCTCCGCCCCCTGGACCCCCGGCATATTTGGGGAACATCGAAGGGCATGCGCGCCCGACCGCGCCCTTGCCCCCGCCGCGCGCGGGGCGCATGAAGCGGGCATGGCCCGACTGCGTTTCACGATCCTCGGCTGCGGCTCCTCGGGCGGGGTTCCGCGTCTGGGCGGGCATTGGGGCGACTGCGATCCCGCGAACCCCAAGAACCGCCGGCGGCGCTGCTCGATGCTGGTCGAGCGGGTGACTGCGGAAGGCACCACGACGGTGCTCATCGACACCTCGCCCGACATGCGCGCGCAGCTTCTGGATGCGGGCGTGGGGCATCTCGACGGCGTCGTCTGGACCCATGCCCATGCCGACCATGTCCACGGGCTGGACGACCTTCGGATGATCGTCTTCAACCGGCGCCGCATCCTGGATGTCTGGGCCGACGCGCCGACATGGGCCGCACTGGACCACCGCTTCGGCTACGCGTTCGAGACGCCGCCGGGGTCGTCCTATCCGCCGATCCTGACGCGGCATCCGTTCGAGGGCACGATCACCGTCGACGGGGCGGGCGGGCCGGTGACGGTGACGCCCGTGCCGGTGGGACATGGCGACATGGGGGCGCTGGGCCTGCGGATCGGGGATCTGGTCTACATGCCGGACGTCAACACGATCCCGCCCGAGGCCGAATGGCTGATCACCGATCTGAAGGTCTGGGTGCTGGACGCGCTGCGACGGACACCGCACCCGTCGCATCTGAGCTATGGCGAGGCGCTGGCCTGGATCGAGCGGATGACGCCGGAGCGGGCGGTGCTGACAAACATGCATATCGACCTCGACCACGCGACGGTCGAGGCCGAGACGCCCGACCACGTCTCCGCCGCCTTCGACGGCATGGTCATCGAGCTCGAGGATGACTGAGCGGGTGCCCGGCGGGGATCGCGCCTGAGATGCTCGACGTCCTTTCGGTCACGCTGCCCGTCTTCCTGATCATCGGCGCGGGCTATCTCGCGGTCTGGCGCGGTCTTTTCACGCAGCCCCAGGTCGACGGGCTGATGGTCTTCACCCAGCGCTTCGCAATTCCGGCGCTGCTGTTTCTGGGGATCGCGCGGCTGGACCTCGCGGCGGGCTTCGACTGGCGGCTGCTGGCGGCCTATTACTCGGGCTCGATCCTCTGTTTCGCGGGCGGCATATTGGGCGCGCGGCTTTGGCTCAAGCGCGGCCCCGAGGACGCGGTCGCGATCGGCTTCGCGGCGATGTTCGCCAATACGGTGCTGCTGGGCCTGCCGATCGCCGAGCGCGCCTACGGTATCGGCAGCCTCACGCCCAATTTCGCGATCATCGCCGTCCATGCGGCGTTCTGCTACCTGCTGGGCACGACCGCGATGGAGATCGTGCGCGCCGGGGGCGGCGGGATGGTGCATGGCATGAAATCGGTCGCACGGGCGCTGTCGACCAACGCGCTGATGATCGGCGTGGGGCTAGGGCTTCTGGTCAACCTGACCGGGCTGCCCCTGCCCGGCCCGGTGGACGAGGCGACCAACCTGATCGCCCGCGCGGCCCTGCCGACGGCGCTTTTCGCGCTGGGCGGTGTCCTCGTGCAGTACCGGCCCGAGGGCGACGCGCGGGGCATCGTGCTGGTCTGCGGGCTGTCGCTGCTGGTGCATCCGGCCTGGACCTACGGCGTGGGCACGGCGCTGGCCTTGAGCGAGGGCCAGCTGCGGGGTGCGGTGCTGACGGCGGCGATGGCGCCGGGGGTCAACAGCTATCTCTTCGCGGCGATGCACGGGCGCGCGGTGCGGATCGGGGCCTCGGCGGTTCTGATCGGAACCGCCCTGTCGGTGCTGACGGCGTCGGGCTGGCTTCTGGTGCTCTGAGCCGGGTCAGCCGTCGACCGCGGCGACCTGCGCGATCTCGCTTTCGGCGGAGACTTCGAGACGGACCCGCGAGAAGAACGCCTTGTCCAGCTCCCACGCGACGAAGGTCGGGATCTCCTCGGGCTCGCCCGCGGGCTCCAGCAGCCAGTCGGGGCGCAGCACGGGTCGCGCCGAGCGGTGCAACCCGTTGCAGAACGGCTGGCGGGTCAGCCAGCGGCGCATGTCCTCGCGCTTCTTGTTGGAGTGGAACGGGCCCCAGTCGGCGGCGACGCCGCGATAGCCCCGCGAGACCACGCCGTCGCGCGGCACGGTGACGTTGAGGATGCGCACCGCGCAGGACATGTTGAGCGCGCCGTCCTTGAGGGCCTCGCCCGAACGGGCCTGACAGCCGTAGCCGCGCGCCGTCGCGGGCAGGATCTGGACGAGGCCGTACCAGAGCCCACCGCCGCCGACGGCCGTCGGGCGATACGTGCTCTCGTGCTTCGACAGGGTCGACAGAAGGCCGGCCCAGAACGCCTTGCGCGTCCAACGATCGGCCTCGGGATAGGCCGGGCACCATTGCTCGATATCGCGCGGCACCGTGTCGATCAGCCGGTCGCCATGGCTGTCGAGCGCGCGCATCGCGGCGCGGGTCCAGCGCGACGAGCCGCGGACGTGGTCCCAGCGCAGATCGGGCATCTCCTCGACGCGGGGGCGCAGGATCGGGCGGAGCGAGGCATCGGGGGCCAGCAGCGACAGGTCGGGCGGGGTCGGCGTGACGGCGAGCGACATCGAACTGCCGGTCGTCTCGAGGAGGCGTGCGACGGGGCGTGTCTCGGCCGTGGCGATGCCGGCTGAGCACACGAACGCGGCCAGAAGTCCGGTCAGCACCCTGCGGGCCTGCCCCATTGCCGTCGCTCGTTCCATCGTCCCCCCGGACACCGTTTCCAGCCGTGGGCGCATCGTCGCGATGCCACCCGAACTCGCCCGCCAGCTAGGACGCCGGCAAGACCCGGCAACCGCGCATGAGAACGGCCCGGCGGGAATCGGCCGCGGCCGAGGCCCCCGTCGGGCCCGGCTGTCCTAGCAGAAAGCAACCTTACGGCAAAGACGAGCGAGGCGAGACGTCAGCGCAGGCCACGAACCGCCGCCCCGAGAAGGGCGCGCGAATAGGCCCGGTGCGCGGGGATGAGCGCGCGGGTCGGCCAACCGAGCGTCCCGGACCGTGCGACCACGCGAGATGCTAGAAACAAACGGGTTTTTCCAAGCTCGGGTGCCACGGCGAGCCATGTCTGGGTCGCCCCTGCGACATCGGCCAGCCAGAGCTGACGCGTATCGCGATCCGCGACCGTCCAGGCGGCGAAACAATTCGTTTCACCCAGCGCGAACGCCTCAAGATCGCCCGATTTGCCGAGAACCGCGCGGAGAATCGCCCCCTCGGGCGCAAACATCCGCGACCCGAAAAACGCCCTGACGAAGCGGGCGAGCGGCACCTCACCCCCGGTGTCACGCGCGAAGCAATCGACGTAGTCCCCCGGCGCAAGCGCCCCGGCCATCCGGCTCCACGCCGGCAGTTCCACACGCATCCCGTCCTCCCGCTTGCTCCCGTCCGGCCGGGGCCGTAAACCCGGCCCGTCCATCCGGAGGCTTCCATGCTCGACACCGCCCTGCCCGCCCCGCGCCCGAAGGTCATCGCGGGCGAACGCCACGACTGGGAACTCGTGATCGGCATGGAGGTCCATGCGCAGGTCGCGTCGAACTCCAAGCTCTTCTCGGGCGCGTCGACGCGCTTCGGCGCCGAGCCCAATTCCAACGTCGCCTTCGTCGATGCCGGGATGCCCGGAATGCTGCCGGTCATCAACGAATTCTGTATCGCGCAGGCGGTGCGGACCGGGCTGGGCCTGAATGCCGAGATCCACCTGAACTCGGCCTTCGACCGGAAGAACTACTTCTATCCCGACCTGCCACAGGGCTACCAGATCAGCCAGCTCTATCACCCCATCGTCGGCGAGGGCGAAGTGCTGGTCGAGTTGGGCGACGGCACCGCGCGGGTCGTGCGCATCGAACGCATCCACCTCGAGCAGGACGCGGGCAAGTCGATCCACGACATGGACCCGGCGATGTCCTTCGTGGACCTGAACCGCACCGGCGTCGCCCTGATGGAGATCGTCAGCCGCCCCGACATCCGCGGCCCCGAGGAAGCCGCCGCCTACGTCACCAAGCTGCGCCAGATCATGCGCTATCTGGGGACGTGTGACGGCGACATGCAGAACGGCAACCTGCGCGCGGACGTGAACGTGTCGATCTGCCGTCCGGGCCAGTACGAGAAGTACCAGGAGACGCAGGATTTCTCGCATCTCGGCACGCGCTGCGAGATCAAGAACATGAACTCGCTGCGCTTTATCCAGGCCGCCATCGAGGTCGAGGCGCGGCGCCAGATCGCCATCGTCGAGGCGGGCGGCGCGGTCACGCAGGAGACGCGGCTCTACGATGTCGAGAAGGGCGAGACGCGGTCGATGCGGTCGAAGGAAGAGGCGCATGATTACCGCTACTTCCCCGATCCCGACCTTCTACCGCTGGAGATCGAGCAGGGCTGGGTCGACGACATCGCAGCCGACCTGCCCGAGTTGCCCGACGCCAAGAAGGCGCGGTTCGTGGGCGATTTCGGCCTGTCGGATTATGATGCGAGCGTGCTGACGGCGGACACCGATTCCGCCTCCTATTTCGAGGAGGTCGCGGCGGTCTCGGGCAATGGCAAGGCCAGCGCCAACTGGGTCATCAACAACCTCTTCGGGCGCCTGAAGGAGGACGAGACCGAAATCGAGGCGAGCCCGATGAGGCCCGCGCAGCTGGGCGGGATCCTCAAACTGATCGAGGCGGGCGACATCTCGGGCAAGATCGCCAAGGACGTGTTCGAGATCGCCTATACGAGCGGCCGCGACCCCGCCGAGATCGTCGAGACCGAAGGCATGAAGCAGGTCACGGATACCGGCGCCATCGAGGCCGCGGTCGACGAGATCATCGCCGCCAACCCCGCGCAGGTCGAGAAAGCCAAGGCGAACCCCAAGCTCGCCGGTTGGTTCGTGGGACAGGTGATGAAGGCCACCGGCGGCAAGGCCAACCCGGCTGCCGTGAACCAGATCGTGACCGCGAAGCTGGGGCTCTAGCGCCCCACATTTTGCGCCGTCGCGGCCCCGTGCTAGGCTGACCCGGTCCAGTTCGGGGTCGGCCCATGCCTTTCGTCCTCAGCCGTCGCCGGATCATCGGCGGCACGTTCCGCGACGCGGTCTCCCACACGCCCCATCACCTCGACGTGCGCGCCACCGGCAACGGTGACGGGTGGGAGCGGCGGCTGATCGGACGGGACCGCTGGATCGCGGAGGTCCGGGCGGCGGCGGGGACGCGCGGTGTCGTTCTTTACCTGCATGGCTACAACACGCCGCAATCGCGGATGCTGGCGGCGATGACGCGCCTGGCCAAGGGGCTGGCCGCCGAGGGGCGCGACGATCTCGTGGTCGGGCTCGACTGGCCCAGCGACGGCAACTTCTTCGTCTATAACGGCGACCGCTCCGATGCAGAGCGGGTGGCCACAACGCTGATCGCCGACCTGATCGCGCCCGTCCAGCGTGCCCTGCCCGCCAGCCGCATCAGCCTGCTTGCGCATTCGATGGGCGCCTATCTCTTCCTCGAGGCGATCTCGAAGGTGCGTCCCGACGGGGTGCGGATGCTGCGCCCGCTCGACGAGGTGATGTTCTGCGCCGCCGACGTGCGCGCCGCCGACGCCAAACCGGGCACGCTCTATCGCCAGGCCCTGAGCGTCGCCGCGCGGCGGGTGACGAATTATCACTCGGCGCTCGACCGCGTGCTGCTGGCGTCCTCGGCGGTCTGGGGCTTCGGGCCGCGGCTGGGCAAGGACGGGCTGATGGGCCACCGCCTGCCAGCGCAAGGCGACGTGGACGGCCGGGTGTACTACGACGCGCGCATCCGGCCCGGCGATCCGGGCGTGATCCGGTCGCACGGGTGGTGGCTCGATGATCCGGTGGCGATGGCCGATATGGCGCAGGTCGTCGCGGGCCGGCCCACGGCGGCGATCACGACACGCAAGACCCGGCGCGACGGCGACCAGGTGCTGGCCCTGCCCTGAACCGTATCCCGCGCGGAAACACCTTGTTCGCGTCGGTTGGCGGGACTCCGGCGCGGGCGCCGCGTAACGTCGCGCCCCATGTCAGATGACGCCGACGATCCGCTCCAGACCTACGAATATCGCGTGGTCCCGGCCCCGCGAAAGGGCGAGAAGGCCAAGGGCGTCCGCTCCGGCGAGGGACGGTTCGCGCTCGCGATGTCGCGTCTCTTCAACCGAATGGGGGCCGAGGGCTGGGAATATGTCCGCGCCGACACCCTCCCGTCCGAGGAGCGCGTCGGCCTGACCGGCACCGAAACCCGGTATTACGCGCTTTTGGTGTTTCGCCGTGCGACCGCGCCGCCGCAGCCGATCGTCGTCCAGCCGGTGATCGAGGCCCCGCGGCCGCCGCTTCTCCTGACGCGGTCGGCGCCGGAATGGGCCGGGTTCGAGGATCAGGAGGTCCACGAGGCCGAGATCATCGACATTCTGGCCGCGCGCGCGGCGCCTAAACTGGCTGCGGAGTAGTCAGCTCGGGATCGGCGATCGGCTCGAACGGGACACGGGTCCAGTCGTCGAAGCCGTGCCCGTCACCCGCGAACGCGAAGGCCCGTGCGCTGGTCCATTCCGCGCCGCCGAAAGCCAGCCCCGCGAGGAAGGCCAGCGAGGCGCCCACCTCGGCGCCATCCTTGCGGCCGCGGTCCGAGCCGGGGGACGCGGCCCGCAGGTCGGGATCGTGTTCCAGCGCGGCGGCCAGGTCGACCGCCTCGATCGCGCGGCCCATCGCGTGGATCATCTGGCCCGAGATATGGGTCGAGACGGCGAGCCAGGCCTCGCCCACCGCACCGGCCAGCCGCTCGAGCCCGTTGTCGAGCCAGAGCCCCGTGCGTCGCAGCAGCCCACGCAATCCGCCATGCACCACGACGATGCCGCCGCCCGCATTGTGCAGCTTGCCGCGCGCGATGCGGGCCTCGGCCTCGGACCGGAGCGCGGTCGAGACGGTCGCCGTCATCTGGCCGGGCGCGGGATAGGCGACGTCGAGGATCAGTGCGCAATCCATGTCAGCAAGGTCCACACCATCGTCGAACTGTACCAGGATCGCGCCAGCCGTCGCGTGGCCGATGACCCGCGCGAGGACGCGGGGCATCGCACCGTGCGATCCGAGGCAGGCGATCACCAGCGCCAGGCCCATCGGTCCGATACCGTCCTCGGGCGCGGTCATGATCCGGGTGATCAGCGCGGCGCGCGCGTCGGGGTTGGTTTCGACATGCAGGGCCACGCGGTCGGCGCGCGTCGTCTCGGGCGCGGCCTCGGCCAGCGCCGCGTCCAGGCCATCGGTCTCGCCCGCGCCCAGACCCAGCGCGCCATGAGCACGCGTCAGCGCCCGGATCTCGGGCTGCTCGGGCAGAGTGCGGAGGTATTCCGATGCGGACATGTGCTCGTCTCCCCGACTCGTGTGGCGATTTCATGAAATACCATGACCATCACGGCGGCCAAGTCGGGCAATCCCTACCCTTCGCTGAGATCCATCGAAAGGGCGTGTATCCGGGGCATCACGTCGCCCAGCGCGGCATGGACCATGCGATGCCGTGCGATGCGCGACTGGCCCGCGAAGGCCGGGGCGGCGATGACGACGTGCCAATGGCTCTCGCCCGAGCCGTCGTCGCCGGCATGCCCGGCGTGCCTGTGGCTCTCGTTCACGACCTCCAGACGCGTCGGCGCGAGGGCCGCCTCCAGCCGTTCCCGCATCAGTGTTTCCATCGTCATGACGTTTCCCCCGCCTTTTCGCACGTCAAGGCCTTTCCTTCCGGCCAGCCATGCTTAGAGTGTGACGCCTCCGACCGGAAGGGGCCGTCCATGAGCAAGAGCGATCCGTTCAATTTCGACATGCGTGTGTCGACCGCCAAGAAGCGGAATCCGCGAGGCAAGCGGGGCATGTCCGGCGCTGTCGAGACGTCGACGCGGATCTGCGACCACGACGGCTGCGAGGAAGGCGGAAAATACCGCGCTCCGAAATCGCGGGACACGAGCGACGACTATTACTGGTTCTGCAAGGACCACGTCCGCGAGTACAACGCCAAGTGGTCCTTCTTCGACGGCGCGACCGAGGCCGAGATCGCAGCACAGGAGGCGCGCGACAAGCCGACCAAGCCGTTCCGCCGCACGGTCGAGGAGCGGGCCTGGGCCCGGCTCGGGATCGAGGACGCGCATCAGGTGCTGGGCGGCAACGCCACGCGCAACCCGGGGCGCGGCGTGGTGGGGCGCAAGCTGCCGCCGACCGAGCGCAAGGCGATCGACATTCTCGAGGCCAAGGACGACTGGACCAAGGCGGATATCCGCAAGGCGTACAAGTCGCTCATCAAGGTTCTGCATCCCGACATGAATGGCGGCGACCGCAGCCAGGAGGAGCAGCTGGCCGAGGTCGTCTGGGCTTGGGATCAGCTCAAGGACAGCCGCAACTTCAAGTAGTTGCGGCACGGCGTTCACGTCGTCCCCGAGGGATCTACGTATCGGCGGAGGGGTCGTCCGGCCCGTCCGGCAAGTCGCGCGCGACCCGGCGGAGGCTGCCGGGTCGCCAGCGCGGCCGCAGGTCCGTCCAGCGGGTGACGGCGGACGGCGCCACCGCCTCGGGCCAGTCGGGACCGACACGATCGGGGCCTGCCCTCCGCAGGATCGCCGAGGGCAGTCCGCCCCGCGGCGGCTCGCTGTCATAGACCGATGAAAGCGGCGCGTGCCGCCGGGCGTATTCTTTCGGCAGGTGGCTGTCGAAATAGAGGCCCTGCCGCTCGGCCCCCTCGATCATCCAGCTCAGCGGAATGGACGACATCCCGTCGAGCCGCCCGCCCCCGCCGACCGCCCCGTGTTCGCCCGCAAACCAGAGCTGCTCCAGCCGGTCATCATGGCCCGGCGCGGGGGCCAGCACAGTCGGACGCAGCGTCGCGCGCCGCTCGTCGAGGGCCAGCGCGTGACGGCACAGACCGACGAAATCCGGCAGGCGCGTGTCCGAGGGCATGTCCCGGCGATTGACCAGCCACGACACCCCCAAGGAGGCGACCGTGTCGAAAAGCCCCAGATAGCGCATGTTCAGGGGCTCGGCCTCGGGGACGCCCTGCGCGGCCCAGAAGGCGGCGTCCTCGGGCCCGGTGGTGACCTGCGGCGAGAAGGCGAAGCGCCGCGCCATGGCTTCGGGTGTGTCGGGCGACTGGCGCCCGCGCGAATGCGCTCGCCACCAGGCCACCACCTCGTCCAGCCGGTGCAGGTCGCCCCGCCCCAAAAGCCCCACCAGCCGCAGGAACACCGCCAGCGTCCATGCCGCATAGGCCCCGCGTGAGAAGCCGAAGACGAAGACCTCGTCCCGCGGCTCGTGCATGAAGACGAGCGCCTCGTAAGCCTCGATGATGTTGGCCGCGAACCCGAGGCCCAGCGCGCCCCCCAGGACACGGTCGGTCCAGCGCCCCACGGGTGTGACACCCCGTCGCCCCGTGCCGACGCCCGGCACGTAGATCGGCACCTGCTGGATGTCGTCGGTATCGACGGGCGACAGGGCCTGCGCGATGCGGACTACGTTGGTCGGGTTGTCGGCAGCCGCCGCGTTCCACGTGCCGTCGCAGAAGATCACGATGCGTTTCATGTGCCCGATCATGCCATATCCGCGCGCCCGGCGCGACGGTCGGCGCTGGCCCTTGCGGTGCCCCGGCATATGTTGCAATCCGACGGGCGGTCGGGAACGGAGGACGCGGCGCATGGCGGATGGCAGCATGGATATCGGCGCGAAGCCCACCGACGAGGTCTCGGTTCGCGAGCTCTTCGGCATCGACAGCGACATGAAGATCAAGGGGTTCACCGATCGGACCGATCGCGTGCCCGCCATCGACATGACCTACAAGTTCGACCCCGACACCACGCTCGCCATCCTCGCGGGGTTCGGATGGAATCGGCGCGTGATGATCCAGGGCTATCACGGCACCGGCAAATCGACCCATATCGAGCAGGTCGCCGCCCGCCTCAACTGGCCCTGCGTGCGCGTCAATCTCGACAGCCACATCAGCCGGATCGACCTGATCGGCAAGGATGCGATCAAGCTGCGCGACGGCGTGCAGGTGACCGAGTTCCACGAGGGCATCCTGCCCTGGGCGCTGCGCAATCCCGTGGCCATCGTCTTCGACGAATACGACGCCGGCCGCGCCGACGTCATGTTCGTGATCCAGCGCGTTCTGGAGCATGACGGCAAGCTGACGCTGATGGACCAGAACGAGATCATCACGCCGCACCCGTCCTTCCGGCTGTTCGCGACGGCGAACACGGTCGGCCTCGGGGATACGACCGGGCTCTACCACGGCACCCAGCAGATCAATCAGGCCCAGATGGACCGCTGGTCCATGGTCGCGACGCTGAACTATCTCAGCCACGACGCCGAGGCGGCGATCGTGCTGGCCAAGCAGCCGCATTTCAACACCGAGAAAGGTCGCCGCACGATCGGCCAGATGGTCACCGTCGCCGACCTGACGCGCACGGCGTTCATGAACGGCGACCTCTCGACGGTGATGTCGCCGCGAACGGTGCTTGCCTGGGCCCAGAACGCCGAGATCTTCCGCGATGTCGGTTATGCCTTCCGCCTGACCTTCCTCAACAAATGCGACGAGCTGGAACGCCAGACCGTCGCCGAATTCTACCAGCGCTGCTTCGACGAGGAGCTGCCGGAGAGCGCCGTAAGCCTGAGCCTGGGATGACGATTGGCGGGCCGGGGCACGCGCGCGCCCGGCGGGCCCGGACCGCACCCGGATGCGCAAATCGAGGCATGACATGAGCAAGCCCAGCGACAACCCGGCCGATCCGTTCAAGAAGGCCCTGGCCGAAGCCACTAAGACGATGGCCAACGACAGCGAACTGGCGGTGACCTATTCGGTCGATCCGCCGGGGCAGACGAATGATGCCGTCCGCCTGCCGCAGGTCAGCCGTCGGATGACCCGGGACGAGGTCTTGCTGGCGCGCGGCACGGCGGATGCGTTCGCGCTGCGCCACCGGCATCACGATGCCTCGACCAATGCGCGCTACCTGCCGCAGGGCAACATGGCGCGCGAGCTCTACGACGCGATGGAGACGGCCCGCTGCGAGGCCGTGGGCGCCCGCGCGATGCCGGGCACGGCGGGCAATATCGACGCGAAGATCGGGGTCGAGGCGACGCGCAAGGGCTACGGCGACGTCACCGACAAGGCGCAGATCCCGCTGGCGGCGGCGGCGGGCTATTTCATCCGCCAGATGGCCACGGGGCGCGATCTGCCGCGCGGGGCCGAGAACGCGCTCGAGCTCTGGCGCGGCTTCATCGAGGAAAGCGTGGGCAACCGTCTCGACGGGTTGCAGGACGTGCTGGGCGACCAGCAGGCCTTCGCGCGACTGGCGCGCCAGATGATCGACGATCTGGGCTATGGCGACCAGCTCGGCGACGACCCGGATGCCGAGGACGATCCCGAGGACGAGGGCCAGCCCGAGGATGAGGAGGAGCAGCCCGACTCGACCGGCGACGACGACGATCAGGAGCAGGACGACGAGGCCTCGCCCGAGCAGTCGCAGGACCAGCAGGACGACCCCGCCCAGGCCGACGTGTCGATGGACGACATGGCCGATCAGGAGGCCGGCGAAGAGGCCGAGATGCCCGAGGCGGAGGAGTCGATGGACCCGCCCCCGCCCCCGCCCGTCTCGGATGCGGACCCGAACTACACCGTCTTCACCGACGCCCATGACGAGATCGTCGGGGCCGAGGACTTGGCCGAGCCGCAGGAGCTGGAGCGTCTGCGCGCCTATCTCGACCAGCAGCTCGAGCCCCTGAAGGGCGCCGTCTCGCGCTTGGCCAACAAGCTGCAACGCAGGCTTCAGGCGCAGCAGAACCGGTCCTGGGAGTTCGACCTCGAGGAGGGCATCCTCGATGCCGGACGCCTGGCGCGGGTGGTGGCGAACCCGACCACGCCGCTCAGCTTCAAGATGGAACGCGACACCGAGTTCCGCGACACCTGCGTGACGCTGCTCCTGGACAATTCCGGGTCCATGCGCGGGCGACCGATCAGCATCGCTGCGATCTGCGCCGACGTGCTGGCCCGGACGCTGGAGCGCTGCGGCGTGAAGGTCGAGATCCTCGGGTTCACGACGCGCGCGTGGAAGGGCGGGCTCGCGCGCGAGGAATGGCTCAAGGCGGGCCGCCCGGCCGCGCCGGGACGGCTCAACGACCTGCGGCACATCGTCTACAAGTCGGCGGATGCGCCGTGGCGGCGCGTGCGGCCCAATCTGGGGCTGATGATGAAGGAAGGTCTCCTGAAGGAGAATATCGACGGTGAGGCGCTGGAATGGGCGCATCGCCGGATGGTGGCCCGTCCCGAGGCGCGCAAGATCCTGATGGTGATTTCGGACGGCGCACCAGTGGACGACTCGACCCTGAGCGTGAACCCCGCAAACTACCTCGAGAAGCACCTGCGCGACGTGATCGCCATGGTCGAGAAGCGCCGCGCGGTGGAACTGCTGGCCATCGGCATCGGGCACGACGTGACGCGCTACTACGACCGCGCGGTGACGATCACCGATGTCGAACAGCTTGCCGGGGCGATGACCGAACAGCTGGCCGCGCTGTTCGACGCGGACCCCCGCGCCCGCGCCCGCGTCATGGGCATCCGCCGCGTTGCCTGATCCGGCCGCGCCCGCGGCACGGCCGGGGGACGCCCCCCGGACCCCCGGCGATCATCCGACCGCCCTGTCCCACGCGTCGGCCAGGCCGCGCCGCCGGTGCCTCCGGCGGGCATATTTCGGGAACATCGAAGCAGCGCCCCCCGCGGAGAGTGGGCTCCTCCGTGGATCCCCGGAGGTCCGCCAGCAGCCGCGGGGGACGCCGTCCTTCGACATTCACGGCCATCGGCTTGCCAGCCTGTCCCGCATCGCCATGCTTACCGAAACGCGTTAACGAGCGGTTGCGTCCGCCCCATCGATGTTCCGAAAATATGCCGGGGAGCGCGAGGGGCTGGCCCCTCGCCCCGCCGCCCGCCACGAGGATCCGTCCCATGTATCAGGATTTTGCCGTCACCAGCCGCCCCGAGGCGGCCCTGCCCCGCGTGTCGGCTCTTCGCGGCTGGCTCGCCGATCAGGGGCTCGACGCCTATCTCGTGCCGCGTGCCGACGCCTATCAGGGCGAGTATGTCGCGCCCTGCGACGAGCGGCTGGCCTGGATCACCGGGTTCACCGGCTCGGCGGGCTTTGCGGTGATCGGTCGGGACCGGGCGGCGGTCTTTACCGACGGGCGCTACACCGTGCAGGTCAAGGCGCAGACCGATGGCGACATGTTCGAGACTGTGGATTGGCCCGCCACCAAGCTGGCCGACTGGCTGCCCTGCGCCTATCCCGAAGGCGGGCGGATCGGTTTCGACCCCTGGCTGCACACGGTCTCCGAGATGGAGGCGCTGTCGGATCTGCCGGGCCTCGAGCTCGTCGCGACCGCGAACGGGGTCGACCAGATCTGGACGGACCGCCCCCCGGCCCCCAGCGCGCCGATCTCGGTCTGGCCCGACGCACTGGCCGGGCGCGCCCATGGCGAGAAGCGCGCGGAGATCGCCGCCGCCCTGCGCACGGCCGAGGTCGGGGGCTTCGTGACCAACCAGCCGGACGCGGTGGCGTGGCTTCTCAACATTCGCGGCGCGGATATCGCACGAACGCCGATTCCGCAGGCCTTCGCCCTGATCCGCGCGGACGGCACGGTTGTGCTTTTCTGTGATCCGGCCAAGGCCGATCCGGTGGCGGACCATCTCGGCCCGGAGGTCACGGTCCGCCCGACCGGGGAGATGGCGGCGGTGCTGGCCGATGCGGGATGCGTCGGCTTCGATCGGGGCACCTGTCCCGTGGCGATCCACGACATGCTGACCGATCCGAAGGCGATCGACGATCCGGTCGCCCGGCCGAAGGCGCGCAAGAGCGATGCCGAGATCGAGGCCACCCGCGAGGCGCATCTGCGCGACGGGGCCGCGATGGTGCGCTTCCTGCGCTGGCTCGACGAGGACCGCGCACCCGACGCAACCGAGATCGACGTCGTGCGCGCCCTCGAACAGTTCCGCCGCGACACGAACGCGCTCCGCGACATCAGCTTCGAGACGATTGCCGGGTCGGGGCCCCATGGCGCGATCGTGCATTACCGCGTCAACGAGGAGACGAACCGCGTCCTCGACCGAAACTCGGTCCTGCTGGTGGACAGCGGCGGGCAATACGAGGACGGCACGACCGACATCACGCGGACCATGCCGCTGGGCACGCCCCCACCCGAAGCCGTCCGCGCCTTCACCCGCGTCCTGCAGGGCATGATCGCGGTCAGCCGCGCGCGCTTTCCGAAGGGCGTCGCGGGCGCGCATCTCGACGCGCTGGCCCGCGCGCCGCTCTGGGCCGAGCATCGCGATTACGACCACGGGACGGGGCATGGCGTCGGCGTCTATCTCGGCGTCCACGAGGGGCCGGTGCGGATCAGCCGCGTCTCGACCGTGCCGCTGGAGCCCGGCATGATCCTGTCGAACGAGCCCGGCTACTACCGCGAGGGCGCATTCGGCATCCGTATCGAGAATCTCGTCGTGGTACGCGTCATGACGCGGCCCGAAGGCGGCGACGACCGCGAGATGATGGGCTTCGAGACGCTGACCTGGGTGCCCATCGACCGCCGCATGATCGACGCGGCGCTTCTGTCGCCGGACGAACGCGCCTGGCTCGATGCCTATCACGCGGGCGTCGCCGAACGTCTTCGCCCCCGGCTCGATGGTGCGGACCGCGCGTGGCTGGACACCATGACCGCGCCGCTGTGACGCTTTCCCCGGACGGCGCGGCAGGTTAGACAGGCGGACCAACGGGAGAGGACCGCACATGACCGAGATCAACGTCACGCCGGCCGACGGCGTCTGGACGGTCCGTTCCGATGACGGCGTCATCGTCGAAAGCCGCAACGCCAAGCTCCTGACCGAGGGATCGCTGGGGTTCGTCGTCTACTTCCCGCGCGAGGATATCGCGATGGCGCTGTTCGAGCGGTCCGAGAAGACATCGACCTGCCCGCACAAGGGCGCGGCGAATTACTACGACTATGTCGGGCAGTCGGGGCGCATCCGCGACGTGGCCTGGACCTACGAGGACGTCACCAACCCCGACGCCAAGGCGGTCGAGGGGCATATCGCGTTCTACGACACCAAGGTCACCGTCGAGCGGGTCTGACCGCCAGCACAGTCAGTTTTGCCGGACGAGCTTGCCGGGGTTCATCAGGCCCTTGGGGTCCAGCGCCCGCTTGACCATCGACATCACGTCCCAGGCGTCGCCGTGCTCGGCCTGCATCAGGTGCAGTTTGCCGAGGCCGACGCCATGCTCGCCCGTCGCCGTCCCGCCCAGCTCCAGCGCATGGGCGACCATCGCGTCCGACAGCCGCTTGGCCGTCGCGACCTCGGACGGGTCGTCGCGGTCGACCATCAGGATCGCGTGGTAATTCCCGTCGCCCACATGACCGAGGATCGGGCCGTCGAGCGGGCTCTCCGCGATCTCGGCCTCGGCGCGCGCGATTGCGGCGGCCAGCGCCGAGATCGGGACGCAGACATCGGTGACGATGGCGGTGGCACCAGGGCGGGTCGCGAGGATCGTGTGATAGGCGCGGTGCCGCATCGCCCAGAGGCGCGAGCGGTCTTCGGCGCGGGTCGCGGCGGCGAACCCCGCGGCGCCATGCTCGGCCGCGATCTCGCCGAAGCGGTCCGCGTCCTCGGTGACCGCGCCGTCGCTGCCGTGGAATTCCAGCAACAGATGCGGCGCGTCCGGGAGGCCCATCCCGTCTGCGGCGTTGACGATGCGGACGGTCACCCGGTCAAGGAATTCGATCCGCGCGGGCGTCAGCCCCATCTGGCGCGCCTCGATCACGGCGGCGACGGCGGCGTCGGTGTCCGGAAAGGCGCAGGTCGCGGCGGCGATCGCCTCGGGCTGGCCATGGAGGCGCAAGGTAAGCTCGGTGATGAGGCCCAGCGTGCCCTCGGACCCGACGAAGAGCGCGGTCAGATCATACCCGGCCGAGGATTTGCGCGCCCGCGTCCCCGTGCGGATCACCCGCCCGTCGGCCAGCACGACCTCGAGGCCCAGCACGTGATCGCGCATCGTCCCGTAGCGCACGGCCGTCGTCCCCGAGGCGCGGGTCGAGGCCATGCCGCCGAGCGAGGCGTCGGCACCCGGATCGACCGGAAACATCAGCCCCGTTGCGCGCAGATGCGCGTTCAGCGCGCCGCGCGTGCAGCCGGGCTGGACGCGAACCAGCATGTCGCGCTCGGCCACCTCGATCACGCCGGCCATGTCGCGGAAATCGACCGTCACGCCGCCGCGCGGCGCCGAGGCGTGACCTTCGAGCGCCGTGCCCGTGCCCCAGCCGATCAGCGGCATCCCGTGGCGGGCGCAGATGCGGACGATCTCGGCCACCTCGCCCGTGTCGGACGGATAGGCGACGGCATCGGGCGGCATCTCGGCGTGCCACGTCTCGGATCGGCCATGGAGCGCCAGATCGCTCTTTCCCGTCGAGAGGCGTTCGCCTAGCATCGCCTTCAACTCTTCGATCGCCGCGTTCGGGTCCATCCCGTCCTCCCGTGGCGACCGAGGCCGCATGCCATGCCGCATGCAGGATGCCGCCGCCCCCGTCCGAGGACAAGCGCCCGTGACCGACGCCCCCGCTCCCGCCACCGGCCGACGCGCCACCGCGCGGGGCTGGATCAGGCGGAGCTGGACGCTGCTGCGCGAGACGGGGCCCAGCCGGGTCCAGTTCTGGTTCATCGCCCTCGTGATCGGGATCGCCTCGGGCTATGCGGCCGTCGGGTTCATGCTGGGGATCGAGCTGCTCCAGACGACGCTTTACGGCACGGACGATCCGCACCGGCTCCACAGCTTCGCGGCCGGGCTGCCGTGGTGGTGGGTGCTGATCCTGCCGTGCCTCGGCGGCCTCGTGGTGGGCATCATCCTGACGCGCTTCACGCCCGACGCCCGCGTGCGCGGCGTGGCCGAGGTGATCGAGGCCTCGGCAGTCAAGGAAGGCCGGGTCGAGCGGCGCGCGGGGCTGGCCTCGATCGCGGCCTCGCTTATCACGCTGTCCTCGGGCGGGTCGTCGGGGCGCGAGGGGCCGGTCGTCCACATGTGCGGCATGATCGCGGGCTGGGTGTCGAACCGCCTCAACGCCGACGGCATCACCGGCCGCGACCTTCTGGGCTGCGCCGTCGCCGCCGGCGTCGCGGCCAGCTTCAACGCCCCGCTCGCCGGCGCGCTCTTCGCGATGGAGGTGGTCCTGCGCCACTTCGCGGTCCACGCGCTCGCACCGATCACCATCGCCGCCGCCTCCGGATCGGTCATCAGCCGAATCCATTTCGGCGACGTGACCGAGTTCGCGCTGCCGACGGCTGGCGAGCTCGCGTTCTACGCCGAGCTTCCCGCGTTCATCCTGCTCGGCCTGACCTCCGGCCTCATCGCCTTCGCGCTGATGCGGTCGATCATGTGGACCGAAGACCTGGCCTCGGCGATGCAGGATCGGCTGCGCATCCCGGCCCTCTTCCGCCCGGCGGCGGCGGGCCTGTTGCTGGGGGCGCTCGCGATCTTCTTTCCGCATATCATCGGCGTCGGCTACGAGACGACATCCCGCGCCCTCTCGGGCCAGCTCATCTTCCACGAGGCGGTCGTTTTCGCCGTCCTCAAGGTCGCGGCCGTCTCGATCACCATGGGCGGGCGGATGGGCGGCGGGGTCTTCTCGCCCGCGCTGATGGTCGGCGCACTCTCCGGGCTGGCCTTCGGGCTGGTGGCGACGGCGGTCTTCCCGGACATCTCGGGATCCGAGACACTCTATGCACTGGCGGGGATGGGGGCAGTCGCGGCGGGTGTCCTGGGCGCGCCGATCTCGACCACGCTGATCGTGTTCGAGCTGACCGGCGACTGGCAGACCGGCCTCGCCGTGATGGTCGCGGTCAGCATCTCCTCGGCGCTGTCGTCGAAGCTCGTGGATCGGAGCTTCTTCCTGACGCAACTGGAGCGGCGGGGCATCCACCTCGCCGCCGGGCCGCAACGCTATCTTCTGGCGACGATCAAGGTTTCGGGCCTGATGAAATCGCCCGACCACCCCAAGGCCCCGTCCGAGGACCGGATCAGGCGCGCGATGAACGACGCGCTCTTCGTGGCGCCGGGCGACACGCTGGAAAAGGCGATGCCGCTCTTCGAGAAATCGGGTGCGGATTTCCTCGCCGTGGTCCGCCTGAGCGATGGCGACACGCGCAACGTGCTGGGCGTGCTTCTGCATGTCGACGCGCTGCGCGTCTTCAACCGGGCCCTCGCCGCGACGGCCGCCGAAGAGCATTCCTGAAACCGCCTGTTTTTTGCGCAATTCGGCAGAAACCGCCCATCCCTTCGGCACGCCGCCCGACGCAGGCCAGCCCGCGCGGCGTCGATGCAGACGCCGCGCGCCGCGCGTCCCAAACTGCGCCGAGGACGGCAGGGGGAGCCCGACATCGACGACCTGACACAGCTTCTCGACATGCCCGCGGCCCAGCCCCGCGCGCGGGGCTCCGTGGCGCTGTCCGTGCGTACCGACGGGGCGGTCACGCGCCTGCGCGACCTGCGGCAGGCCGGATCGCTGAAGGTGATGTTCCCGCGCAGCGCCCCCGAGACCAAGCAGGCCGTGATCGTGAACACGGCCGGGGGAGTGACCGGCGGCGACCGCTTCACGCTGAACGCAACGGTCGAGCAGGACGCGCGGCTGGTTCTGACGACACAGGCCGCCGAGCGTGCCTACCGCGCGCAGCCGGGCGCGCCGGGCTGGATCCGCAACCGGCTGTCGGTGGCGGGCGGGGGCGCGCTCGACTGGCTGCCGCAGGAGACCATCCTCTTCGAAGGCTCGAACCTCGAACGCGACACCCGGATCGACCTCGACGCCGACGCGCGCCTCCTCTTCGTCGAGCCGCTGATCTTCGGGCGACGCGCCATGGGCGAGACGCTGACCGACCTGCGGTTTCGGGACCGCGTGGACATCCACCGGGATGGCGTGCCGCTCTTTCTGGATGCGGCCGGCTTCGACGGCGATGCCGAGGCCCATCTCGACCGGCCTCACATCGCGGGCGGCGCGCGGGCGATCGCGCTGATTGTCGTGGTCGCGCCCGAGGCCGAGACGCATCTCGCGCCGCTTCGCGCGATGCTGCCCGCGACGGCGGGGGCCAGCCTGATCGGGCCGGACCTCCTCGTGGCGCGGATCCTCGCCCCCGATGGCTTCGCCCTGCGCGCCGCCCTGATGCCGATCCTGCGCCGCCTCTCCGGCGCCCCCCTGCCCCGACCCTGGATGATCTGAGATGAAGCTGACCCCCCGAGAGAAAGACAAGCTGCTGGTCGCGATGGCCGCCGAGGTCGCGCGCAAGCGCCTCGCGCGCGGCGTCAAGCTGAACCACCCCGAGGCCATCGCTCTGATCACCGAGGCCGTGGTCGAGGGCGCGCGGGATGGCCGTTCGGTGGCCGACATGATGCAGGCGGGCGCGCAGGTCGTGACCCGCGCGCAATGCATGGAGGGCGTGCCCGAGATGATCCACGACGTGCAGGTCGAGGCCACCTTTCCCGACGGCACCAAGCTCGTGACCGTCCACGATCCGATCCGCTGAGGAGGCGTCCATGATCCCCGGAGAATTGATGCCCGCGGCGGGCGAGATCGTCCTCAACGACGGCGCCGAGGCAATCACCCTGATGGTGGCCAACACCGGCGACCGCCCCGTGCAGGTCGGCAGCCATTACCACTTCGCGGAATCGAACCCCGCGCTGGACTTCGACCGCGACGCCGCGCGCGGCCACCGGCTCGACATCGCCGCCGGCACCGCCGTCCGGTTCGAGCCGGGCCAGCGCCGCGAGGTCGCGTTGATCCCCTTGGCCGGCGCGCGCGTGGTATATGGGTTCAACGGCCGCGTCATGGGAGCGTTGGACCGTTCCATCGAGGGAGGAAAAACCGATGTGTGACCATTGCGTTATGAATGCGGTGAAGGACCGGATGCTGTCCCGCCGCGACCTGTTCCGGGCGAGCGCTGCGGCGGGCGCCGTCGCCGCGACCGGCGGGCTGCTGCAGGGAACGCCGGCGATGGCCGCGGGCCACGGCGGCGTGGTCGACCTGACCCATGTCTACGACGCCGAGTTCCCGACCTATTTCGGCGAACCGGGCATCGCGACCGAGAAGCTGTTCGATTTCGCCGAGAGCGGCTTCAACCTCTACAGCCTGACCGTCAACGAACACACGGGCACCCATATCGACGCGCCGCTGCACTTCTCGGCGGACGGGCAGGCCGTCGAGGAGATCCCGGTCGAAAACCTCGTCTGCCCGCTGGCCGTGATCGACATCGCCGCCCGCGCCGCCGAGGATCCGGACGCGCAGGTCACGCCGGACGACCTCTCCGCGTGGATCGACGCCAATGGCGAGATCCCCGAGGGCGCCTGCGTGGCGATGCATTCGGGCTGGGCCGCGAAGGTCGGCACCGAGGGCTTCCGCAACGCCGATGGCGAGGGCGTGATGCATTTCCCCGGCTTCCACATCGAGGCGGCACAGATGTTGATGGAGAACACGGGCGCGCGCTCGATTGCGGTTGACACGCTGTCGCTAGATCACGGACCCTCGGCCGATTTCGCGACGCATTACGCGTGGCTCCCGACCAATCGCTACGGGATCGAGAATATCGCCGGGCTTGACCAGGTGCCCGCCGCCGGTGCGACCATCGTGGTCGGCGCGCCGACCCATCGCGGCGGCACGGGCGGCCCCGCGCGCATCTTTGCGATGGTGTAGGACGATGCGCATCGCACCCTTGATCGCGCTGGCCACGCTGATGGCCCTTCCGGCCGCGGCGCAGACCTCTGTGGACTGTTCGAACCGGGCGACGCAGCTCGACATGAACTTCTGCGCCCGCGACGGCTGGGGCGTCTCGGACGCGGAGCTCAACCGGCTCTGGGCCGAGGTGAAGCCCCTCGCCGATCGCCAGGGCAGCGGGGCGGCGCTTCTGGACGAACAGCGGGCGTGGCTGCGACGGCGCGACGCCACCTGCGAGGGCGAGCGCGACAGCTATGCCGGCGGATCGATCGCGCCCCTTGTCTACTGGCAGTGCATGGACCGGATGACGATCGCCCGGAACGATGTCCTGCGGGCGCTGCGCTAGCATGGCGGGGCCTTCCGATCCCCGCCTGTCCGGCCGCTCCACCCGGAGCGGCCGGCACGGGTCCGCCGCGCCCGCGCGGGCCGTCCCGGTCCGGCGCCGCCCATGAGCACGGTCCCGCTTCTGTCCGACGCGCAGCTCTCGCCCGAGGCCGCCGCCGTCTTCGACGAGATACGGACCGCGCGCGGCACCGACTACGTCAACAACTTCTGGCGCGCGCTGGCCCACGACCCGGCGCTCCTGCGCGCGACCTGGGGCCGTCTTCGCGAGGTGATGGCACCCGGCGCGCTCGACCCGCTGGTCAAGGAGATGCTCTACGTCGCCGTCTCGACGGCCAATGGCTGCAGCTATTGCGTCCACAGCCACAGCGCCGCCGCCCGCGCGCGCGGCATGACCGACGCGCAATATGGCGAGCTTCTGGCGGTGATCGGGATGGCGATGCAGACCAACGGCCTCGTCACCGCGCTGCAGGTGCCGGTCGACGACGTGTTCCGCGCAGACAAGACCGACTGAAAGGACCGCCATGCCCGCCACCATCTCCCGCGGTGACTATGCCGCCATGTTCGGCCCCACGACCGGCGATCGGCTGCGGCTCGCCGATACCGATCTGATTATCGAGGTCGAGCGGGATCTCTGCGCCGAACGGGCGGGCGGCAATGCGCCGCGCTACGGCGAGGAGGTCAAGTTCGGCGGCGGCAAGGTGATCCGAGACGGCATGGGCCAGAGCCAGGCGACGCGGGAGGCCGGCGCGGTCGATACGGTCATCACCAACGCCCTGATCGTGGACCATACGGGCATCTACAAGGCGGATGTGGGCCTGCGCGATGGGCGCATTCATGCCATCGGCAAGGCGGGCAACCCCGACACCCAGCCCGGCGTCGACATCATCATCGGCCCCGGCACCGAGGCCATCGCGGGCGAGGGCCGCATCCTGACGGCGGGCGGGTTCGACAGCCACATCCACTTCATCTGTCCGCAGCAGATCGAGGACGCGCTCCATTCCGGCCTGACGACCATGCTGGGCGGCGGCACCGGCCCCGCGCATGGCACGCTGGCCACCACCTGCACGCCGGGGCCATGGCATATCGGCCGGATGCTGCAAGCGGCAGACGCCTTCCCGATGAACCTGGCCTTTGCGGGCAAGGGCAACGCGTCCCTGCCGGCCGCCCTCGAGGAGCAGGTGCGCGGCGGGGCCTGCGCCCTGAAGCTGCACGAGGATTGGGGCACGACGCCGGCCGCCATCGACTGCTGCCTGAGCGTGGCGGACGCGATGGACGTGCAGGTGATGATCCACACCGACACCCTGAACGAGAGCGGGTTCGTCGAGAACACGGTCGCCGCCCTGAAGGGCCGCACGATCCACGCCTTCCACACCGAGGGCGCGGGCGGCGGGCACGCCCCGGACATCATCAAGATCTGCGGCGACGCGAACGTCCTGCCCTCCTCGACCAACCCGACGCGGCCCTTCACGGTGAACACGCTCGAGGAGCATCTCGACATGCTCATGGTGTGCCACCATCTCGACCGCTCGATCCCCGAGGATGTGGCCTTCGCCGAAAGCCGCATCCGCCGCGAGACCATCGCCGCCGAAGACATCCTGCACGACATGGGGGCCTTCTCGATCATCGCCTCCGACAGTCAGGCCATGGGGCGTGTAGGCGAGGTCATCATCCGGACGTGGCAGACCGCCGACAAGATGAAGAAGCAGCGCGGGCGACTGGCGGACGAAACCGGCGAGAACGACAACCTGCGCGTGCGCCGCTACGTTGCCAAATACACCATCAACCCAGCCATCGCGCATGGAATTTCCTCGCATATCGGCTCGGTCGAGCCGGGCAAGCGCGCGGATCTGGTGCTTTGGGATCCGGCCTTCTTCGGTGTGAAACCCGAGATGGTGCTGATGGGCGGCATGATCGTCGTGGCCCAGATGGGCGATCCGAACGCCTCCATCCCGACGCCGCAGCCGGTCCACACCCGACCCATGTGGGGGGCGTATGGCCGCGCGGTCGAGCACTCGGCCGTGACCTTCGTCTCCGAGGCCGCGCAGGCCGACGGCATCGGCGCGCGCCTCGGCCTCGCCAAGACGACGCTCGCCGTCGCGAACACGCGCGGCATCGGCAAGCGCGACCTGATCCTCAACGATGCCCTGCCCCAGATGGAAGTGAACCCGGAAACCTACGAGGTCCGCGCAGACGGCGAGCTCCTGACCTGCGAGCCGGCAACCGAACTGCCGATGGCACAGCGGTATTTCCTGTTCTGATGGCCGACCTGACGGCAAAGGCGGTCGCGGCGGCCGGGACATGGACCGGTGCGACGGATCGCTGTGTCCTGACCTACGAGGACCGGTTCCTGCGGCGGAAGGTGCTGACGACCGAGGGCGGCGCGCGCCTCCTCGTGGACCTGGCGCACACGACATCGCTGAACCATGGCGATGCGCTGGTCCTGTCTGGCGGCGGCCATGTCGAAATCGCCGCCGCGCCCGAGCCGCTCCTCGCGGTCACCGGGCCCGACATGGTCCGCATCGCGTGGCATGTCGGCAACCGCCACACACCCTGCCAGATCGAGCCGGAGCGCCTGCTGATCCAGCGCGACCACGTCATTGCCGACATGCTGGCACGGATCGGGGCCGAGGCGGTCGAGGTGATCGAGCCCTTCACGCCCGAGGGCGGGGCCTACGGGCATGGACGGACCCATGGCCACAGCCACTGAGATCCTTACCCTGACGCAATGGCTCTCGCCCGCCTACCCGGTCGGGGCCTTCGCCTATTCCCACGGGCTGGAAGCGGCCATCGCGGAGGGTCGCGTGACCGATGCGGCAGGGCTGACGGACTGGGCGGCCGACGTGCTCGACCACGGCGCCGGGCGCGCGGATGCGACGTTTCTGGCCGCCGCCCACCACGCCGACGCCGCCAACATCCCCCGCATTGACTCCACTGCCCGCGCCTTCGCGGCCAGCGTCGAACGCCTGCGCGAGACCGAGCTGATGGGTGCCGCCTTCTGCGAGATCACCGCCGCCCTCTGGCCCGGCGACCTCGGGGGGCTGACCTATCCGGTGGCGCTCGGGCGGGCGACGCGGCTGGCCGCCCTGCCCCCGCTTCTTGCGGCGCAGATGGCGCTCCAGGCGTTCGTGGGCAACCTCGCCGCCGTGGGGATGCGCCTGATCCCGCTGGGCCAGACCGACGGCCAGCGCATCCTTCGCGACCTGGCGCCCGCCTGCGCGCGCATCGCGACCGAGACCGCCGAGGGCGACCTCGCCGCCTTGCGCAGCACGGCCTTCCTCTCCGACATCGCATCCATGCGCCACGAAACGCTGGCCCCGAGGATCTGCCGCACATGACCGACAGCACCGAGACCGGGCGCGCCCTCTCCGAGACCCTGAACCCCGGCATGGAGGCCGCGCTCGACGCGCGCTACGGCCACCTTCTGCCGGGGATGGCCGAGGGCGTCGTCGACTTCGCCTATGGGCGCCAATACGCCCGGCCCGGATTGCCCCTGCGCGACCGGTTCATCGCCACCATCGCCGCGCTGACGGCCCTCGGTGGACAGACCAGGCCGCAGCTCAAGGTCAACATCGCCGCCGGACGCCGCGCGGGCCTCAGCCGCGAGGAGATCGCCGAGACGATCTGGCAGATGAGCCTCTATGGCGGCCTGCCCGCGGCGATCAACGGGTTGAACGCAGCACTCGAGGTCTTCGCGGAGGAGGACGCATGAGCGATCACGGCCCCCTCCGCGTCGGCATCGGCGGCCCCGTTGGCGCCGGCAAGACCACGCTGACCGCGCGGCTGGCCGAGGCACTGCGCGACACCCATTCGGTCGGCGTCATCACCAACGACATCTACACGCAGGAGGATGCCGAGGCGCTGATGCGGATGCAGATCCTGCCGCGCGACCGGATCATCGGTGTCGAGACGGGCGGTTGCCCGCATACCGCGATCCGCGAGGATGCGTCGATCAACCTCGCCGCCGTGGCCGAGATGCGTGGCCGCCACGCCGATCTCGACGTCGTGCTGATCGAAAGCGGTGGCGACAACCTCTCGGCCACGTTCAGTCCCGAGCTGGCGGACGTCACCATCTACGTGATCGATGTCGCCGCGGGCGAGGAAATCCCGCGAAAGGGCGGACCCGCGATCACCCGCTCGGATCTTCTCGTCATCAACAAGACCGACCTCGCCCCCCATGTCGGCGCGTCCCTCGACGTGATGGCCCGCGACGCCGCCCGCATGCGCGGCGACCGCCCGGTGGTGTTCGCCCGGCTGCGGCATGGCGAGGGGGTCGACGCGATCGTCGCCACGCTGCGCGCGGTGGGGGGTCTTTGAGGGAATAATGTGGTGCCCGGGGGCGGCATGGCATTCTAGTCTCATAGGAACCCAACTAGTACCTTAGCAGCTTGTAATGAATGTGTTTTCCTAGCACGGCTGCTCCCAGCAGACCTTGCGCCATCCCAGTAAATCCCGTAGCTTGTGGGGGATAATTTGGGGGATATATTCTTGGGGAACCTAACAGCCCTCTTCATCAAATCCGCGCCGCCGGGCAAGCATGAGGATGGCCACGGCCTGCGACTGATCAAGCGCGAGGATGGCGGCGGTCAATGGGTCTTCCGCTACACGCTTTACGGACGCCGTAGGGAAATGGGTCTCGGAGGCCTTAGGGCTCTCTCCTTGAAAGACGCACGGGACCTCGCCTCCGAGTATCGGACTTTGGTCGCCAAAGGCAAAGACCCCATCGAGCATCGGCGCAGGCAACGCCAGGACGCCATGCGCAACCGCCATCTTCTAAAGGATGTAGCTTTGGATGCCTTCGAAAGCCGCAAGGCCGATCTCAAGGGGGACGGGGCTGCGGGACGATGGTATAGCCCGTTGGAGCATCATGTGCTGCCCAAACTCGGGCGGATGCCTGTCACCGAGATCACCCAGAACGATATAAGAGACACCCTTGCACCGATCTGGCATTCCAAGGCTGCGACGGCCACGAAGGCTGCCAATCGCCTCAAGATCGTCCTGGATCACGCAGCCGCTCTGGGCCTCGATGCCGACTTGCAGGCCGTCGCCAAGGCGAAACAGCTCTTGGGTCGGCAACGGCACCAAGCCACGTCGATCCCGAGCATGCCGTGGGAGGACGTGCCTGCGTTCTACGCATCGCTGGAGGAGCCGACGATCACGCATCTCGCGCTGCGGCTGCTCATCCTTACAGGGCTTCGCTCACAGCCCGTGCGGTTTGCGCGGCTGGAAGAAATCAACGGCGATGTCTGGATCGTACCCGCCGAGAACATGAAGGCGCGCCTCGGCGCTGCGGAGGACTTCCGAGTCCCTCTCAGTGAAGAGGCACAACGTGTTATCGAGCTTGCCCGTCCCTACGAGCGAGATGGGTATCTGTTTCCGTCGGTTCGCAAGGGGGTCATCAGTGACGCGACGATGGCGCGGTTGATGGAGCGCAGGGGACTTAAGTCCCGTCCGCACGGCTTCAGAACAAGCCTGCGAACCTGGCTCGCAGACGAGACGGACGCACCGCATGAGGTGGCCGAGATGGTCCTGGCGCACGTATCCGACAACAAGGTGGTCCGCACCTATCGCAAGACCGACTTCCTGGATCAGCGGCGGCCGCTGATGGAGAGGTGGGCACAGTTGTGCATGGGGTAGACGCCGCGGGCAGCGGATATCTTGAACGTTACCTGTCAGAGGGCAGGTCACCCTTCCGATCCGCCTTGAAAGCGCTTTTCCCCTTTTCGGCCCAGACCTCCCGCGCATGTTCTCCTTGGTCGCTCTGCAGCTTCGCGGCCATCCACAGGAGCCCGCCGTAAATCAGCGCGCGGTCGTCTTTGGTTACATCAACGATCCCGGCCTTGACGACCAGGCCACCCAATTCGATCAGATGCCGGGTGCGTTTGCGGCGGTCGACCTGCCAGCTGCACATATCATGCCGCGCCCGGGCGGCCTGATGCCGACGGCGCGCCGCCAGATTGTGTCGGAGTGCTTTTCGCGTCGCGATCAGTCGCTTTTGCAGGTTTCCGCGACCGACCTTGAAAGAACGCGGCCCCGCGTTTTGACCAGGCCTCCCTTTTTGCAACATCCGTAGTCTCGGCCAGCACGATCAACGCACCGGCGAGTTGTTCGGCGCTGAACCCGTCCGCTCCGGTGGCAATAACGAGCTCGCCAAGCTGTTGCATCTTGCGGGTCTTCAGCTCTTTCGCTTTCTGTTCCAGTCCTTTCAACTCCGCGTCGTAATCCCGTGGTTTGCGCATTCCTGCCTCCATGATCTGTTGATGCAGTGATGATAGCCGAGCACTTCGCAGAAGGCTTCAGGGTCGTCGGGACGGTCCGACCCGTGCTGATCGCTCCCGAGATTTTATTGAGGGAGGGCGCGCTTATACGTCGTTTCGACGTCGGCGTTCTTGTGTAGATGATCGGGTCGCTATGGCGATCTATCATCTCCACGCGAAGGTCATCGGGCGCGCAGCTGGTTCCAGCGCGGTGGCGTCCGCTGCCTACCGCGCGGCATCGCGGTTGCGCGATGACCGGATCGAACGGAGCCATGACTTCACGGCCAAGCGCGGTGTCGTGCATTCCGAGGTGCTGCTGCCGGAGACCGCGCCTGACGCATGGTCTGACCGCGAACAGCTCTGGAACGCCGTCGAGGCGGTCGAAGTCAGGCGCGATGCGCAGCTGGCCCGGGAGGTGGAGTTCGCCATTCCGCGCGAGATGAGTGAGGCGCAGGGCATCGCGCTCGCCCGCGACTTCGTGCAAGCCGAGTTCGTGGACCAGGGCATGATCGCTGATCTCAACGTGCATTGGGACAGGGGCGAAAACGGGTTATCGAAGCCTCATGCCCATCTCATGCTGACGATGCGGTCTGTCGACATGACCGGCTTTGGCCCGAAGATGCGGGACTGGAACCGTACGGGGATGCTGGAACGCTGGCGGGAACGATGGGCTGCGCTTGCCAATGAGCGGCTGGCGGAACTCGACATCGACGTGCGCATCGATCACCGCAGTTTCGAAGCACAGAACATTGAACTGGAGCCGCAAAACCAGATCGGTGCGCCCGCACAGCGGATTGAGGGCGACGGTCTTGAGGCCGCCGACCGGGCCGAGATGCACCGCGAGATCGCACGTGGCAACGGCGAGAGGATTATCGACAATCCCGCCCTCGCACTGGAGGCCATCACACATCAACAATCGACGTTCACGAGCCGCGACATGGCACGGTTCGCGCATCGGCACAGCGACAGCGTGGAACAGTTCAATGCAGTGACCGGCGCAATCCGCAATGCGCCCGATCTGTTAGAACTCGGTCAGGACGGGCGCGGCGAGGTGCGCTTCACCACCCGGGCTATGATCGAGGCTGAACAGCGCCTTCTTCACGCCGCCGAAGTCTTGGCCGAGAAGCAACGTCATGAGGTTCGGGATGCGGATCGCAAAGCAGCTTTGGCGCGTGCTGAAGCGCGCGGCCTGGTTCTGTCGCGCGAGCAGGCCGACGCCCTGACGCAAATCACCACCGGACGCGATCTGGGCATCGTCGTCGGCCATGCCGGGACGGGAAAGAGCGCAATGTTGGGCGTGGCGCGAGAGGCCTGGGAGGGGACGGGCTATCAGGTGCGCGGCGCAGCCCTTTCCGGCATCGCAGCGGACGGTCTCGAAAGCGGATCGGGCATCGCGTCGCGCACCATCGCGAGCCTTGAGCACGGTTGGGCGCAGGACTGCGACCGGCTCACCGCGCGCGATGTCCTTGTGATCGACGAGGCGGGCATGGTCGGCACGCGGCAACTGGAGCGGGTACTGTCACATGCGGCAGATGCCGGAGCCAAGGTCGTGCTGGTCGGCGATCCGCAACAGCTGCAATCCATTGAGGCGGGCGCGGCCCTCCGGTCGCTCCACGAGCGTCACGGCGGCGCCGAAATCGGCGAGGTGCGCCGCCAGCGCGAAGACTGGCAGCGTGACGCCACCCGCGGTCTCGCCACCGGCCGGACCGGCGCGGCAATTGATGCCTACGACAGCCATGGCATGGTGCATGGTTCTGCGACCCGCGACGACGCGCGCGCCGATTTGATCGACCGCTGGGACCGCGACCGGCAAGCGGCACCGAACCAGAGCCGGATCATCCTGACCCACACCAACGCCGAAGTGGGCTTGCTCAATGAACTGGCGCGACAGCGAAAGCGGGAGGCGGGCGATCTGGGAGAGGACGTCTCCTTGACGGTCGAGCGCGGTGACCGTCGCTTTGCCAATGGCGACCGGGTGATGTTCCTGCAGAATGACCGCGGCCTTGGGGTAAAGAACGGCACGCTCGGCACCGTCGATGCGGTCAGCGCGCAAAGCATGTCTGTTCTGACCGACGACGGTCGGTCGGTCCGCTTCGATCTCAAGGACTACAACCGCCTCGACCATGGCTATGCGGCGACCATCCACAAGGCCCAGGGCATGACCGTCGACCGCGCCCATGTCCTCGCGACGCCGGGCCTCGATGCCCATGGCAGCTATGTCGCCCTTTCGCGGCATAGGGACGGACTGAACCTGCATTACGGTCGTGACGACTTCTCCACACAAGATCGCCTGATCCGCACCCTGTCGCGCGACCGGCCCAAGGACATGGCGCTCGACTATGCGAAGGCCGATCCGGCGCAGGACTTTGCCGAACGGCGCGGAATCACGTTCCGGGAACGTGTCATTGAGGTACTCCGCAAGGTTGTGCCGGAGAAGTTGCGCGATAGGATTGATGGGTCGCGCCCTGCCAGAGACGGCGCGCTTGGCTCGGATGTCGCGCAGAGGCCGGGAAGGGAAGAGGCAAGGAAGGATATCCGTCCCAGCGCGGATGCGCTGCAAAAAGCCGTGGCGTATGACCCGGAAGCGGCAATGCGAAAAGCCCGCACCGAAGCCCTCAAACGCCATGCCCGCGCGGTGGATGCGATCTTCACGGCTCAGGAGAGGGGGAACTCGGGCACGCCTGACCAGTTGCGCGACCTCGCCGAGTCTCGCGCGTCCTTCGAAGAGGTCCGGCCAGACGGCTGGCGCGATGCCGAAGCAGCCTATGCCAAGGACCCGTCGCTTGCCCGCGAGGCCGGATCGGGCCAAGCCAACCGCGCTATCCGGGCGCTTCAACTTGAGACGCAGTTGCGCACCTCTCCAGAGCGCCGAGCCGCGCAGTTCGTGGAGCGCTGGCAGCACCTTGATCGGACCAGCCTGTCGCACTACCGGTCGGGCACGATGTCCGACTACCGCGCGACACGAGCGGAGATGGGCGAGATGGCCAAGAGCCTGCAACGCGATCCGCAGCTGGAATCTCTGCTTGCCAACCGCAAGGCCGAGCTGGGCATCCGGATGGACTCGGGCCGCAGACTCGGGGTCGAGCTCGCCTTTTGCCACGGCATCGACATCACAAGGGGACGTGGTCTTGGTCTCTGAGACCCGTCCGATCTGCCGCCCATTCGACGCCCCTGTGCGACGATGGGTCGGGCGCTCTTGCGCAGTTAACGTGGCGTGGGCTGACTGGTTCAAGAACATCCAGCAGGAGGCAATAAACCCATGTCCGACCCAGATCGTATCATCCGCCTGAACACAGTCCTCGACCGAACCGGTCTGTCCCGTTCCACCATTTATCGAAAGATCTCCGAGGGCACCTTCCCCGCCCAGCTCAGGATCAGCATCCACGGTGCGGGATGGCGCGAGTCCGACATCAACCGTTGGGTTGAAAACCCAGCAGGCTGGCGATTGGAGCGAGAGGGACGCTGACAGCAGCGAGGGTTTTGCGGTGTTGTTGGATTGCGTCGCACATCAGCCATGCAATCTCAGCCGAAGAACAAGCTGTAAGACGAAACTGTTGCTTGCCGTGGCGCGGGAAACCGGCTCAAACAGCCCATGGCGGTTACTCGATCAGGTGCTTGCATGTTGCGGTGCGGCACGTCATCGCGGACTCTAGCCGCAACTGCAAAGCCAGTTGGCGTGCGAACTCACAGATCGCGGACGCAGCATTCGTTTGTGGTTTAGATATGAAAGGGCTGCGCCATCTGTTTTTTCAGCGGTCCCGAATGCTTACATGCCGACAGACAGAGCTCCCTAGGTGTTTGATCCCACGGTTTGATGGTGCGATCCTTTCTCAGGCTTGGAAGGAAGCATTATGGGACAAGTTCGTCACGGGAGCGCCACGACCACGTACGCCGTCAGAGCTGCAATACAGCGATCGCAAGCTTCGCTCGCGCAGCTAAGCGAGGAGTTGGGCATTAATCCCAAGACGGTCGCGAAATGGCGGAAGCGTGCGACCGTCGAAGATTTGAAGACCGGTCCGAGAGAGCCGCGCTCAACCGTTCTGACCGAGGCAGAGGAAGCTATGATCGTCGCTTTCCGGCGCCACACGCTGCTACCGCTTGATGACTGTCTCTATGCCCTTCAGCCCTCGACCCCGCACCTGACACGTTCAGCGCTGCATCGGTGTCTGCAGCGACATGGGGTCTCTCGCTTACCAGATGTCGAAGGCGACAAGCCAAAGCGACAGAAGTTCAAGCGATACCCCATCGGGTTCTTCCATATCGACATCGCCGAGGTTCAAACGGTGGAGGGCAAGCTATTTCTCTTCGTAGGCATCGACCGGACTAGCAAGTTTGCGGTTACGCAACTGGTGGATAAGGCTGACCGCAAGACAGCATGGGAGTTCCTCGAGCACCTGCTGAAGTCCGTTCCCTACCGTATCCATACGATCCTGACGGACAACGGGATCCAGTTCGCCGAGCAACCCCGCAACCGCAATACCGCATCATCCAGGCAGATGCGGTTTGACATGATCTGCGAGGCAAATGAGATTGAGCATAGGCTCACAAAGCCCAACCACCCTTGGACCAATGGTCAGGTCGAGCGGATGAACCGCACGATCAAGGATGCTACCGTCAAACGATACCACTACGACAGCCACGACCAGCTGCGCACGCACCTCGCAGACTTCATGGCAGCCTACAATTTTGCTCGCAGACTGAAGACCCTCAGCGGGCTCACGCCCTACGAATACATCTGCAAAATCTGGACATCAGAGCCAAACAGATTCATCATCGATCCGATCCACCAAATGCCGGGACTGAACACCTAAGGGAGCGAGTCACGATCGTCTTGAAACGGAAATAATTGATGATCCACTTTGTTGCTCCGCTGGACGGGCAGATAATCGGCAAAGCCGCAAGTCGCGAAGATGCCTGGTGGCTTTGTAGTCGCTATGGCCTTAAGCCTTATCCTTTGACTGATGCCTCTGCGGTGAGTTTAGAGGATGCTGAGAATGGAGCGAAGGTGTGGACGGTTCCTTGCGAGCATACCCAATACCCTTATGACCGCGCTGCCTTTGAAAATAGGTGTCGGGATGGCTTAGCTACTTTGGACAACGGCTTCCCGGCATGGCCTGTTGCTGAAGAAAATGGGATAGCGTTCCAAACATTTAAGCAACGACTCAACCGAGGCTGGTCGGGAGAAAGGGCAGCAACTGAAGGGGTGCGGGAAATGGCGCATAATCCGGATGATGAATGGGAAGTAATAGCGCTCGAAAACGGGTTATCTGTGCGCGCATATCGCAGCCGGGTGCAGGCTGGTTGCCCAGAAGCCATCGCCGCGACAATGGGGCTAGGTTGGCGGAAGTGGTGAGAAGCCGCTCTTAGAGGGAAGAGGCGGCCCAAACCCGACCTTGGCCCTACCTTCACGATGCTGCGGGCGCAGCCCGCATTGCTGCCATTCGCTGCGAGCGCGTCGGCAATAACTCTTCTGTAAGGTAGCGACTTAACCTATTAGCATGACAAGAAGAATGCTTGAATATGTCCTGAATGCAAGACAACCATCAGATCAAGGATGCCAGTAGTATCTTCGCAAGGCATTTGGAAGTGACAGTAAGGCAGATTCTACTTTGAAAATCACGATTTATCAGAGAATAAACCCGTTGATACCTTGGTCTTCAATCGCAAGTATCGGCAACTCCACTCCTGCGCGCCTAACCGCGCTCGCGCCGTTGATCGGCTATCTTATCATCTACAACCAATTCATCGCTGAGTTCTTCTTCCTTTCGACCCGCGATACCGTGCCAGATGGATCAACATTATCCGTTCTGGATCTTCTGAGAGATCTTAAACTAACCTTCCTTTATTTTGGTTTAGTGTCGTTCGGTGTTGGAGCAATCCTTTTCGGGTTCTTTGCTCCCAGCAGTATCCGAAAGTATAAGACACCTGAGGAATACGTTCTTGCAATGGGAGCAGCTCAAACCGAGTGGTTGATCGTCGATAACTTGACGCGCGTCGGTGGCTCTGCATGGGACGGGGAATGGTCCAAAGATCCCGAAAGTTATGGAAAAACTTCACTGAGCTTTACTGAGGACACGCTTTACCAGCTTGACGCCATATTGGAGCACGCTGGTCACAATGCCTTTGTTGACGACGAAGAACCGAGTGAGCACATTCAGGACGACCCGGATATGGGCTTCTATAACGGCTTGGGCAATGTGATGACTGACCGGGTTCTTGAATGCATACTGTCCAAAAGACGTGTCGATAGAGCACTTTGGCACAATGCGATTGGTGTCATCGTGGATGATCGTGCAAGGGATGTGTTCTACATGGCCTACTCCTTTGACGAATGGTCAAAATTTAGAGCGCGACTATCCTGTACGATAATGTTTGCATTGGGAGGTGTGCTGCTCTCCATCCCAACGATCATCACATCAGTCGAAGTCGTCTCGCAGATCGGAAGATAATGAGTGATCTTGATTCAAAGAGTTATCTTCTCGAAACAATGGAGGCGTTCGAAAAGGCAACTGAGCAAGCAGTCGCTCTTTCTGAAAGCCGACTTGGTGTCGCCCATACGGGAAGGCAGAACCGCGTGCTCATGGCGTATGCGAAGACACTCGCGCACGCCATGAGCATTCAATTAATCTACAGAAACTCCGTGAGGCAGAAAACCGAGTTCGGGTTCCTTGATCATTTCTCAATCGGGGCGCTCACTCGTACTCTTATCGATGCATCGATCATGACTCTGTACCTGTCTGAACCAAGTCTCAGCGAAGCAGAATGGGACTTGAGACGAAACGTTCTGTTTTTGCACGACGCATCCAACAGAAAACGCTTTCTGATTTCTATGAATAAGCATGTTGGTACAACGCTTTCAACCGACGAATTAGACGCTCATCGTCAGAACAAGGATGGCCTTCTAAAGGTGATCATGCAACGCGGCAAAGAGCTTGGGTTGGACGAAGCCAGAATCGAAGATCTTTCGAATGGCCAATTTGTATTCATTAACGGCGTTCGTGGTGCCGTGAGTGAAGCTGGGATCGATAAGAATGGATTTGAGTTTATACATACCTATCTCTCCAATCACGTGCACAGTCACCCTGTCAGCCTGCTGCGACAGGAGAAAATTTCGTTTGAAGCACCAACAGATTTTCAAATGAGCTTCTGTGCTATCTGTTTAGAGGCAGCTACCCAATATCTTGAAAACGCCAGGTCACGCATAGATGAATTCACTGGCGAAATGGCACGTGATCCAAATGGGCATATCGACTGATGTGCGCAGATCAAGTGTTCAGAAACCAGTTCCTACAGGGCGAAAATCGCCGATTTGCCCCTCTTTCTGACTTGTCAGATAAGCGCAATTTCAGCAGGCATGTCTTTATCGAACGTGATGGGAGCCTTTCCGAAGCCGTACGATTAAACATCTTAAATGACCGACATCGCGAAGACATAATCGGATTTCATTTTGCTCAGCAATACGCAAAAATCCACTTTGGGGAGAAGCTGGAGCAACCTCAGTTCTACATCGTCGGCAGAGACAATCCATGGGATATTGAGTACGTCATGCATGATGGCACGACGTTCTTCTTGGAAATATGTAGGGTTGCAGACAAGGACTTGCTCAAGGCAATCAAGATTGAGAATGATGTAACAGCCCTACTCATGAAGTCTGAACTGAAGGGCTTTGAGATCGAGAAAATCGAGAAGCACTTTCCGGGTACCTTGCCCGTTAATCTTGTTGAAAAAGTTCAAACTAAGGCTGACAAGCAGCGTAGATATTTATTGGAAAAACCTGGTGGAGGTCCTGATCTATTTTTGCGCGCTCCAATGAACCCTCATCTGAACTTGAAGACAGAGATCGAGATTGCGCTCAAGAAAAAATCGGCGAAAAAACATGCTGGTAAAGACCGCACCATCATTGTCTTGGATAACCTAACCACCCACTCCCAACCAGAGGATTTCTTTGACGCTGTGGATGATTTGGGCGACTTCCTGGATGAATTGCCATTCAAGTCTGTTTGGCTCTATACCGGTTATTATAGTGATGATGACGGCTATAGCTGCGAATACTCATTGGTTCCCATCAAGTTGTCAGATGAGGAGGCCAGCTACCTGACAGAGCACGGACCGAGTTGATCCGTGTGGTTTTTAGCAGAGTTATGCCTCGTAAAACGCAATCTTAGTGTGATCGGAGCTCCATACCACTGTCTGTAGGTCCGCTTTCTAACACCGCCCGAAGGATAAATGCACTCGCAGCGAATGACCGCATTCCACCCTCCGTGTGGTACACGGGTGCAACAGCATCGGTCGTCGGTTGCTCTTGACGGGCACTTGCAGCTCTCGTTGTAGACCATCCAACAAACTATGATGTCGACAGTTGCACTGCTCCAGCACCATTGGTCCTAGGGGTGATGCAAGGCCCAGTTTTTGGCCGGACAACGCAGTTCCAGAACACACGCAAAAATTAGCCATAGAGATTCTGTGACCCCAGCGTTAGTGCCGGGATCGCCTTGAGCGATAGACAGAGTTGGGGATCGACGGGCTAACGCCCGCTCACCCCACCCCTGACAGTTTCAATTTCCTGTTGATCCGCCTGCCATCCTGTCAGGTCCGAGAAAACTGGCAAGCGCCGCCTGCGGCGTCGGTTCCGGTCGAGAATTCCGGTTCCTCCCACGAGGGCGAGCCGCGCGGTTCCCTCCCAAATTCACGCCCTCCACCCGGTTGTCACGGCCCCGCCAGGCCGCAGGACGGGCTTTGCCCTTACCTGCTCTGCCCTTCGGAATGCATGGGCATTCCAAAGATCAGAACAGGAAGGCCCGCCCATGGCGGAAAGGGGAAGAGACCCGGCCCGCGTCACTCAAGGAGGGTCACAAATGACCGCAGAGAAGTTTGACGTTTACACCCATGTCACCAACCAGATCGTCGCGCAGATCAAGGCGGGAACGCCGCCTTGGCGCAAGCCGTGGACCGGCGGCGGGGTGTCTGTCAGCTTGCCGGAACGCTTCAACGGCGAGGCCTATCGGGGCATCAACATCCTGATGCTTTGGGCGACAGCGATGGCCAAGGATTACAGCTCAGCCCGCTGGATGACGTTCAATCAGGCCAAGCAGCTTGGGGGTCATGTTCGTAAGGGCGAGAAATCCGCCACGGTCGTGAAATACGGCACCGTCGAGCGGGAAGACGAGAATGGCGAGGAACGCCGGATCCCCTATGCCCGTGCCTACCGCGTGTTCAACGCCGACCAGATCGAGGGTTTGCCCGCTGAATTCTACATCCTGGCCGATCCGCCCCGCGATCTTGGCACCGTGGCAGACCCTGAGCTGGAGGCGTTCTTTACAGCGACCGGCGCGCAGATCGACGTGACCGAGGAGCCGCGCGCCAATTACAACATCAAGACAGACCGGATTCACATGCCGCCGATTGGCACGTTTTATCGGGCGGCTGGATATTTTGGCACCTTGGCCCACGAGACAATCCATTGGACAGGCGCAGCAAAGCGGCTGGACCGTTTGGGCCGGTTCAATGACCGCAAGGCCTACGCCTTCGAGGAGCTGGTCGCAGAGATTGGCAACTGCATGCTTTGCGCGCAGATCGGGGTGGAGCCTGAATTCGACCAGAGTGCGGCCTATGTCGAGGGTTGGCTTGAGGCGATGAAGGAAGACAGCCGCGCGATATTCCGCGCCGCGTCAGAGGCGCAGAAGGCCGTGGATTACATCATGGAGCGCACCGCGCAGGCCGACAGGATGGCTGCCGAGTAGCAGCCCGCACCGCCGAAATGATCGAGGCCCCCGTCAGCAGGCGGGAGCCTTTTGCGTAGTGGTTCAATGACGGTGATGGGGCGTTTTCAGGGTCGGCGCTTCGTGCCCCAAACCCAAGCTCTATTTTTCGCGCAAATCAGCTTCAGAATATGATCTGGAAGAGCATGACGATGGCCATGCCCATCATCATCAGGTTTTCAGTCAGGCTGACGAACCCGAGCGGCACGTTCGAGTTGCCGCCGACGCAGGCGCATTTCAACTCCCGCTTGTCGATATAGACGGCTTTGAACACGCTGATCGCGCCCACCATGGCGATGAAGAGCGCCGCTGGGGCTGCGAGTGGGGTCAGCAGCATACCCGTCATCAGTATACCTGCCCCCGTCTCGACCCACGGATAGACATACGCATAGGGCACCCACCTCCGTGCTAGCAGGTCGTAGTTGAGGAACATCGTTGTGAAGCCCTCGATGTCGCGGAGCTTCTGCATTCCCAGCAGGATCATCGAAACGGAGATGAACCAGCCGAGCGTCTGCCAAGATATCGTGCCGAGAAAGCCGATTGACAGCGCAAGCGCCGTCGCGGCGGCGACCGCGAAAAGATACATTACCGGCGTGTAGGTCGTCGCGTCGGGATCGTAGTCAGTGAGCTTTTGCCGAAGAGCGTCATATCCGCCGACGCGCTCACCTTCGATCCACACCTGCGGTGTCGTGGGAACGTCGTATTCTTCCTTGAACGCATCCACCTCGGGGCGTTCACGGAACAGGCGATCATCGACTTCATAGCCCTTGGACTTCAGCAGCCAGCGGGCCTTTTGGCCCGCCGGGCAAAGATGGTTCGGCAGGGCCATGCGGTAGAGAACGGCGGTTTTCCCGGTCGCGGCAGTTGCGGGGTCGGTTGTTACGTCTGCGACGTCGCGGGTGTCTTTTGGCATCATCAGTCTCCTTGCGTTTAGCGTCCGCGAGAGTTGCGGATGAAATAGACGATACCGGCGATCAGAAAGACGATCACGAGCAGGGAAATCAAACCCATACCGCCCATCATCCAACCGCTTCCGTCCATCATTTGATCTTCGTTCATCATGTCATTGCTTCCTTAAATCGATCTTCAGTTTTGGGGGCTGACTTCGACACGATCCGTACCGGGAGCCGCGTCCCCGTTGGCTTCGATGTCCGCGATGTAGAGTTTCATTTCCTCGATCTCGCTGCGCTGAGCCTCGATGATCGCATCGGCCAACTCGCGCACGCGCGGATCGGAGATGTTCGCCCGTTCGCTGGTGAGGATCGCGATGGAATGGTGCGGGATCATCGCCTTCATCCAGGCAATATCGCCCACCGTGTCTTGCGACCGGACCAGATAGACACCGGCGGCAAAGGCGATGGCAGCGCCCGCGAAGATCGCGATGTTGGCTTTCCGGTTGGAATACATGCCGAGCATGAAGGCGAGCATGACGATCGCCATCATGCCGCCCATGTAGAGCGCCATCCACATGCGGGTCTGCGAGAAGAAGACGTGATCGAGCGCGTAGGTGTTGAGATACATCAAGCCATACATCACCACCGTCGAGGTACCGATCATGGCAAAGAACCGGCCGTAGCCACCGCCCTTGCTACCCTGATGCGCTTTGCTTGAAACCATTGTAGAACCTCGTCAATAAGCCATTGTCTGCCAATTCAGTATACCCCTATAGGGTATATAACAAGGATGGCGACCAAAGGTTCCAGAAAAGGAGTGCCACCGGATGAAGGCCAACAAGGAAAAGACGCTGGACCGCCTGTCGCGGCTTGAAGGACAGGTGCGCGGTGTCGCCAAGATGGTCGAGAGCGACCGCTATTGTATGGACATCCTGGCACAGACGGCTGCAATCCGGTCAGCGGTGCTTGGGGTCGAAAAGCTGATTTTGGAGAACCACGCCGAACACTGTGTCGAATCCGCGATTGCGAGCGGCGATCCGGAGGAACAGCGCGCCAAGTTCGATGAGTTGATCGGACTTTTGCAAAAGGCATCGCGGTAGGGTCGTTTGTGAACGTCCGCCCGGTCGAGAGCATCATCGCGACGGCCAAAGGGTTCGCTTTACTGTCGGTTCTCCATTTCATCGTGGCGTTCGCGGATGTCCTGCGGCCATGTCGATTTGATGTAGCTGAGCACGACGATGATCTGGTCATCCGTCAGAACGCCCTCGTAGATGGGCATGTTGGATTCATAGTCGGGATCGCCGATCAGTGCGCCGGTCCCGTATTTGGTCAAACGGAACAGCGTATCGCCGTCATGGTGCCACGTATGCCCGGTTTCATCGTGAGGCGGTGCGGGAAGCCGTCCGTCCGCACCGGGTGAGCGCCAGTTTGGCTGACCCTCAAGGTTTGCACCGTGGCAGGAGGCGCAATTCTCGGAGTAGACCGTTTGACCAAGGGCCACCACGTCCGGGTCGGAAGGCATCAGCACGGTCTGGGCCGGTGCCGATGTTCCCCACCCAAAGGCGAGGGCAGCGGCTCCCGCAAGAACCACTGCCCCCAGACCGAGCGCGACAGTCCGGTTCACAGACCGGCCTGGTAGAAGACCTCGCCCTCACCGGCGTCGCCACCAAAGGCCAGCACGTCATACCGCGCGGTCGGATCATCCCCCATGCCGGGGGAGCCACCGGGCATTCCGGGGACCGCGATCCCGTCAATTTCGGGGCGTTCTTCGAGCAGTTTCGCAAGTGCCGCGAACGGCACATGACCTTCGACCACATAGCCGTCGATCATCGCGGTATGACAGGACCACATCGTGCCGGGCACATCGTTGTGCAGCTTTACGCTGGTGACATCGCGAGTGTCCGTGACCTCGATTTCGTAGCCTTCCTCCCGAGCCAGGGCGACCCAGGCACCACAACAGCCGCAGGTCGGGCTTTTGGTCACGTGCATCGTGCCGTGATCGCTCATGCCGGAATGGTTGTCGGCATGGGCCATCCCGACAGAGCCGAAAGAGGCGAGGCCAAGCGACAGCGCAGCAGCGGGGGTGAGAGTGAGTATTGTCTTGATCGGTTTCATGTCTTTTCCTCTCGACAGAAATACGCACGGGCAGAGCCCGTTCTGATGTGATTACAACGAAAGGACCGCGACACAGGGGACGCGGCAGGCATCACGCTGCGCGGGGCGGGTCGAGAGGGCCGGAAGGCTTTATGCCCGTCAGCGGCAGACTTGCGGAGACGTAGACATCCTCGCAGGTCGCCGGGGCGTCGTCATGGTGGCCTACACCAGGAAGCAGCGCGGGAAGCGCATGGCAGGGCTGGGAGCGCTCAGAGCTTTCCGAACAGCAGACCGGCTGATCGTCGGCCGCTTCATCCGTCGCCGCGTGGCTATGTTCCACCACAGCCGCATGGCCCGCGTCCATCGCCCCGGAGATCGAAGCGGACAGCGCGACCATGACAACAAGAAGAAGTCGGATCAAACCCATGCTATATACCTACATGGGGTATGCGGATATTTGCAAGCTGCAAGCTGCTATACGTTCTGTCGCTGGCATAATGCGCGTGCGTATTTTCGACGGCCAGCCTCACCCGCTATTCTTCTCTACGCTTCATGCGCACCGATACAGAGCCGATGATCACCAAGAACCTCGATGACGCGACACTTTCCGGCATGGCCCGGATCGTCCGCGTTCGCCATCCGCGCCAGTTCCTCCCGAAGCTGCGCGAGAATTTTCATACGCCGATCCACGGCCGCGAGCTGCTTGCGTGCGATCTCGTGGGCGGGTGCGCAGTCCTTTAACGGGGCTTCAGCCAATGCCATCAGATCGGCGATGTCATCAAGACCGAAGCCCAGTTCCCGCGCATGGCGCAAGAAGGCGAGGCGTTCGAGGGCGGCTTCATCGTAGCGCCGTTGCCCGCCTGTCGTGCGAGCCGGAGACAGGATCAGGCCTCGGCTTTCATAGTAGCGGATCGTCGTCACCTTCACGCCGGTCCGGCGCGACATCTGCCCGATGGAGTATTCTTTCATCATTGCCCCTTGAACCTACAGTCGCTGTAGATCGTATCTAACTGAAAACGATACGAATCGAAAGGAGCCGTCATGGGTCATGGCCATCATCATCACGTCGATCCCGAGGCAGGCGACCGCCGCGTCTTCGCCGCCATCGCGGTCAATATGGGCCTGACGGTCGCGCAGATCGTCGGTGGCATCGTTTCCGGCTCGCTCGCCCTGATCGCCGACGCGCTGCACAACTTTTCCGACGCGATCTCGCTCATCATCGCTTTCGGCGCTCGCAAGATCGCGCGACGGCCAAGGGACGCGGATATGACGTTCGGCTATGGCCGGGTCGAGGTCGTCGCCGCGCTCATCAACTACACCACGCTGATCGTGATCGGCCTCTATCTGCTTTACGAGGCCGCAATGCGCTTTGCCGATCCGCAGCCCGTCGAGGGCTGGCTGATCGTCATCATCGCTGGAATCGCGCTGATCGTGGACGCCGTGACGGCGGCGCTGACCTACGCCATGTCCAAATCCAGTGTGAACATTCGCGCGGCGTTCCTGCACAACGTTGCCGATGCGCTCGGCTCTGTCGCAGTAATTGTCGCTGGCACATTGATCCTTCTCTACGACTGGCGGCTGATCGACCCGCTCGTGACGGTGATGATCGCGGGCTACATTCTCTGGCAATCGTTCCAGGAAATCGGCCCGGTGATACGTATCCTGATGCTCGGCTCACCACCTGATATCGAGACGGAAGCGGTGCTGGAGACCGTGCGCGGAATCGACGGCGTGACGGGCATCCACCACGCGCATTTCTGGCAGATGGACGAACACCGTGCGGCGCTGGACGCGCATATCGTCATAACCGAGGGTCGTTGGTCCGAAGCAGACGCCGTGAAGGAGCGGATCAAGGCCGCACTATCTGACCGGTTCGACATCGAGCATACGACGCTTGAGCTGGAGTGCGCGCGCCACGCCTGCGACGACCCGGCTGAGTTCGGCGGGCGCGGCCATGGCGAGGAGCGGCACGGATGACCGTCTACTCTGTGTAGCTCTCGCAGTCGTCGATCCCGGTCCCCGTCGCGGCGAGGAGCCGGTCCGCATCGCGGATCAGATTGGCGACCTGCCTGCCCGCCAAACGATACCGGACGAACCGGCCCTCGCTGCGGCGGCTGACCAATCCGCAGTCGAGCAGGCAGCGCAGATGGTTCGATACATTGGGCTGACCCAACCCCGTATCGCCGACAATTTCCTGCACGCTGCGTTCGCCCGACACCAGCGCATCGAGGATTGCCAAACGGCTGGGATCGCCGAAGCCCCGGAAGAGCTTTGCCCGCAGTTCCAGAGCGTCGGCTGCCAAAAGATCGCCTTGCGCGTCGTTCGTCATCATATCATTATCCACTGATACGTTAGCGGCGAACCCTTTCGCCCGCCACCTTGAAGAGGATCGCACATGAGCCAAGCCGAGAACAGCACGTTGCCTACGGCATCCTCACCGATCCGGATGCGGGTGCAGGGCATGGACTGCGCCAAGGACGCCGCCGAGATCGAGCGCGCGGCACGGTCTGCGGGCGTGGCCGTAGGCGATGTGAAGGTGTCTGCCGCGACCCACGTCATGACATTGCGGATCGCTGAGGGTGACTTGCCGAAAGTGCGTCCGGCCCTCGACGCGACCGGCTACGGCTTCGAGAAGATCGAGGACGGTGATACATCCTCCGATCCGGCCTACAAGGACCCGAGCTATCGCCGCGCCCTCTGGATCGTGGTCCTGCTCAATCTCGGCTACGGCGTGGTCGAGATGTTCGGCGGGTTCCTGTCAGGGTCGCAGGCTTTGAAGGCGGACGCGCTCGATTTTCTGGGCGACGGCGCAATCACGTTTCTGGGTCTGCTCGCCATCGGCTGGAGCCTGACATGGCGGGCGCGATCAGCGATTATCCAAGGAGTGTTTTTGGGGCTTCTGGGCCTCGGTGTCGTCGGCAGCACGCTTTGGCGCGTTCTCAATCAGACGACGCCCGAAGCCGGGTTGATGGGAGCGTTCGCCGTAGGTGCGCTGATCGTGAACATCCTCGCGGTCCTGCCGCTCCTGAAACACCGCAAGGGGGACGCGAACATGCGGGCGGTCTGGCTCTTTTCGCGCAACGACGCCATCGGCAACCTCGCCGTGGTGATCGCAGCCGGACTGGTCGCGTGGCTTGGCAGCGCTTGGCCCGACCTCATCGTTGCCTTCGCCATCGCAGGGCTGTTCCTGCATTCTTCTTGGATGATCATCCGCGATGCGCGGAGCGATTTGGCCGAAACATAGGACGGGCGGACAGAAACCCCTTGCCAGAACTGTACGGGCGAAAACGGTCCTTTGTGCTGGTCCGCTCTGCCCCACGCAAAACCGATCACTTAGACAAAAAAAACCGGCAAAACCTTTGCAGTTTTGGCAGGTTTTTGACCACCGCTTTAGTGGCGTCTAAGCCACAAACATAGCCGAGCCGTTCCCATTTATGCAGCGAAATCAATGACCTTGATTGGTCACATATGTGACCAAAATCGTAAGGGTTGTCGCCCTCCACGATTCATTGGACTGCCCTGCAAGCGAAAAGCGGATTTTGAGACGTAGGCTAAACCCGTTGTACCAACCGAAGTAGTAGTGGCCTCGCTGACATACTGAAACGTGCCAAGCGATCCAAAGGCTGGGGGATTCACTGGGGGATAAAGACCCCAGAAAATCTTCTAACCATATGAAATAAATGTATTTTTATTGCATTAGTGGTGCCCGGGGGCGGAATCGAACCACCGACACGAGGATTTTCAAACCGAAGCTTATTGATAGGGCTCAACACGTTAGTCACGAAAAATCTGTCAAACCGACCACGGCGCATCAAGCACTTAGCGGCGAATTGTCAAACCTTGCCCCTGAGGCCTTCCAATGAGCTGGCGCGTGGCAAACGCTTGTGCCGAGAGGAAGTTTGGGAGTGCGACGCGCAAGCAGATCATAATGTTTTTGGCGGACAAGGCCTCTGATGACGGGTCGGGCATCTGGTGTTCGAAAGGAACAATCCAGCGCCACACCGAGCTGGGGGAGACTACGGTCAAGCGAACCGTCCGCGAGTTCTTGAAAGATGGCATCCTGGTCGAGACCGGCGCACGGACCTGCAAGAACGGTTTCACCGTCGTTTACCGGATCGATCTTGCCAAGGTCGAAGCGCTGGAACCGACCGCAGAACCCGAGATTGAGACGGGGTCCACAGTGGACCCCGTCCAGTCTGGACCCGGTACGGGGGCCTCTGTGGCCGGGGTACCGGGGCCACCACGGCCCCCAAACCACCCTAAAACCATCCATAAACCACCTACGCGCAAGCGCGAGGCGGCGGAGGCTTCAGAAGCTGAGAAGATTTTGGCGGCGTATCCATCCGACCGATTGCGCGGCAAAGCGGCCTGCCTTGCCCAGATCGAAGAGGCCGTGAAGGAAGGGATCAAGCCGGAGCGCTTGTTGCAGGCTGTCCAAGCCTACGCGACCAACAGCGCTGGTTTCACCCGTTCCAAGGTCTGCTTTTCCGACAACTGGTTTCAGTCGCGGCGCTGGCAGGCCTATGTCGAGAAGCAGGCAGCAGCCCGAAAAAAGTCAGCAGCGTTGGAGGCCGATCACCATGCACGGTTGGTCTGCTGGATCATTGATCGCAGCCCGATGTGCAAACACATCACGGCCAAGCAGATCGAGGGATTGCTGGCGTCGAAGCTGGTAACGCAGGCCCAAATCCAAGCGGTAGGCCTCAGATCATGACCGCTTCCGATCCCACAGAAGAGCAAACAGCAAGGCGACCCATGTCATACGCTGGCGCTGCTGACACGGGACCTTGCGAGGGGCGGCACGCCTCCCCTTCGAACCCCACCGGCGCGGGCAAAGCCCCCGCCAAAGAGCCGCTCACCGAGACCTTCGTCTTCCGCTGCACCGAGTCCGAGAAGGCCCAGCTGCGCGCCAAGGCCGAGGCCGCTGGACTGCCCGCTTCGACCCTTCTGCGTGAGGCGCTTGGCCTGACCGAAGCACGCCGCCGCAAGCCCGTGCCGCGCGTCGACCCCGCGTTGGTGCTGGCCGTCGGGCGCATCGGCGGCAACCTCAACCAGATAGCCCGCTTGCTGAACCGCGCCATGAAGGTCGGGCGCAACGACCTCGACACGCTGACCGTGGCGCGTCGCCTTGTGGTGATCGAACGCCGGCTCGCCGCGCTTCTCAATGAGGCGCGGCGGTGCTGATCAAGTTCTTCCCCAACGGCAAAGGCGCGGGCGCAGGGCCGGTTGGCTACCTCGTGGCCGAGCGCGTGCTGGCCTATGACAGCAACCGCGACCTGATCCGCGATGCGGACGGTCAGCCATTGACTGTCACCCGCGATCCACTGCCCGAGGTTCTGCGTGGCAACCCGGAGCGCACCGAGGCCCTGATCGACGCCAGCCGCCACCAGTGGACCTACCGCGCGGGCGTGATCAGCTTTGTCGACAGCGACGACCCGACCGAGGACCAGCAGGCCAAGGTCATGGACCAGTTCGAGCGGCTGGCCTTCGCGGGGCTGGACCCTGAGCAATATGAGGTGCTCTGGGTCCGCCATCGCCACGAAGGCCGGGTCGAGCTTCACTTCTGCACCCCGCGCCTGGAGTTGACGGCTGGCAAAAGCCTCAACATTGCGCCGCCCGGATATCAGGACGCCTATGACAGCCTGCGGGACGTGATGAACCAGCGCCACGGCTGGGCCGATCCGATGGATGTGGAGCGCGCGCAGGAGGTTCGTGACGCGGTCGAAGCCCCGACCCGCGCGCAGGACCGGGACGAGTTGCACGCCTGGATACAGGACCAGATCGACCTCGGCCTGATCAGCGACCGCGCATCCATGATCGACGCCCTCACCGACGCAGGCTTCGACCTGCCACGGACCGGCAAGGCCTACATCACCGCCCGCGATCCCGACACTGGCGAGCGCTGGCGGCTGAAAGGAGAGATTTTCCGTGAAGACTGGCAACAGGGTCCGACTGAGCGAGAAGCTGAACGCGGAGCTCGACGAGATCAGGCAGGAACACGTCGCCTCGATCCCGTCCCAGCTCAAGAGCTTCAGGATCGATTTGAAGAACATTGTGGGCGCCGCGCAGCATACCATCGCGAGCGATACGCGCCGGTTTCAGACCGAGACAGCGAGCCTGTTCGAGACGCGGCTGAGCTCGATCCGACTTTGGCTGACGATCTCGCCCTGGCTGATCGCGGGGATGGTGCTGACAGGGATCGCCTTGATGATGGCCGGGAGCTTTTTCTGGATGGTACATCTGACGCGCTCGGAACTGACCGAGCTGGGCCTGACGCGGATCGAGCGGCCCGAGGGGACATGGCTGATCCTCGACCCATCGAAGACGCGGCTCAGGACCTGCACGATGGACGAGCGGCACGTCACCTGCATTCGGATCGAGGAGGACTAGATGAGCCAACTGACAGCCTTGGAACGCGACTTGCTCGCCTGCGTCGAGCGGTTGGTGAAGGCCTCAGAGGCCTCCGCGAAGGGTTTGACCGCCTTGGAAACACGCTCGACCGGCAAGATCGAGAGGGAACTGGCTGGCTTGAAAGACTGCGTGGCCTTGCTCATTCGTTCGCACACCGCGTCCATGAAGGCCTTGAACGGATTGCTGAACGACGAGGCGAGCTACAAAACGCTGGACGAGAACTTGCAGCAGAGCTTGACTTTAGCGAAAGCCGCCGCCGAGAGATTGAGGGACAGCTAGACAGCCAGGAGGCCCAAGCGGAACGGGGATTGAGGCATTGAAATCCCAGAAGTATGGTTGCGCGTTATTGGCGAAAGAAGCACTGCGTGCCATAAGGTACTGCGACGTCAGTGAGACAGTCGCACATGATCAATCGAGCAAAAACCAATGACGGCACTTTTCGACAAATGGATAGGGGAAAGCACTCCAGTATTTCTGGGGACAAACCACCTATCACAAGAATTGCCGTTTTCCAGTTGGTATCGCTTCAAAGAGGCATTCTCACCGGAAATTGTTAGACAGGCGATTGTCGATCATCCGGCGAAAGTAGAGACATGTATTGATCCATTCTCCGGCTCTGGAACCACAGCGCTAACAGCACAGTTTCTCGGTGTTCCAAGCACTTCATTTGAGGTGAACCCCTTCTTGGCGGATCTCGGTCGCGCGAAGACCGAATGCTATGATATCGATGAACTTCGGTCTTCGTTCCGATCTGTGATTGAATCGACCCGAGACCAGGAGAACTCATTCGACCGCAACAGCGGGGCATGGCTCCCCGAAACGTTCGTCGAACCTGGAAAGAACGGCAAATGGCTCTTCAACGCAGATGTTGCTCACCAAGTGTTTCAATTTCGAGACGCGATTTCGCGTATCAAAGACCCTACGGTAAAGCGACTCTTTGAGGTTATTCTTGGAAGCTCACTGATAGAAAACTCAAACGTGGTGATCAACGGTAAGGGAAGGCGCTACCGAAGAAATTGGCAGCAACGACCCAAGACAAAATACGATCTTCTCGACACTCTTCAGGTGCGAGCCGAGCGTTGCTTTCTCGATATTGAGAGCTTCAACTCCAAGTCAGCGACTCCGGCCAGAATAGAACTGCAGGATGTCCGCGATGAAGGCCTTTGCTTTCCAGAATTCGACGTCAGTATTTTTTCGCCACCTTACCCAAACTCCTTTGACTATACAGATGTTTACAATGTTGAGCTTTGGATGCTCGGCTACCTCAACAACCGAAACCAAAACGTTGATCTGAGAAAACAGACTCTCACTTCACACGTTCAAGTTTCGAAAACCTTTTCGCGCTTGGTGGATCAACCTCGGCTTCTCACCGAAACAGTAGCGCAGTTGCGACTTCAAGAAGATCTACTGTGGGACAAACGAATACCTCGAATGATCGAAACATACTTCTTCGAGATGTCTAACCTTCTGGAAAAACTTGCGAAATCCAAGAAGCGGAATGGACGAGTGTGGGTCGTTGTGGGGAATAGTCAGTATGCGGGCGTGCAAATTGAAACAGGACGCATCTTAGCTGAAATCGCGAAAGGACTGGGTTATACGGTCGTAAAGAACGAGATAAGCAGAAAGCTACGGACATCACCTCAACAAGGCGGTTCCCCCAGGCTAGGGGAAGCAGTCCTAGTGCTGGCCTAAGTCAGATGAGCTTGCCTAAGTCTTTGATTTGCATAGCCTCTCTATCCCAAAATGCCACACCACTTCGGGGCACTGCTTGACCGAATGCTGTTGCTACCCTGACTTCGTAGAGATTATCCCTGTCAGACCGGCTTCTAACTATTTCATTGTTATAAGCAGACGAGACATCGAGATAATAGTCTGCAGAGTTGATCAGCGCTTGAAGCAGAGGAGTTGATCTATGCGCAACCGACATTACGTCCGCCGCTAAGAGGGGAGAATTTCCCATCCCTAACACATCAAAGTGTGAGTGGGTTGTAACTACGTTTACCCCCAAGCGCCTAAACATTTCAGAAAGCATCGGCCAAATCAGAGTGCTTTTTTCCAGTAGTGGAAACTGTAGGAACACATTGTGCAGACCGTCGAGAAGAATGCTGTCAAACGGGTAACCTTGTAATTCTGCCGAGCGTAATTCATCCGCAACCTTGGTGAGGAGCACTTCTGGGGACACGTAGCCAGGGTAGAAAGTAAGAGTAGAGAAATCGAACTCTGGGTTTGGATAGTCAGTTGAGTTATCGGAAAACTTCGACTGTTTGATCTTCTTGACCAACCCGGAGTAGTAGGACTCTGGATAGAGAAAGGATATGATCAGGCAACGCCGGGCCAAGCCAACAAGGCCCACGCCGTTTGCTTCCGAAAAACTGGGAGTTCTTTCCTTTCTCGGGGTGAGCGGTGACGTGAGAAGCCGGAGTGCAAAGCCTGCCTTACCGCCACTTCCTTTTCCCGCTATAACCGTATGAGATTTATTGAAAATCTTCAAGGAAGGCTCTTGCCCAAGCAGAAAATCGAAAACAAAGTTATCATCCGGCTGTTGCCAATTTCTGGACTTGAACTGTTCAACCGTCGCTTCAAGATTCGGGTAGAAGCGGACGCCATCCCTTTTCGAGATATGAAACTTGTGCGTGCCTGTATTGGAAAACTGGCGGCGCGTCTTTGTTAGGCTAGCAGTACGCAAAGGTTTGTGAGGAGCATCTACATCCTGATTATTGCCGAGTTCGACAACCACATCAACGAGGTAATCCAGCGAACTGAAAACAGGTGTGTCAAAATCAGCGGAGACCAATATGACCAGAACGTTGAGCTTCCGATATTTCTCAATCAACCGATGTAGCTCCGAAATAGGACCGTAACCAGCTTCATCATCCTCAGGGGTGTCTTTCAGGATCAGCTCATACGCATCACGATCTACAAGTTCGTGAACCCCATCTAGAACGACAACATAAGGCACAGTTCCCGGTGCTCGGTAGCGCGGTTGATCACCCGGCTCTGCGTCGTATTTCTCCATGATCTGGTCAACAAAAGACAAAGCATCTTCGAAATTGCTACGGGCGTCGTTACTATCCAGGTGATAAGTGTGAAACCACGCGTCTTCGTACTGGTCTTCTGATGCAACAGTGGTCGAGGCACTGCCTGCTGCTCCGTGCACTGATTTTGCTGAAAAAACCCGATTGGTGCTTACAAAAGCTGGTGTGACCGTGGAAATTCGGTCGAGGAGATCATCCCTTTCTTCTTCGCAAGACAAATAGAATGTTTCAGTGCCGAGCGGCGCCAGCCCCACGCAGGCTGCGAGCGCGAGGCTTGTCTTTCCACTGCCGCTTTTGCCACTTATTCTGACCACTGCACCACCATGCTCGGTCATCCGAATGCCACCAGCAAAAACGGTCTTTGCGCCAGGAACTGGGAAAGGAATACCCTCCAGATCATTTAAGATCTGTGGTATCGACGGCAGTTCACTTGGAGACACAGTCAGCTTGATCTCATAGCCGTAGTCGTCACGGCGATCAGAGGACTTATTCGGGAGTATATCCAGCGACTTGCGGTTCAGAAATTCGTGGACTGAAAACAGTCTGTATTCATTACGACTTGGGCCGCTTGTTTGAGGATTTCTCGACAGGCTTAACTTAGCTAGGCCCAATGAAGCTAGATAGTGCCCGACTATGAACTGTATCGGCTTGGTTATGTTGGTAGATTCCCTCTTTTCGGCGTAAGAGGTCATGGTCTTGAGCGTATCACCAACGGACTTGTAGTTTATTTGGTCGGCAATGTACTTGTAGAGGTTTTGCTTCTCGTTCGGAGGAAAGCTGCGCGCAGTTGCCGCAAATATTTCCGCCCTAACAACTGCATGCGCGTATGCTTCACTGGCCAGATAGTCTTCCGAAGTAAGCAACCGGCGGATGAAGAGCAGAGGCGACGGAATTCGCATCTGCTCTTTGGTGATGTCGGCTTTTTCCAAAAGTGGATGTTGATTGAACGAAAATCCCTGAAACATCTGCTCCAACAAGAGAAACGCCCGCGTTTTTCTTGATTTTCCTTTGGTAGAGCCGGCCACACGCGCAGTTTCGTAGACTCCTGGTCGCCCACCAGATATGTGGTCATCATATCGAGTAGAATGTTTTGCGAGGCTGGAAAAACACTCGTTTACTGCAGAAACAAAACTCTCCTCGTCGGAGTACATCTCCTTTGCATCAACAAAAAGAGTCGCGGCATCAAACCATTCTTCAAAAAGGCTTCTCGAGATATCACCGAACGGCCGCTCAATCAGAAAGTCTTTGTCTGAAATTGGTCGTTTGGCGGCGTATTGTTCCATTAATTATTACCCATCACATCGCTACAGCGAGTTGCCCATCGGGAACGACATATATTTGGCTATAGTTCTTGTCTGTCCTAATTGGCGAGCTCGGAATCTCGAACTTCTTTCTGCCGCCGGCTCTTCTCGGCATCTCTACAACTCTGTCCGAAATTCCTCCACCAACTCTTTTGTCTGCAGCCTCAAGAATTCCTTTTCTAGCAGTAAGATCAGCGAGTTCGTACGCTATTATTTGAACCTGCTTACGAAACTCAGCTGGCGAGCCGTAAGCCAATCGCATTTCAGGGAATAACGCACGAAGGCTCTTCCAAGGCATCAATGGGTTGTCGCCTGCGAGTAATTTGACCATCTGCTTGGTGATTTGAGCAGGATTTCCATTTTGGTATGCACTCAAGAACAGCTCCGCCCAAAGTTTTGGGTGGGACTGTCGTAACGCATGCTCATTCAGCACATCCGCTGGCAGTAAGCCACCGGCTGCTACGCCCATGGCGCGCAGCGCGTGGTACTGCGCGACAGCTGGCAAAGGAGCGGCATCATCTGACACCTTAACGCGGATACGTTCAGACAGCGCTTCAGATACTAGCCTCCACTTGGCGATCACGCCAGTCAACAGGAACCACTTGCGTTCAGCGTCAGCCAGATTGGTGTCAATAACCTCTTGCATCTCAACAAATTTATCCTGTTGAGAGTGGTCGCCGTTCTCCAAGGCCGCTGACGTGTACACATCGACTGCAGTGATACCGGAACGATCCTCCTTACCGGCGATCGTTTCCTGAAAGGCTTGAAGAAGGCTCATTTACGTCCCCTCACTAGTTTAAAAACACATAAACGTTGTTGACTGCATTGGAAAGTAGAGGCGGCTCCGAAACGACCTCGCCCAAGCCGTTAAGCGCCTTCATGTCGTCCGGACCATGAGGAAGTGGCTGTGTCCGCCCGCCAATAATCCAAATCTTCCTGACAGAGTCATAATCTCCATCGAGTGCGGTCGGTCGTCTACCACCGTCGAAATTATCTCCCGAGAAAGCGAACCCCACGAACTCTAACCCTCTGGGGTAGACAGGCGGGTCACCCCACAGAAGAGGTTCAGGCAACCCCAAGCGGCATGGAAGTGTTGAACACTCTGTTGACGCCAGTAGCGACCTAGCGTCACCACCATCGGCTTCAAACAACCATGTCGGGCGGCCCGCTACGGTGTAGTTGGGCAGCTGGTCGAATACTTCCTCCTCGAACCACAGCAACGCCTCTTTCTTGCTTAGAGGGCTACCCGGCAACGCCAAAGCCCGTATCCGGGCTTCAACTTGAGCTGGGGAAAAGTCTCTAGGCGACCCCGGGAGATCATTTAGTGCGCCTGATAAGTAGCGTGTGACCGCGTCTATCCGCTTAATATGGCCGACCCACTCGCCAGCATCGAGCTCGACAGCCTGAATACCCACTAGGCGATTGCCAGCAGCAAATTCATTGAACGCCGCTTCTACCTCATCTTCAGCGCCCACTTGGCAGTGTGTCAGTGCTTCTTCGGTTTTCGCATCTTCTAGATTGTCGTCGTCAACAAGCCGTTGCCGTACTGTCAGGTCAAGAAAGGGCGTTTCGATGTCCTCAATAGCCATTCAAAATTTACTCAACTGTTCAAATTTCTCCGGTTTACGGCAGATTTACACCTCTGGTTGTGGCTCGCAAGTTAACGAGAACTTTTCGAGATGGAAATCTGATAGTGATCCTAACCACTAGAAAGCTTTCTGAGTTTGCGCTCGACAAATTGTAGCGTAATCGTTGCCCCGGTTAGCATAGGCACCAAGACTGCGGCAACAGCGACTGAAACGATCAAGCCAGCTTCGAGAATGCCAATAGGGCCGCGCCCCACTCCATTGAAGAGCACGAAGAGCCCTGCCAGATAGAACAGACATACCGCGATGTGGGCATGATAAAGGCTGTTTATCGGAGCAATAGCTGCCCCATAGACGCGGTCCAGCACCGCCAAGCGGAGCCTTGTCCAACTCGTATTTTGCTCAATCAAGGCACTACTCCCTCAACAACTCGATCCAGGTGTGAACGTCTTCCATCTTGATTTCCGGCCCATCGATTAGAGACCGATACCACCGCGCCACAATAGCACCGCGCTTCTCGCTTTTGATCCTAATGCCTTGGTCAGTCAGGAAGCGATCAAGCGAGGTTTCAAACTCCTCCAGCGCGTCGATATCGTGCTGCACGCGCGCAGCCTTCGTACCCAGAAGAACCCAGGTCACATCGGCCCCAAATTTCTCATCGAGCATGACCAGGGCCTCAATCGGCAGCCCCCGCTCGCCCTTCTCATAGCTATGATAGGCTCGCAGCGAGACGCCGATTTCCTTGGCCATGTCCGACTGGGACAGTCCGATTTCATTGCGCGTGATTGCAAGTCTGGCCCCTATGCCAACAAGCAAATCGGTGGGATTTTGCCTCAAATGCGGCTTCCTATTGACGGATGTGCCATTTTAAACAAATATGCAAAAAATAGCACAGTGACGGTTGTTTCTTATCTGACCACGCCAGCCTCGCCAAAACAACCGATTCCGAGCAAACCCAATGAAGGAGGTCATTTTGGAACAAGAACGCCTGCTTTCACCTAAACAGCTCAGCGAGATCGTTGGGCTCAGCCCTGCGCAAATTCGCGCGCTCATGAACACCGGCAAACTGGAGTTCGTGGAGATTTCATCGAAAACCAAAATGCTGACCATGAGCGGTTGGGAGCGATTCCAGAAGAACGCGACCAAGGTCAAAAGGGCCGAGGGCTCGGTGGCGAATTGACGGGGGTGTCTGGCGATGGCGACGACCAATCTCAATATCAGCGTGATCGACAAGCGCATGCTGAAGCAGTCTGAGGCCGCGAGTTATGCCGGGTTGCCGGTGAAGCACTTCAAGGCGGCTTGTCCCGTGCGCCCCGTTGAGTTGAAGCAAGGCACGCTGCTTTGGGATCGCCGCGACCTCGATCTATGGATCGATGATGTGAAGTCTGGGGCTGTGACCGATACCCGCGACACCATTCTGGACCGTCTTTGATGACACAGGTGCGTGTCAAAGGGTTCAAGATATTCAAGGACCGGCACGGCAAGCAGCGATGCTATCATCGCGAGACTGGCCACAAGGTTGACCTGAGCAACGCTCCTATTGGTTCCGCCGAGTTCTTCGCTGAGTGCGAAACGATCCGCGCCATCGCCGAGGCGCAGCGAGCGAAAGCCCCAAAGACCGGAACGCTTGGCGGGCTGATCCAGTCCTATTTCGAGACTGAGCACTATCAGAACCTGGCTGAGGCGACCCGGCGCGACTATCGCAAATGTGCCGATTTCCTTGAACCGATCCGCTATACGCCGATCCACGTGATCGACACGCCGCTGATCGCAGGTATTCACGACAAGGCGGCGAAGAAGATCGGCTGGCGGCGGGCGAACATGGTCCGCACGCTTCTGAGTGAGGTGTTTCGCTACAATATACCGAAGGGTCTTATCTCCGCCAACTTCGCCAAAGACGTCATTCCCAAGCGCCGCCCGCGCGACCGTGCATATGCCAACCGTCCTTGGACCATCGAGGAGCGAGACACCGTCTTGGGCAAGGCGAAGCCACATGTGCGCGTGGCCCTTGCCCTGATGATGAACACCGGCCTCGACCCGTCCGACGCCCTGCGATTACGGAATGATCAGGTCGATGACGGGACAATTTGGGGCGTGCGCGGCAAGACAGGCGAAGAGGTTGCGATTCCGGTCAGCCCGACCCTTCAGGCCGCGCTTGACCGCATGCCTAACCACGACGCCGAGACCGTGCTTTCCAATTCGCGCGGTGAGGCGTGGACTTATAACGGCTTTTCGACCGTTTGGCACCGCTTCAAAACCGCCCTTGAGAATGAAGGCCTTATTGAAAAAGGCCTGACCCTCAAGGGCTTGAGGCACACGGTCGCCACGACTTTGCGCGAAGCAGGCCTCGATGAACGCCGCATCGCGGACCTTCTGGGACAGAAGACACCGTCCATGGCGCGGCACTATTCGCGGTCTGCGAACCTTGCCGACAAGAACCGCGAGACCATGGCGACATTGGAAGAAGAGAACCGAAGGCGGGCCGAAAGTGTCAAACCTTCGCATAAAAGCGTCAAACCCGACCAAAAAGAGGATCAGACATGAGCAGAAATCGCAATTATATCAGCTTGTTAAGTGGTGCCCGGGGGCGGAATCGAACCACCGACACGAGGATTTTCAATCCACTGCTCTACCCCTGAGCTACCCAGGCACCGGGTTCGCGCGGGTTTCCCGGCGCGGGGTGGGCACCGTCTAGGGCAGGGCGATTTGGGTGGCAAGGGCCGTTTTGCTCCTGTCCGAGCGTCCGGCGCCCACGCGACGGGTCGGGGACGACGCGGGTGGGCCGGGACGATGATCGAAGGATGCGGAATGGCGTTGGTTGGACGTCCTCGCGTCGGTCGGAACGCCGCCTCGGCGGTGCCATTGGGCGGAACCGAGACTGCGCGCGCCGGCGTCTTCGCACCTCAACCGGTGATGACGCCCAGCTCGGCTCGGCGCCGGGCCTAGTGGGTGCGGTCTCGCGCCGCTTGGGCCGCTTCGGCGTCGATGGCATCGGACGCCGCCTCGGCATCGTCGGGGTCAGTGGACGGGACGGCGTAGCTGCCGTTCAGCCAGCGGCCGAGATCCACGTCGGCGCAGCGCTTCGAGCAGAAGGGCCGGTAGGCGGGTGTCGTCGGTTTTTCGCAGATCGGGCAGGCCATGGGTGCCTCCTCAGAGCAGGTCCGTCAGGGGACGGCGTTCGCGCCGCCGGGTCAGTTCCACGTGGCCGAGCGGTGTCCAGCCGATGAAAGAGGTCTCGACGCTGTCGGCGCGGAAGGCATGGCGAAATGCGCTCTCGACTGCCTTGCGGTCCTTCTTGGAGGTCGGCGCGAGGTCCACCACCACCTGCCCGCCGATCCCGCGCAACCGCAACTGGCGCGGCAACTCCTTGGCCGCGGCGAGATTGGCGCGCAACCCGCCCGCGCCGCCATCCGGCGTGTTCACATCCACCGCCGTAAGCGCGCGCGTCGGCTCGATCCAGAGCGTCACGGCGCCGATCCGCACCTCCGGGGTGCGCAGCGCGTCGAGCGCATCGGCGACAGGTCCCCAGTCGTCGGTGACCGGCGCATCGGGCCAGTCGCGCCACGCCAGGGTCTGTGCATCTGGCCCGTCGAGCAGGCGCTCGGCACCTGTGCCCTCGTCGCCGAGGACGGTCATCGCCGCAGCCCAGGTCGTGGCGAGATCCTCGGCCAGCGCCTCGGCATCTGCTCCTTCGGCGGCCGTCCGCAGGATCACGCCCGTCTCGCCGCGATCCTCGGTGAGCACGTCATGGGCGATTTCAAGCAGGCGATCCCGCTCCTCGTCATCGGTGAGCGAGCGCGCGACGTTGAGGCCCGGTGCACCCGGCGTCACGATACAGAGCCGCGACTTGAAGAGCACGCGATCCGTTACAGGCACCGCCTTGCCCGGCTCGGCATGGCCCGTGACCTGCACCAGAAGCGCCTGCCCCGGAGCCAGACCCTTGGCGTTGCGATGCCAGCCCGTCAGGCCGCCCCCGAGCTTCAGGATCATGCCGCCCTGCCCCTTGACCGGTCGGTCGCAGATGGCGCGGAACACGGTGCCCGGCACGGGGATATCGTCATCGGCGTCGATCAGCACGTCGATCAGGCGGCCGTCTTCCATCAGGCCCGCCGCCCCGCGCCCCTCATGCGTTCCAAGATGGATCTGCGTGCCGATCATCGCGGCCCCCATATGTCGTAGCCGGCCGCGGCCAGCAGGTTCGCCGTCTCGTGGACCGGCAGGCCCATGACGCCCGAATGGCTGCCCTCGATCCAGGCGACGAACGCCGCGGCCGGGCCCTGGATGGCATAGCCGCCCGCCTTGCCACGCCAGTCACCGGTGGCGATGTAGCCGTCGATCTCATGCGCCGCGAGGCGCTTCAGGCGCACCGAGGTCACGTTTGTCCGCAACCATGTCCGCCCGCCCCGCCGCACGGCCAGCGCCGTCACGACCTTGTGTCGGCGTCCCGAGAGGAGGTCGAGAAACGCGCGCGCTTCGGCCTCGTCACCGGGCTTGCCCAAGATGCGCCGGCCCACCGCGACCGTGGTATCGGCGCACAGCACGACATCGTCGGGATCGACGGGCACGGCGGCGATCTTGGCGGCTGTGATCCGCTCGCAATAGACGCGCGGCACCTCGCCCTTCCGGGGTGTCTCGTCGACGTCCGGGGCGCGCACATCATCGGCGACGACCCCGAGCACGGCCAGAAGCTCCGCCCGCCGGGGCGAGCCGGATCCGAGGATGAGCTTCGGCCTGGACGGGGCTGATTTCATTTCAAAATCCTCCACCCCATCTGCAGCGATCGCCGCGACGCAGCCGGCGGAACCGACCACCTGCGCCGCGGCGGCGCCGTCGCTACTTGAAGCGATAGTTGATGCGGCCCTTGGTCAGGTCGTAGGGCGTCATCTCGACCTGCACCTTGTCGCCGGCCAGAACCCGGATGCGGTTCTTCCGCATCTTGCCTGCCGTATGCGCGATGATTTCATGGCCGTTCTCGAGTTCGACCCGGAATGTCGCGTTCGGCAGGAGTTCCTTCACGACGCCGGGGAATTCAAGAAGTTCTTCCTTGGCCATGCTCTCTCCTGAGACTGTCGCCGCGAGCGTGCGGCGCGATGCCGCTAGATGGGCGCAACGGCCCGAATGTTCAAGACAGAAAGAACCGTTGCCTCATACTGCGCCGCCGAAGCGTCCCTGCAGGCGATCCATGATCTGGTCGCGGGTCTGGCGGTAGCTGGCAAGTTTCGCCTCGCGCCCCTCGCCCAGACCGGTCGGGTCCATGATCGGCCAGTACTCGACCTCGATATGCGCGTGGCGCGCCAGCTCCTGGGCCATGCGCTGCGACGCGGGCGACAGCGCCACGATCAGGTCGAACCCCTCGAGGTCGTCGCCCCATTCGCGCATCTCGTCGAAGCTGCGCGTCCGGTGGCGCGACAACTCGACCCCGATCTCCTCGCAGACCGAGATGGTGAATCCGTCGATCTCGAGGTCGTTCTTCACGCCCGCCGACTGCACGTAGATATCATGCCCGTGCATCTTCTTCATCAGCCCCTCGGCCATGGGCGAGCGGACGGCATTGTGGTCGCAGCAGAAGAGAACCGATTGCGGCAGGCTCACGCGCGCGCCCCCGCAGCATATGTGCCCGCGCGGCTCATTTGCCGAAATGCAGCACGCAGATCAGGGTAAACAGCCGCCGCGCCGTGTCCTTGTCGATCTCGGCCTTGCCCTCCAGCCGCTCCTGCAGCACTCGCGCGCCCTCGTCATGGATGCCGCGCCGCGCCATGTCGATCGCCTCGATCTGGCTGGGCGGCAGCTTCTTGACCGCGTCGAAATAAGCTTCGCAGATCTGCCAATAGTCCTTCACGACCTGCCGGAACGGCCCCAACGCCAGATGGAACTCGCCCGCCGCGCCGTCGCCCGCGGCCAGCGCGAAGACCAGCCGCCGCTCGCGGATCGCCAGCGCCAGATCATAGGGCCCGGCGGGCGCGTCCTCGGCGGCCAGCGCGAAGGAATTCGCTTCCAGAAGGTCGAAGATCGCCACCGCCCGCTCCTGCTCGATTTCGGGCGTGGGCGTCGGCAGATTGGCGTCGTCGATGCGGATATTGGCGATGCGGTTCGTCATGGACCCGCCATTACCGCAGCCCGCGCCGCCGCGCCATGCCATCCTGTCGCGCGTGGGCGAGACGCGTCGCGATCGGGCCGCGACGGTCCCCCCGGAGATCAGGAGGGCCCATGCCGCTACAGATGAACCGAGAGGTCTTCGTGACCTGCGCCGTGACCGGATCGGGGGCCACCCAGGACCGCAGCCCCCATGTCCCCCGCACGCCCGAGGCCATCGCCGACGACTGCATCGCCGCCGCCCGCGCGGGCGCCGCCATCGCCCATGTCCACGTGCGCGACCCGGAAACCGGCGCCCCCGCCCGCGACCCCGCACTCTACCGCGCGGTGGTGGACCGGGTTCGCGCGTCGGATGTGGATGTCGTCCTCAATCTCACGGCCGGCATGGGCGGTGACCTCGTCTTCGGTGCGCCCGATGCGCCCCTGCCGCTCGTGGACGGGACGGACATGGTCGGCGCCGAGGCCCGGCTGGCCCATATCGCCGAGTGCCGCCCCGAGATCTGCACCCTCGATTGCGGCACGATGAACTTCGCCGAGGCCGATTACGTCATGGTCAACACGCCGGGCATGCTGCGCGCGATGGCCACGGGCATGCGCGACCTGGGTGTGCGCCCCGAGGTCGAATGTTTCGACACCGGCCATCTCTGGCTCGCCACCGAACTTGCGCGCGAAGGCGTGCTCGACTCGCCCGCGTTGGTCCAGCTCTGCATGGGCGTGCCGTGGGGGGCGCCCAACGACCTGAACACCCTGATGGCGATGGTGAACGCCGTGCCGGACGGCTGGACCTGGTCCGCCTTCTCGCTCGGGCGCGACCAGATGGCCTACGCGGCGGCGGCGGTGCTGGCGGGCGGGCACGTGCGCGTGGGGCTCGAGGACAACCTGATGCTCGACCGCGGGGTGCTCGCGACCAACGCGCAACTGGTATCCCGCGCGGTCGAGATCGTGACCCGCATGGGCGCGCGCATCCTCGGGCCCGACGAGGTGCGCACCAAGCTCGGCCTGACACGCCGGGAGCCGGCATGAGCCGCCCGGTTGACCGGGCCGGGGGCCAGCCCCCGGACCCCCGAGGTATTTCCGGCCAGAGGAAGAAGGCCGCCATCCTCGGCGGCGGCGTGATCGGCGGCGGCTGGGCCGCCCGGTTCCTCCTGAACGGCTGGGACGTGGATGTCTTCGACCCCGGCGCGGGTGCGGCCGCAGCGCTGGACGAGGTTCTCGCAGGGGCGCGCCGCGCGCTGCCGATGCTCCACGACCGGAGCCTGCCGCCCGATGGACGGCTGACGTTCCGCCCCACGCTGGCCGAGGCCGTGGCAGGCGCCCATTGGGTGCAGGAGAGCGTGCCCGAGCGGCTCGAGCTCAAGCACGCCGTCTTGACGGAGGCCTGCGCCCACGCCACCGGTATCGTCGCCTCCTCCACCTCGGGCTTCAAACCCTCGGACCTGAACGCGACCGGGGCCCGCGCCATCGTCGCCCACCCCTTCAATCCGGTCTATCTGCTGCCCTTGGTCGAGCTTGTCGGCCCCGACACCGCGCCCGCCGCCGCCATCCTGCGCGACATCGGCATGTATCCCCTCGAGATCGGCTCCGAGATCGACGCCCATATCGCCGACCGCCTGCTGGAGGCGGTCTGGCGCGAGGCGCTCTGGCTGGTGCGCGACGACATCGCCACGACCGGCCAGATCGACGAGGCGATCCGCATGGGCTTCGGCCTCCGCTGGGCGCAGATGGGGTTATTCGAGACCTATCGCATCGCGGGCGGGCCCGCCGGAATGGCGCATTTCCTCGCGCAGTTCGGCCCCGCGCTGAAATGGCCCTGGACCAAGCTGATGGACGTCCCCGATCTCGATGATGCGCTGGTCGCGAAGATCGCGGCACAGTCGGACGCGCAGTCCGGTCATCTCGAACACCGCGCGCTGGAACGGGTCCGCGACGATGCGCTGGTGTCGATCCTGCGCGGCCTTCGCCGCCGGGACCAGGGCGCGGGGGCCGTTGTCGCGGCGCATGACGCGGCCCTGCCCCCGCCCGAATTCCCGGTGACGGTCGCCCGCATCGTGCCCGTCACCTGGGGCGATTGGAACGGTCATATGAACGAGGGTCGCTACGGACAGGTCTTCTCGGATGCCGCCGACAGGGTGCTGGAGGTGGCAGGCGCGATGCCGGGCGACGGCGACGACTGGTCCTTCTTCACGGTCGAGACGACGATACACTACCGCGCCGAGACGCGGATCGGCGACGCGATCACCGTGACGACGCGGGTCGAGGCGGCGGAGGGCAAGAAGCTGAGACTTGTCCATTCCATGCAACGAGACGGCGAAATCCTCGCGGAATGCGATCAGCTCTTGCTCCATGTCGACATGGAGAGCCGCCGATCGACCCCGATGCCGGACGCGATGATCGGCCGGTTCGCGACTCTTTCTGGCGATCCTGACTAGTCTTATGTCAACTAATATTTAGCACAGAGATCGTGTCTTAGGGAGTTTTTTGGCCCGGATCCACTATTCGCGGTTCAAACGGTCCAGCCGGGCCTGCACCGAGAGCGCGTGCGCCTTGAGGCTCTCGGAGGTCGCGAGCCGCACGGCGGCAGGCCCGACCGCGCGCAGGCTCTCGGGCGTCATCCGCGCCAGCGTCGTCCGCTTGAGGAAATCCATCACCGACAACCCCGAAGAGAAGCGCGCCGACCGCGCCGTCGGCAGCACGTGGTTCGGCCCGCCGATATAGTCGCCGACCGCTTCGGGCGTCCACGCCCCGAGGAAGATCGCGCCCGCATGGGTAATCCGCGCGGCCAGCGCGTCCGGGTCCGCAACCGCCAGCTCCAGGTGCTCCGGCGCGATCCGGTTCGACAGCGCCGCGGCCTCGTCGAGGTCTCGCACGATCACCACCGCCCCGAAATCGCGCCAGGACGCGCCCGCGATCGCGCGCCGCTCCAACGTCTCCAGCCGGGCCTCGACCGCCGCCGCGACCGCCCGTCCGAAGCCCGCGTCATCCGTGATCAGGATCGACTGCGCGCTCTCGTCGTGCTCGGCCTGGCTGAGCAGGTCGACGGCGATCCAGTCCGGATCGTTCTCGCCATCCGCGATCACCAGGATCTCTGACGGCCCCGCGATCATGTCGATCCCGACGCGTCCGAAGACGCGCCGTTTGGCGGCCGCGACATAGGCATTGCCCGGCCCGGTGATCTTGTCGACCGGTGCGATCGTCGCCGTGCCATAGGCCATGGCCGCTACCGCCTGCGCGCCGCCGATCCGGTAGACCTCGTCCACGCCCGAAAGCCGCGCCGCCAGGAGGACCAGCGGGTTCAGCACGCCGTCGGGGCTCGGCACGCACATCACCAGCCGGCCCACGCCGGCCACCCGCGCGGGCACCGCGTTCATCAGCACGCTCGACGGGTAGGAGGCGAGGCCGCCGGGCACGTAGAGCCCCGCCGCGTCGACCGGCCCCCAGCGCCAGCCGAGCGTCGCGCCGGTCTCGTCGGTCCAGCTCTCGTCCGCGGGCATCTGGCGTGCGTGGTAGGCCTCGATCCGCGCCGACGCCAACTCGAGTGCCGCGCGATCCTCGGGCGAGACCTCGGCCACGGCGGCGTCGATCTCGGCCTCCGACACGCGCATTCGGTCCGCCGTCAGCTCCAGCCGGTCGAAGCGCGCCGTCAGCTCCAGCACCGCCGCGTCGCCCCGCGTCCGCACGTCCGCGATGATCGCCGCGACCGCGTCGTCCACGTCGGGTGCATCCTCGCGCTTCATGGTCAGGAGCGCGGAGAAGCGGGCATCGAAGTCGGCGTCGGTCGTATCGAGGAATTGGGGCATGCCGCCCTCTAGCCTCGCCCTGCCCAGGCCTCAAGGCAGCGCGTCATCAAGATGTCGGTCTCCGGCCCGTCCGCGCCCCGGACCGCGTCCGGCCTGCGGGCGACGTCGGAGAATCCGTTTCTCCGGTAAAAGGCGCGCGCGCGGGCGTTCTCCTCGGCGACCCAGAGGTCGAGCCATGCGACATCATGCGCACGGGCATGGGCCACGAGCGCGTCCATCAGCGCCTGCCCCGCACCCTTTCCGTGGTGGCGCGACGCGGCATAAAGCGGGCCCAGTTCCGCGCGGTGGCGCAGGCTCGGGCGGTCCGTGCGAACGAGACTGCCGAACCCGATGAGATGCGCACCGTCGAAGGCGCCCAACAGATCGCCATCCATCCGGGCCGCGATCGCGTCTTCGGTCAACGCCTCGGCCTCTGCCGCCGTGGTGATAAAGGCCGCAGGATGGGTGCGCGTCGCCTCGCGGAACAGCGCGGCCCAGGCCGGTCCGTCCGCCAGTCCGAGCGGTCGGACCGTCGTCACGGGTCGTGACTGGGCGTCCGGCCCGACGGCGCGGCATAGGGCCGCGTGACGTCGGACAGCGTCACGTCGAGGCAGTCGCAGGCCGCTTCGATCACGCCATCGCCCGCAAAGGTCAGCCGCAACGCACCGCAGGCGTCGGGACCCGGCACCCATTCCACGGTCAGAAGCGACAGGATCGTATCCGGATCGCCCGGCACGACCCCCTGCCCGCGGACGTTCCGCACGTCGGTCGCACGCAGCACGCACCGCACCCGTTCGGGCGTTCGTGCCCCATGCTCCCACCGGAACCGGTTCAGGAGAAGGTCGAGTGTCCGCGCCTCCCGCGACCAGCGCATCTCCGACGCGGGCAGGACCGCGTCCTGACACAGCGCCGCGACGATCTGCAGATCCTCGGGATCGGTCGCCCAGAGGCGCAGCGGTGCGCCGTCGGCATCGTGGAAGCGCGCGTCACTCATCGTCGCGCACCCGTTCGATCTTGGCGCCGACCGCCGAAAGCTTGCGGACGACATGCTCGTAGCCGCGATCGAGGTGATAGACGCGGCCCACCCGCGTCTCCCCCTCGGCGGCGAGGCCTGCGAGGATCAGCGACACCGAGGCGCGCAGATCGGTCGCCATCACCTGCGCGCCGCGCAGCCGCTCGACGCCCGTGACCGTCGCCGTTCCGCCATGGACGTCGATCTGCGCGCCCATGCGGATCAATTCGGGGGCGTGCATGAAGCGGTTCTCGAAAATCTTCTCCTCGAGCACGCTCGTCCCCTCTGCGGTGCAGAGAAGCGCCATCATCTGCGCCTGCAGGTCGGTCGGAAACCCGGGGAAGGGTTCGGTCTCGACATCGACCGCCTGGATGGGCCCGTTCGCTCGCGTCACGGTCAGGCCCTCGGGGCTCTCGATCACGGACCCGCCAGCCGCCTCGATCTTGTCGCAGAAGGCCGAGAGCAGATCGCGCCGCCCGCCGAGGCACGTCACCTCGCCGCCCGCGATCAGCGGGGCCAGCATGTAGGTCCCGAGTTCGATCCGGTCGGTCACGACACGGTGGGTCGCGCCATGCATCCGGTCGACGCCCTGGATCTCGATCGTGTCGGTGCCGTCGCCCGAAATCTGCGCGCCCATCGCGCGCAGGCAATCGGCAAGATCAACGATCTCAGGCTCTTGCGCGGCGTTCTTCAAGCGGGTCGTGCCCCGCGCCAACGTCGCGGCCATCAGCGCGTTCTCGGTCGCACCCACCGAAACGAAGGGAAACTCGACATTCCCGCCGCGCAGCCCGCCCGACGGTGCCTTGGCGTGGACGTAGCCGTCACGGAGGTCCAGCTCCGCCCCCAGCGCCTCGAGCGCCTTGAGGTGCAGATCGACCGGTCGCGCCCCGATGGCGCAGCCACCCGGAAGCGAGACAATCGCCTCGCCCAACCGCGCCAGAAGCGGGCCGAGCACGAGGATCGAAGCGCGCATCTTTCGGACAATGTCGTAATCGGCCCGCGCCCCGTTCAGCGCATGGGACGACATCGCCAGCACCAGCCCGTCCGACAGCGGCGAGACCTCGGCCCCGAGGCTTTCGAGCAGCGTCGACATGGTGCGGATGTCCGACAGGCGCGGCGCGTTGGTCAGCGTCAGCGGCTCGTCCGACAGCAGCGTCGCGGGCATCAGCGTGAGGCAGGCATTCTTGGCGCCGGCGATCGGGATGTCGCCCTTCAGCGGGCCGCCGCCCGTCACGATGATGCTATCCATTGTCGTTCTCCTGCTCGGCCGGCTTCTTCGGCGGCTCCTCCTCGTCCCGGGCTCGCGCCTGCGCCTTGCGCCGACCCATATTGGCCTTCAGCGCGGCCTTCAGCCGGTCTTCGCGGGTCTCGGGGGGTCGCTTCGCCATGCGCGGTCCTGTTGCCTCGGGCCGACATAGCCGGTGGTGGCACGGGGGTCCAGAGAGCCGCGCCTAGGGGGTTGCGGGGCCGCGCGGTTCGGTCTAATCCGCGCACCGGATGCTGTGGTAGCTCAGTGGTAGAGCACACCCTTGGTAAGGGTGAGGTCGAGAGTTCAATCCTCTCTCACAGCACCATCCCCTTGCCCTTCCCGACGACCCGCTGCGCCTCCTGCCACCGTCAGGTCTCGACTGACGCGCCCCCCGCCGGGGACGCTGAGTCGAGAGTTCAATCCTCTCTCACAGCACCATCCCCCGCCCGTCCCGACGACCCGCTGCGCCTCCTGCCACCGTCAGGTCTCGACTGACGCCCCCCCCCGCCGGGGACGCTGAGTCGAGAGTTCGATCCTCTCTCACAGCACCATCCCCTCGCGTTTCGGCGAAGCCGAACCTGTCGGGTGTCTCCCCGAGAACCCAAGACCCGCGAATTCTGCGCCGCAGAAATCTGCGGTTCTAAGCGGCATCGTCAGCGCACACGCGGCTCGGCGGCGGGTCCCGTCTGGCCAGACCGGAATACGGGGTCCCGCCAAGAACCCACGAACGCGCAACCTACCCCTTCGTCACGTCATGCCCGTAGAGCCAGTCATACCGTCGCGCCATCGCGCCCGGTGTGACCCGGTCGAGCGCGCGCAGCACGCCATGCCCGACGATCCGTCGCATCCCGCTCAGGTGGTAGTTCGTGGCGTTCCCGCGCGCTGCGGCCAGCGCGCGCTCGACGCGAGGGCGGCGCGAGGCCTCCCACCCTGCGGGATCGTCCAGCGTGGCGGCGAGCGTCCAGGCATCCTCCAGCGCGAGGTTCGCGCCTTGGGCGAGAAACGGCAGCGTCGGGTGCGCCGCGTCACCGATCAGCGTAACGCGTCCCCGGGTCCAGCGCGGCGTCGCACCGTGATCCATCAGACCCCAGAGCTTCACCACCTCGACCCGATCGAGCAGGGCGCGAACCGGTGCCGCGTACCCCGCGAAGGCCGCGCGCAGATGGTCGGGATCGTCGTCGATGTCCCAGCCCTCGGGCGTCCAGTCGGCCCGCTCCTCGACGCCCACGATGTTGAGAAGGCGGCCGTCCCGCAGGGGATAGAGGACGAGGTGCCGCCCCGGCCCCATCTGGACTCGCGTCTCGTGCGGCCAATCGGTCACCGGCACCGTCGCGCGCCACGCGACCTGCCCCGTGAAGCGCCGCCCCTGCCCGGCGGCATGGTCCGGCGCCACGAAGGCGCGGGACGCGCCGCGCACGCCATCGGCCCCGATCAGGCGCCCGTAGGGCCGGAGCCCGCCCGCCGTCTCCAGCCCCGCCTCGGTCACGCGCCGGACCTGTTGCCCCAAATGGAGTGCGACGCCCGCATTCTCGGCCACAGACGCAAGGCCCGCGATCAGGTCGGCGCGATGCACCAGCCGGAAGGGTGCCGCCAGCGGCATCCGCAGGACCGGCTGCCCCGTGGGGCCGTCAACCAGTGCGACAGTCCGGGATTCGATATGGGGGATGTCGACGCCCAGCGCGTCCAGCACGCGGGCCCCGTTGGGGGCGATCTGCAGGCCCGCCCCCACCTCCCGCAGGGCCGGGGCCTGTTCGATCACCTCGACGGCAAGTCCGCGACGCGCGCAGGCGATCGCTGCGGCCAGCCCGGCGATGCCCGCGCCGAGGATCGTGACGTCGGCCGTCACCGCGGGACGACCGACCACATCGTGCATCCGCGCATCGCGTCAGTCGTCGCGATGCACCTTCTCGCGCCGCTCGTGCCGCTCCTGCGCTTCGAGCGACATGGTCGCGATGGGACGCGCGTCCAGCCGCTTGAGCGAGATCGGATCACCGGTCACCTCGCAATAGCCGTACTCGCCCTCGTCGATGCGGCGCATGGCCGAATCGATCTTGGCGATCAGCTTGCGCTGGCGGTCGCGGGTGCGCAGCTCGAGTGCGCGGTCCGTCTCCTCGCTGGCGCGATCGGCGATGTCGGGGATGTTGCGCGCCGCGCCTTGCAGGCCGCTGATGGTGCGCTCGGTCTCGTCCAGCAGATCCGCCTTCCAGGCTTGCAGCTTGCGGCGGAAATATTCCGTCTGGCGCTCGTTCATGAAAGGCTCGTCCTCGGCGGGCGAGTAGTCGTTCGGAAGAAAGGTCTCGGCTTTCATTCGGTGGCTCCCTCACACCGGCCCGTTGCAGGTTTCAGTCCGTCTTGGATGGCGGGCCGGGGTCTGTGGGACGGCGCTTACATCACGTCACGTGCCTTGTCACGTCCTTCGCGGGTCCGGTCGGTTGCGCCCCATCGCCCCGCTGATAGGGTCGCGCGCGCACCGAACGGCACGGGGACCGACATGCGTTTCGAAGGCACGGAAGACTACGTCGCGACCGATGACCTGACGGTCGCGGTCAATGCCGCGATCACCTTGCAGCGTCCGCTGCTGGTGAAGGGCGAGCCGGGGACGGGCAAGACCGAGCTGGCCCGGCAGGTCGCCGCGAGCCTCGGCGTGCCGATGCTCGAATGGGCGGTGAAGTCGACAACCAAGGCGCAGCAGGGCCTCTATGAATACGATGCCGTCTCGCGGCTCCGGGACAGCCAGCTGGGCGAGGCGCGGGTCCACGACGTCGCCAACTACATCCGCAAGGGCAAACTCTGGCAGGCCTTCGACGCGGACGAGCGCGTCGTCCTCCTGATCGACGAGATCGACAAGGCTGATATCGAGTTCCCGAACGATCTGCTGCAGGAGCTCGACCGCATGGAGTTCCACGTCTACGAGACCGGCGAGACGATCCGCGCGGTCCATCGCCCCATCGTCATCATCACGTCCAACAACGAAAAGGAGCTGCCCGACGCCTTCCTGCGCCGCTGCTTCTTCCACTACATCCGCTTTCCCGAGATGGAGACGCTGAAGAAGATCGTCGGCGTCCATTTCCCCGACATCAAGGCGCAGCTCCTGACCGCCGCGCTGACGCGGTTCTATGCGATCCGCGACCAGCAGGGGCTGAAGAAGAAGCCGTCCACCTCCGAGGTGCTCGATTGGCTGAAGCTCATCCTCGCCGAGGATCTCTCGCCCGAGGACCTGGCCGCCGACGGCACCAACGCCCTGCCCCGGCTGCACGGCGCGCTTTTGAAGAATGAGGCGGACGTCCATCTTTTTGAGCGGTTGGCCTTCATGGCGCGAGGCCAGCGCTAGACCCCGTTGACATGATACCATTCGGTTTCATATGAAAGGATACCAAACGGTATCTCTTCAGGAGCCGACATGACCCAGCCCCCGCCCCGGTTCGACCCGTCCACCGGACCGCCCGCCCCCGCGCCCGAACAGGCCGGGTTCCGCGCGCTCGCCGATCCGACGCGTCGCCGCATCCTGCGGATGCTCGCCACCGACGACATGACCATCGCCGAGGTGGCCGACCGGTTCGACATGACCCGCGCCGCCGTCAAGAAGCACCTGACGATCCTCGAGGACGGCAACCTGATCTCGGTCCGCGCCGAGGGCCGCGCGCGCCGCAACGCGATCAACGCGGACGGGCTCCGGCCCCTGTTCGACTGGTTCGGCTACTTCGACGCCTTCTGGGACAGCCGTCTCGACTCGCTCAAATCCGCAATCGAAAAGGACGTCCAATGACCGATACGGTTCTCGAGAAATCCATCTATCTGCGCGCCACCCCGGCCCGCGTCTGGGCCTATCTGACCGAGCCGGAGAAGCTCGCCGTCTGGTTCCACGCGCCGAAGACCCCACTGGTCGAGGGCGAATACGAGATGTTCGGCACCGAAAGCGGCGACCGCCTGATGTGGGGCGAAATCCTCGTGGCCGATCCGTTCGAGCGGCTGGAATACACCTTCTCGATCAAGCAGATGGCAGGCGCCACGAGCACCGTGCGGTTCCGCCTGACCGAAGTGCCCGGCGGCACCAACCTGACGCTCCGCCACGAGGGGCTGCCGCAGGGGGCGGACGCGTTCGACCTGACCCTCGCGCTCGACAAGGGCTGGGACGAGCATCTGGGACGCCTGCGTGCGGCCGCTCCCGACGAGTGACCCCGGCGCACGCGCCATTCACCTCCCGTTAACCGCTCGGGCCCAGAACCCCGTCTGTCGCGACATCCGGGCGGTGCTGACATCACCGCCCATCCCACAGGACGGCTCCGCTCTGCGCGGGGTCGGGCCCGACCCCAGGCGGGGCGCCCAAGGCGGCGTCCCGTGACGCGAGGGGCCGTCCCCCCGAACCGGGGTGGCGCCACCCCACCTCACGATCCCCGACGCGAGACCCCGGATCGACCGGCCCGGACCACGCGTCCCGCCGGGTCTTCGCCGTGGCGTCTGGGCCGCGGCGCGCGCCCGATCGCCGCCCCGGCGCTTGCCCCGCGGCCCGTCGGGTGTCATCCCCGGAGCATGGCGAACACATTCCGAACTCTCCGCGCCGCCGCGGTCGCCGCGATCCTCGTCGCCGCATCCGCCGGCCTCGCCACGGCCCAGGACATCTGGTCCGGCGGCCATATCGGGATCGGGTTCGGCGTCGCATCAGGGGGCGCCGACGTCACCGGCACGCGCAACACCTACGACATTGGCCGCGCCGCCAACCGCGTCACCCATGGCGATGTCGGCCCTGTGGTCGAGCTCCACGGTGGCTGGGACTGGCAACGGGGCTCGTTCGTGTTCGGGCTCGGGGCCGCGATCGCCGCCTCCCCGCTGGGGTCGACCGTTCGCCTGCCCAATTCGGGGGCCGACGGGGCGATCGACGTGCTCGAGATCGACTGGACCGGGCATGTGACCACGCGGATCGGCTATGCTGCGGGGGACACGCTCGTCTATGTGCGCGGCGGCTGGGGCGCGGCGCAGGTCGCCAATCTCGGGGGCGATATCGACGGCGGCCGCCTCGACGAGAACGACGCCTACCGCAGCGACACCGTCCGCTCGGGCCTCGCGCTGGGCGTGGGCTTCGAGCAGCGCGTGACCGAGCGCTGGTCGCTGCGCGGCGAACTCATGCAGATCGACATTCCGTCCTTCCGCCGGGCCAATCGACAGGGCGCGCCCGGTTCGCAGGCCTACACCGTCGAGAACGGTCCGATCCGCAGTGCAACACTCGGGCTCTCCTATCGGTTCTGACGCCGCCGGACGGGCTCCGCGCCCCATTCCCGCCACATTGGACACCTAGCCTCGACGCAAAGCACGCAGATGCGGACGAGCAGTGATGGATATGGAAACGATCGGGCTCCGGCCCGTGGCGACGGGCGACCGTGACGCCTGGGGTCAGCTGTGGCGCGCCTATCTCGAATTCTACGGGACCGCGCTGCCCGATGCGATCTACGACACCGCCTTCGAACGTCTACTTTCGGACAATCCTGCCAGCTTTCGCGGCCGTCTCGCCTGGGCCGGGGACCGCGCCGTCGGGCTGGTCCACTGGGTGTTCCACCCGCATATGTGGCGCCCCGAGGGGACATGCTATCTCCAGGATCTCTACACCGCACCCGAGGCGCGCGGCCACGGCGTCGCCCGTCGCCTGATCGAGGCGGTCTATGCCGATGCCGACGCCCATGGCACGCCGCGCGTCTACTGGCTGACGCAATCGCAAAATCACGCGGCCCGCGCGCTCTATGACCGGATCGGCACGCAGACCGATTTCATCCGCTACGACCGGCCCGCCGCATGATGCTGCGCGCCACGCTCCTTGCCGCCGCGATGGCCGTCGCGTCCTGCGCGCCGACCGGCGGGCCGCAGGCGGCGCGCGCCTCGGTCGCAACCATGTCCGACGCCCTGCCGGACGCCCGACGCTTCACCGGCGCCCCGAAGATTGCGGTCCCGGTCCAGCCCAACGGCCAGCTCGCGCGCGACATCATGGCGCTGTCGTTCCAGCTCGAGACGGGCCGCGCGCTGCCGGTCTTCACGCGCTTCGAAGGCCCGATCACCGTCGCCGTCGAGGGCGCCGCCCCGCCGACCCTGACCCCCGATCTCAACGACCTGATCGCCCGGCTGCGCGCGGAAGCCGGCATCGACATTCGCCGCGCCGCCAAGGGCGAGATGGGCTCGATCACCGTCTCCGCCCTTCCCCGCAAGACTCTCCAGCGCTTCGTGCCCGGTGCCGCCTGTTTCGTGGTGCCGCGCGTCGCGGGCTGGAAGGACTATCTTTCCAAGCGGCTCGGTCCCGCGACCGACTGGACCACGCTCAAGACCCGCCGGCGCGCCAGCGTCTTCCTGCCCGCCGACGTCTCCCCGCAGGAGATCCGCGACTGCCTCCACGAGGAAATCGCGCAGGCGCTCGGGCCGCTCAACGATCTCTACCGGATGCCCTGGTCCGTCTTCAACGACGACAACACCCATGTCGCGCTGACCAGCTTCGACATGCTGGTGCTGCGCGCGACCTATGACCGCGACCTTCGTTCGGGGATGAGCCAGGCGGACCTCGCCGCCCGGCTGCCCGCCATCCTGGCCCGGATCAACCCGCGCGGCCGCGTCGCGGACCGGGGACCCGTGCCCGAATCCTCGCCCCAGTGGATCGCCTCGATCCGGGGCGCCCTCGACCCGCGCGGCTCCGAACGCGGCCGCCTGACCCATGCGCAGAACGCGGTGACTCTGGCGCGCGCGGCGGGCTGGGGCGACGAACGGCTGGCCTTCTCGCACCTGGCCCTCGGGCGCGCCGCGCTCAGCCGCGACGGCGAACTGGCCATCGCGTCCTTCCTCGAAGCGGGCAGCCTCTATGCCGCGCGCGGCGGCGACGGCATCCACGAAGCACAGGTCGCGCTGCAACTCGGGGCCTTCGCGCTCTCCTCCGGCCAGCCAGACGCCGCCCTCGCCGTGCTCGACCGCGCCATCCCTGCCGCCGACGGCGCGCAGAACGCGGCCCTTCTCGCGACGCTCCTCCTCCTCAGGGCCGAGGCCGCCGAGATGCAGGGCGCCTCCGCCGCTGCCGCGCGCATCCGGCGCGAAGGCCTCGCCTGGGGCCGCTACGCTTGGGGCGACCGCGTCCTCGCGCTTCGCGTGGCCGAGGTTGCGGGTCTGGCACCGGGCGCGTAAGCCGCCCCCATGTTGCCGATCCTTACAGCCCTCATCGGCGCCGTCCTCGGCGCCCTCGCCGCCCGCCGCCGTCGCGGCACGGGCTTCGACATGGCGCAATGGGCCGCTGTCTGGGCGATCATCGGCGGGCTCCTGGGCCTGATTGCGCTGATCGTGCTGGCGCGGCTCTAGGCCCCGCGGGCCCGCCGCGCTAGAATCGCCGCCATGTTCCTGCGCTTCTTCCAGACCCTCCGCGAGGCCGGCGTCCCCGTCTCGCTCCGCGAACATCTGACCTTTCTCGAGGCGATGGCCGCCGAGCTGGTGATCTACGACGCCGAAGGCTTCTACTACCTCGCCCGCAGCGCGCTGGTGAAGGACGAGCGGCATATCGACCGATTCGACCGCGCCTTCTCGGCGACCTTCGCCGGGCTCGAGGACATCACCGCCGCCGACGTCCTGAACGCCGTCGACCTGCCCGCCGACTGGCTCGAAAAGCAGGCCGAAAAGCACCTCACCCCCGAAGAGCGCGCCGAGATCGAGGCGCTGGGCGGCTTCGACAAGCTGATGGAGACCCTCAAGCAGCGCCTCAAGGAGCAGCAGGGCCGCCACCAGGGCGGGTCTAAATGGATCGGCACCGCCGGAACCTCGCCGTTCGGCGCCTACGGCTACAACCCCGAGGGCATCCGCATCGGCCAGGACGAAAGCCGCCACCAGCGCGCGGTGAAGGTCTGGGACAAGCGCGAGTTCCGCAATCTCGACGACGGGGTCGAGCTGGGGACGCGCAACATCAAGGTTGCGCTCAAGCGCCTGCGGAACTGGGCTCGCAACGGCGCCGAGGACGAGCTGGATCTCGACGGCACGATCGGGGCGACGGCGCGGAACGGCTATCTCGACGTGAAGACCCGGCCCGAGCGGCGCAACGCGGTCAAGGTGCTCCTGTTTCTCGACATCGGCGGCTCGATGGACCCGTATGTGAAGGTGCTGGAGGAGCTGTTCTCGGCCGCCCGCGCCGAGTTCAAGACGCTCCAGCATTTCTACTTTCACAACTGCCTCTACGAAGGGGTCTGGACCGACAATCGTCGCCGGTGGGACGCGGTGACGCCCACGCGCGACGTGCTCAACACCTACGGCCCCGACTACCGCGCGATCTTCGTAGGAGACGCGTCCATGTCGCCCTACGAGATCGCCTATCCGGGCGGGGCCAACGAGCACTGGAACGCCGAGGCCGGGCAAGTCTGGCTGGAGCGTGCCCGCGCGCAATGGGCCTCGAACCTCTGGATCAACCCGCTGCCGCGCACGCATTGGGACGGCACCCATTCGGTCCGCATGATCCGCGAGATCTTCGAGGACCGGATGGTGCCGATGACACTCGAAGGCCTGACGGCGGGCATGAAGCTCCTGACCCGCTGAGGCCCCGACTCAGCCGGTGCCGCGCACCCCGTCCAGCAGACCATCGTCCATCGTCTCGCCATGGAGGACCGACACGTCGCCCGTCGCCTCCAGCACGACGGCGCGGACCATTCCGTAATCCAGCACATTCGCCTCGCGCAGCTTCGCCCGCAGGTCACCCTCGGTCACGCGGGTCCGCCGCAGCGCATCGTGAAGGATCGTGCCGTCCCGCATCAGAAGGACCGGATCGTTGTCGGCGGCGTCCTCGACCGCGTCCCAGCGCGCACGCACCCAGCCGATCACCCATTGCACCCCGAAAAGCGCCGCCATCGCCAGCACGCCCTGTCCCAGCGTGACGCCCGGATTGACGACCGTCGCCGCCAGCACCGAGCCGAAGGACACGGTCACCGCGAAGTCGTAGCTCGACATCTTGGAGAAAGCGCGCAGCCCCGCCAGCCGCACGAATAGCACCATCACCGGTACCAGGACGGCGGCGTCCACGAAATAGGTCGTCCAGTCGGGCATGTCGGCGCTCCCCCAGTGCATAACGACGCACGGGATGCCCCGAGGTTCCCTTCCGCGCGCAACGACCCCATATCGCAGGTCATGCTCAAGATCCCCGCCCTCGCCCTCGCGATCGGTTACGGCCTCGTCCTCTGGCTCTTCTCGGCCTGGCGGCTCAAGCGCCAGATGGACCAGACCTCGACCCCGCTCGACGACCCCCGGCTGGCCCCCGTCCTCGCTCGCATGGCGAAGGTCCTCGAGGTCGAGCGCATTCGCGTCAACGTCCACGAGGTCGAGCCGGTCAACGGCCTCGCCGCGCCCGACGGCCGCATCTTCCTGACGCGCGGCTTCCTGAGAAAGCTCGATTCCGGCGCGGTGACGCCAGACGAGCTGGCCTCGGTCGTGGCACACGAATTGGGCCATGTGGCGTTGGGCCATGCCCGGCGACGGCTGATCGACTTCTCGGGCCAGAACGCGATCCGTGTCGTGCTGGCGGGCGTTCTCGGGCGCATCATCCCCGGCGTCGGCATCTGGATCGCCAATGCGGTCGCCTCGCTGGTGGCCGCCCGTCTCTCGCGGCAGGACGAGTACGAGGCCGACGCCTATGCCAGCGCGCTTCTCGTCAAGGCGGGGATCGGGACGGCGCCGCAAAAGGCGCTCTTCTCCAAGCTCGAGAAGCTCTCGGGCCTCGGGGGCAACGGCGCACCCGCCTGGCTGATGAGCCACCCGAAGACCGAGGAGCGCATCGCCGCCATCGAAGGGCTGGAGCGCAAATGGGGCATCGAGGGCCCCTGACCGAACGCCCCGCGCCCACATTCTGTCCTCCGGGCATATGACCGGGGCGTCCGGGGGGATGCCCGCCCCAGTACCGTGTGCGACCTGTCCCGACCTTGCCCCCGCCGCGTCCAGCCGCCATCACTCCCGCCATGACGCCTGACCTTCTCTGCATCGGCTCGGTCCTCTGGGACATCATCGGCCGCGCCCCCGTCCACATGGAGCGCGGCACCGATGTCGGTGGCCGCATCACCCGCCTGCCGGGCGGGGTCGCCCTCAACATCGCGATGGCCGCCCGCGCCTACGGGATGACGCCCGCGCTCCTCTCTTGCGTCGGCCGCGATCCCGAGGGCGAGGAACTGGTGGCGGCACTCGGCCGGCTGGGGCTCGTGACCGACACGCTCTACCGCTCGGACGACCTGCCCACGGATGTCTACATGGCGGTCGAAGGCGCCAACGGCCTGATCGCCGCCATCGCCGATGCCCACTCGCTCGAGGCGGCCGGCGACAAGATCCTGCGGCCGTTGGATGGCTTGGGCTTCGAGGGGCCGATCGCGCTCGACGGCAACCTGACGCAGGACCTGCTGTCGCGGATCGCGACCGACCCGCGCTTCGCCGCCGCCGACCTCCGGATCGCGCCCGCCTCGCCGGGCAAGGCCGACCGGCTGATGCCGTTCCTCGGCCACGGCGCTGCGACGCTCTACGTCAATCTCGAGGAAGCGGGCACGCTTCTCCACGCGCCCCAGCCCGACGCGCCCGCCGCCGCCGCGGCCCTGCGCGCCCGCGGCCTTCACCGCGCGCTGGTGACGAATGGACCGCGCATGGCCGCCTGCGCCCATCCGGGCGGCGTGCTGACCCGGCCGCCGCGCGAGGTGATGGTGACCCGCGTCACCGGCGCGGGCGACACGTTCATGGCCGCCCATATCGCCGCCGAGGCGGGCGGAGCCGCGCCGGATGCCGCGCTGGAGCGGGCCCTTGAAGCAGCGGCGATCTACGTCTCCGGCGACAGCTACTGATGGCGGCCCCGACGCTTCGGGTCGCGCGGGCGGCGACCGATCTCGACGCGCTCCTGCCCTTCTACGTCGAGGGCCTCGGGTTCGACGTGCTCGGGCGGTTCGCGGATCACGACGGGTTCGACGGGCTGATGCTCGGCCACCCGAACGCGCCCTGGCACCTGGAATTCACCCGCCACGGCGATGCGCCCGCCCCGCCGCCGCCCGGCCCCGAGAGCCTGCTCGTCCTCTATCTGCCCGATCCCGGTGACTGGCGGGCGGCAACCGAGCGGATGGCCCGCGCCGGGTTCCCGCCGGTCGATGCCGCGAACCCCTACTGGGATGCGCGGGGCCGAACCTATGCCGACCCCGAAGGCTGGCGCACCGTATTGCAGAACGCGGCCTGGACGACCTGAGCCCCGCCGCATCGCCGAGCACCGCGCCCAAGCCCGCGGCACCCGGCGTGGCGCGGGGCGGCTGCCCGGGCGGCGGCTCAACCTGTCCTTGTTCCCGCCGGATGCGGGGAATATGTCGAACCCGACAAAGATCGAGATCCGATGCAGCTTGGCGACGACATCAAGGTGAAGCCGCCCCGCGCGGGGCTGCTGACCCGGCTCAGGAACAGCTTCCTGACCGGCCTGATCGTGATCGCGCCGGTGGGCCTGACCTTCTGGCTGATCTGGTCGGTGATCGGCTGGTTCGACAGCTGGGTCCTCCCCTTCGTCCCTGCCGCCTACCGCCCCGATATCTGGCTTCTGCAGCGCTTCGGACTCGACGTCGACATCCGCGGTATCGGTGTCGCGTTCTTCTTCGTCTTCACCATCCTTGTGGGGTGGCTGGCCAAGGGGTTCATCGGGCGCTCGATCATCCGCTGGGCCGAGGGTCTGGTGCAGAAGACGCCGGTGATCCGCTCCATCTACGGCGGGCTCAAGCAGATCGCCGAGACGATCCTCGCGCAGGACCAGACCTCGTTCGAGCAGGCGTGCCTGATCGAGTATCCGCGCAAGGGGATCTGGGCCATCGCCTTTGTCTCGACCACCGCCAAGGGCGAGATCGCGAGCCGTGCGGCCGAACCCATGATGTCGGTCTTCCTGCCGACCACACCGAACCCGACCTCGGGGTTTCTGCTATTCCTTCCGCTCTCGGACATCATCATGCTCGACATGACGGTCGAGGACGCGGCCAAGCTCGTGATCTCGGCGGGGCTCGTCTACCCGGCCAGCCAGCTCCCGAAAGAGGTGCCCGAGGGCGCGACCGTCGTCAGCTGACCTCAGGTTCCGCGCGGCAGCATCTCGTCGTCGACATAGCAGTAGGACCAGATCTCGCGCGGCTCGGCCGAGGTGATGATCGGATGGCCCTCGGCATCCGCATGGGCGCGGGCGTGGCGGTTGGGGCTGTCGTCGCAGCACAGCACCGCGCCGCAGGTTCGGCAGTGCCGCAGATGCAGCCACACGCCGCCGATCTTCACGCAATCCGCGCAGACCGCGCCGGTCTTCTCGTCCTCGGTCAGGCGCGGGCGGGTGATGGCCTCGGTATGGGTGCAGGTCATGGCGCGTCTCCTCCGGCCCGAGCCTGCGCGCCTCAGCCCGCGTCGTCCAGTGCCGCGACCCGCGCTGCGAAATCCTCGCCCCGCCGCTCGAAATTATCGTATTGATCGAAGCTCGCCGCGGCAGGAGCCAGAAGCACCGTCTCGCCCGGCTCCGCATCCGCCGCCGCGCGTGCGACCGCCGTTTCCATGTCGCCGCAGATCTCGGTCTCGACCGGTCCCAGCGCCAGCGCAGTCCCCGCGGCCTCGCGCCCGATGACATAGGCGCGGGCGACGTGGTCGTAATGGGGATGCAGGAGGTCGAAGCCGCCCTCCTTGACCAACCCCCCCACGATCCAGCGGATGCGCGGGAAGGCAGCGAGTGCCTGGGCCGCGGCATCCACGTTCGTGGCCTTCGAGTCGTTGACGAAGGTGACGCCGCCGCGCTCCGCGACGACCTGGCTGCGATGCGGCAGCCCCGGATAGGAGCGCAGGCCCGCCTCGATCTCGCGCGGGCCCAGCCCGAGGCTGCGCGCGGCGGCCCAGGCGCAGCAGGCGTTCTGGTGGTTGTGCCGTCCGGGCAGCCCTGGAATGTCGCGCAGGTCGACCGAAGCGACCTGGCGCCCCTTGCGCGTCTCGGCCAGCCAGCCCTTTCGCGCCGTCACCTGCCAGCCGGGCGTGGCCAGCTTTCCGGTCGAGACGCGGATCACCCGATCGTCGCCCCGCGCCTCCTGCATCTGCATCGCGAGGAAGCGACCCTCGTTCTCGTCGACGCCGATCACCGCACGATCCGGCCCGCCTTCGGCAAAGAGCCGACGCTTGGCCGCGAAATAGCCCCCGAAGCCGCCATGCCGGTCCAGATGGTCCGGCGAGAGGTTCGTGAAGACGCCCACGTCGGGCGTCAGCGCGCGCGCCAGTTCGATCTGGTACGAGGAGAGTTCGAGGACGATGACATCCTCGGGACCGGGCGGATCGAGATCCAGCACGCCACGCCCGATATTGCCCGCCAGATGCGCGGTGCGACCCGCCTGCGTCAGGACGTGATGCAGCAGCGCCGAGGTCGTGGACTTGCCGTTCGAGCCGGTGATCGCGACGACGCGGGGCGCCTCGCCCTCCCATCCCAGCGAGCGAAAGAAGAGCCCGATATCGTTGTCGACCGCCACGCCCGCCTCCCACGCGGCGGCGATGGCGGGATGGGGTGCGGGGTAAAGATGCGGGATGCCCGGCGAGGTGACGAGGGTCGCCACGTCCTCGAACGCGCCCGCACGGGTCAGCTCGCGCAGCTCGAAGCCCTCGGCCTCGGCCGCCGCGCGGCTGGCCGCGCCGTCGTCCCACGCTACGACCATCGCGCCGCCCGCCGTCAGCGCCCGCGCCGCCGTCAGCCCCGACCGCCCGAGGCCCAGGACCGCGACCGTGACGCCGTCGTATCCGCGCACGGGCATCATTTCCGCGTCGACATGCCGTAATCCCAGCCGAAGCGCCGAAGCTCCTGCCAGCCGTCGCCCTCGGGTGGCATCGGCATCCCCGCGCCCGCGATGCGGTAGCCCTCGACGATCGGCCAGCCAATGATGAGCACCCCCACGAGGAGCGCGACCGCCCCGTAGCGCGCGGCCTTCTCCGACAGCGAGAGCGGGTTGCGCGGCTGACCTAGCATCGGGTGCACCCGGCCCGGCCGTCCCGCCACGCCGAGGGTCGGGCGCGAAGGTTCATCGACGGCGAATCCCGCCAAATCCCTTGAAGGATCGGGGTCCGCGCCATCCTCAGCGGACCTTCAGCGTGGCCAGCCCGATCAGGGCGAGGATCAGCGCGATGATCCAGAAGCGGATCACGACCTGCGGCTCGGCCCAGCCCTTCTTTTCGAAATGGTGGTGGATCGGCGCCATCAGAAAGACGCGCTTGCCGGTCGATTTGAAGTAGAGGACCTGGATGATGACCGAGAGCGCCTCGACCACGAACAGCCCACCGATGATGGCCCAGACCAGTTCATGCTTGGTGACGACGGCGATGGTCCCGAGCGCACCGCCCAGTGCCAGCGAGCCGGTGTCGCCCATGAAGACCGCGGCGGGCGGTGCGTTGTACCAGAGGAACCCGAGCCCCCCGCCGATCAGACCGGCGCAGAAGATCAGAAGCTCGCCCGTGCCCGGCACGTAATGCACGCCGAGATATTCGGTGAAGTCCGTCCGCCCCACGGCATAGGAGATGACCCCGAGCGTCCCCGCCGCGATCATCACCGGCATGATCGCCAGCCCGTCGAGCCCATCGGTCAGGTTCACCGCGTTGGCCGAGCCCACGATCACGATCATCACGAAGGGGATGAAGACCCATCCCATGTTCAGAAGCACGTCGGCGAAGACCGGGAAGGCGAGCTGGTTCTCCAGCTCGGGCGGGTGGACCCAGACCGCGACCAGCGCCGCGACCAGCGCGATCACGAAGCCTAGCGCCAGCCGCACGCGACCCGGCACGCCCTTGGCGTTGCCTGCCGAAACCTTGGCGTAGTCGTCGACGAAGCCGATGGCGCCGAACGCGATGGTCACGAAGAGAACGAGCCAGACGTAAGGGTTGTCGAGCCGCCCAAACATCAGCGTGGCGACCGTCACCGCGCCGAGGATCAGGACCCCGCCCATGGTCGGCGTGCCCGCCTTGGCGAAATGGGTCTCGGGGCCGTCGTCACGGATCGGCTGGCCCTTACCTTGCCGGCGACGGAGGAGGTCGATCAGCGGTCGCCCGAAGATGAAGCCGAAGATCAGCGCGACGAAGAACGCGCCGCCCGCGCGGACGGTGATGTAGCGAAAGAGATTGAAGACGTCGCCGCCATCCGAGAGCTGGGTGAGCCAGTAGAGCATGTGCGGTCCTAGTCCTTCGGAGTGGAGGCGCCGGCCTCGCCCAGGGCGCGGAGACCCGCGACCAGCTTGGCCATCTTCATCGAAAGCGAGCCCTTCACAAGCACGGCGTCGCCGGGCCGCACCATGTCGCGAAGTTTGCGCAGGAGCGCGTCGCTCGTGTCCACGTGCAGCCCGCGCGCATCGCCGGGAAGCGCGTCGTGCAGGTGCCGCATCAGCGGGCCGACGGTATGGATGCGGTCGAGCGCGGCCAGCCCGTCGTGATCGGCCAGCGCGGCATGGCGTTCGGGTCCGGTCGGCCCCAGCTCCTTCATGTCGCCGAGGATCGCGATGCGGCGGGCGCGGGGCGGCACCGGCGTCGCGGCCAGGAGGTCCAGCGCCGCGCCGACCGAAGCCGGGTTGGCGTTGTAGGCGTCGTCGATCAGGTCGACCGGCGGCTCGTCGGGGTGGAGGATCAGCGCGAGCCGCTGGCCGCGCCCCTCGGGCGGGGTCCAGTCGGCGAGCGACAGCGCGGCCAGCGCCACGTCGCCCCCCGCTTCGTGGATGGCGGCCAGCACGGCCAGCGCGTTGAGCGCGAAATGCGCGCCCGGCGCGCCGACGCGGAACAGCACCTCGCCCAAGGGCGTCATGGCGCGGCAGGCGGTCCCGTCGGGGCCGGGATTGGCGTCGATCAGGTGCCAGTCCGCCGCCCCCGCCCGTCCGAACGAGACGGTGCCCGCCTGCGCGAGGATGTCTGAGGTCTCGAGATCGGCATTCCAGATCGCGGCCCCGCCGGGGCGCAGCCCGTCGAAGATCGCCGCCTTCTCGCGCGCGATACCGGGCACGCCGTCGGCGAAGGCCTCGAGATGAACCGGCGCGACATTGGTGACCATGGCGACATCGGGCGCGGCCTGAACGGCCAGGGGCGCGATCTCGCCGGGGTGGTTCATGCCGATCTCGATGACGGCGAAATCGGCGTCGGCCGGGCATCCGGCCAGCGTCAGCGGCACGCCCCAATGGTTGTTGAAAGACTTGATGGCGGCATGGACACGGCCCTGGCGGGCGAGCGCATGGCGCAGCATCTCCTTGGTCGAGGTCTTGCCGACGCTGCCGGTGATGGCGATGACCCGCGCGGACGTGCGTGCGCGCCCTGCGCGGCCCAACGCCTCGAGCCCCGCCTGCACATCCGGCACCACGAGGCAGCGCGCCGCGTCGACCCCGTCCGGCACGCGCGAGACGAGCGCCGCGGCCGCCCCGGCCGCGAGGGCGCCGGCGACGAAATCATGGCCGTCGCGCGCGGCCGTCAGCGCCACGAAGAGATCGCCGGGCGCGAGCGTGCGCGTGTCGATGCTGAGGCCGGTCGCGACCCAGTCGCCTGACGCGGTGCCGCCCGTGGCGGCCGCGGCCTCGGCTGCGGTCCAGAGCGTCATGCCTCGCGGCCTTCGAGGGCCGCGACGGAGATCGAGGCCTGCTCGACATCGTCGAAGGGCAGGACCATGTCGCCGACGGTCTGGCCGGTCTCGTGCCCCTTGCCCATCACCAGAAGCGCGTCGCCGGGTTCGAGCTCGCCCGCACCGCGCAGGATCGCTTCGGCGCGGTCGCCGATCTCGGTCGCGCCGGGCGCGCCCTGCATCACGGCGGCGCGGATGGCCGCCGGATCTTCGGAGCGGGGGTTGTCGTCGGTCACGATCACCGCGTCGGCATGCGACATCGCAGCCTCGCCCATCAGCGACCGCTTGCCTGTGTCGCGGTCGCCGCCCGCGCCAATGATGGCGACGATGCGACCCATCACATGCGGGCGCAGCGCCTGCAGCGCGGTGGCGATGGCGTCGGGCGTGTGGGCGTAATCGACGAAGACCGCCGCCCCGTTGTCGCGCGTCGCGGCCAGCTCCATCCGGCCGCGCACACCCTCGAGCTTGGCCAGCGCGCGGAAGACGGCCTCGGCCTCCTCGCCCGCGCCGATGACCAACCCCGCCGCCAGAAGCGCGTTCGCCGCCTGGAAGCCGCCGATTAGCTCGAGCCGGGCGGTATGGGCATGGCCCTGCCACTGGAACAGGACGTCCTGTCCCGTCGCATCGAAGCGCTGGCCAGTCAGGCGGATGCGGGCATCGTCGTGACGGCCGACGCCGATCACCTCCTGCCCGCGCGCGGTGCAGGCGGCGGCGAGGTCGGGGCCGTGGGGGTCGTCGAAATCGATCACCGCGACGCCGTCGACAGGCAGGATGCGGTCAAACAGGCCGGCCTTGGCGTCGAAATAGGCCTCCATCGTGCCGTGATAGTCGAGATGATCCTGCGTCAGGTTGGTGAAGCCGGCAGCGGCCAGCCGGACCGCCTCGAGACGGCGCTGGTCGAGCCCGTGGGACGAGGCCTCCATCGCGGCATGGGTGACGCCGAACTCGGCCATCTCGGCCAAGAGGCGATGCAGCGTGATGGGCTCGGGCGTGGTGTGGGTGGCGGGGGCGTGGAAGGCGCCCTCGACCCCGGTGGTGCCGATATTGACGGCCTGGATGCCCAGCGCGTCCCAGATCTGGCGTGTGAAGCTGGCGACGCTGGTCTTGCCGTTGGTCCCGGTGACGGCGACGACCGTTTCGGGCTGGCGCCCGGCCATCAGCGCGGCGGCAAAGGCCAAGGCGGCGCGCGGGTCTTCGACGACGATGACGGGGGCGACATCCCCGGCGACGGCGGCCCCTGCGGGGTCGGTCAGGATCGCGACGGCACCGCGCGCGACCGCGTCGGCGGCGAAACGCGCGCCATGGGTCTTCTCGCCGGGCAAGGCGGCGAAGAGATCGCCCGGCCGGACGCGGCGGTTGTCGACGGCCAGACCCGACACGCGCAGGTCCGATGGTCCCGTCAGCCCCAGTTCCGCCAGTGTCCTGATCATGGCGCCCTCGCCCGTGCCTCGTGTCGCGCGCCCGGATTATCCCGCCCGGCGCGCCCCGTCCATCAGCGCAGACCCGCCTGTGTCAGATATGCACCGAAGGCATCCTGTGCGGGATCGAAATCGGGCCGCATCCCCAGAAGCGGGCCGACGCGCGCGGTGATCTCGGAGGCGACGGGCACCGCCGTCCAGCCGGCCGTGCGCCGCCGCTCGCCCGCCGCGTCGATCTCGGGCTCGTCCAGCGTGACGACGAGGACGAATTTCGGGTCCTGCGCCGGGAAGACGCTGGCGAAGGTGGTGATGACCTTGTCGTCCCAATAGCCGCCCGTGTGCTTGGGCTTGTCGGCCGTCCCGGTCTTGCCGCCGACCTGGTAGCCGGGCACCTCGCCCATCGATGCCGTCCCCCGCATCACGACCTGCCGCAGCATGTGCCGCGCCTCGGCCGAGACGCGCGTGCTGACGACCCGCGCGCCGGGATCGGGCACGGCGCTCCGGGCCAGAAGCGTCGGGCGGACCCGCGTGCCGCCGTTCAGGAGCGAGGCGTAGCCTTGCGCGAGATGTAGCGGCGAGGCCGAGAGGCCGTGGCCGTAGCTGATGGTCATGGTCGAGATCTCGGGCCAGCGCGTCGGGACGAGCGGGCGGGCGCCGGGCGCCTCGGTCAGTTCGATCGCGGTCGGCTCGAAGAACCCGAGCGCGCGCAGGAAGTCCTGCTGCCGCTTGGCGCCAATGTCGAGCGCCATGCGCGCGGTGCCGATATTCGAGGATTTCACGATCACGTCCGTCACCGAGAGACGCGGGCCGTAATCGTGGAAGTCGCGGATGCGGTGGCGCCCCTGGCGGAGCGGCCCCTGGGTGTTCACCATCGTGCCCGCATTGGTCAGCCCCAGCTCGAGGCTCTGGGCGGCGGTGAAGATCTTGAAGGTCGAGCCCAGCTCGTAGACGCCCTGCACCGCGCGGTTGAACAGCGGGCTGTCGGCGGGATCGCCCTCGATGGCGGCGCGCGGCCGGTCGTTGGGGTCGAAATCGGGCAGGCTGGCCAGAGCCACGACCTCGCCCGTATGCACGTCCATCAGGATCGCGGCCGCGCCCTTGGCGTTCATCAGGCGCATGCCCCCCGAGAGGACCTGCTCCAGCGCGGTTTGCACCGACAGGTCGATGCTCAGGCGCAGGGGCGCGCCCTGCTGCGCGGGATCGCGGAGGTAGTCGTCGAACACGGCCTCGACGCCGGCGATGCCCTTGATCTCGGCGGCGCGGACGTCCTGCTCGCCGTAGCGCGCGCCTCCGAGCACGTGGCTGGCAAGCGGGCCGTTGGGATAGAGCCGCATCTCGCGCTCGCCGAAGAGAAGCCCCGGCTCGCCCAGATCGTGGACGGCCTGTTGCTGCTCAGGAGAGATATTTCCCTTGATCCAGAAGAACTTGGACCCGCTCTGGAAGCGGCGGGACCAGACGTCGGCATCCATGTCCGGAAAGACCCGCGCGAGGCCCTCGGCGGCGGCGACCGGATCGACCATAAGATGCGGCTGCGCATAGAGCGCGGTGGCCACCACGTTCGTCGCCAGCACGCGGCCCGCGCGGTCGGTGATGTCGGACCGCTCCGAGACGATCGAGGCGCCGGCGCGCGCGCCGATGGACGGCTCGCGCGCCTCGGAGGCCGAGATCGCGCCCATCTTCAGGCCGATCGCGGCGAAGCCCACCAGAAAGCAGGCGGCGGTGAACTTGAGGCGACGCTCGGCCCGCAGGCGCACGCGTTCGGGCGCCTCGCGGGGGATGGCGACGGGTTCGGTCCGGGCGCGTGGAATGGTCGGGACGACCGGCTGGAACGGGTCGGTGGCGACGGAAGGGCGACGGCGGCGGCGGATCACGGCAGTTGCTCCCCGTCATCGGCCAGCGTCGGCGGCGCAATCAGCGCGGGGGCCGCATCGGCGCCGAAGCGATGGTTCATGATGATGACCTCGCCCAGCTTCTCCTCGAGCCCCTCGTCGGCGGCCCAGACGGTCGGAAAGGCGGGCGTCGCGGGGGGCGGGAACGGGATCTGCTCGGCCAGCGCGAAATGGTCCGCCTGCAGCGGCATCAGTCCCAGCCGTTCGAAATTCATCTCGGCCAGCGCCGTCAGGCGGTCGGGGCGGTTCAGGTAGGCCCATTCGGCGCGCAGCATCGACAGCTCCTGGTGCCGGGCGCCGATCTCGCGCTTGAGCTGGGCCACCTGCCGCTCGGTGTCGCGGGTGTCATAGCCTTCGCGGTAGGCCCAGAAGGCGAGCCCCACGACGGCGGCGATGGAAAGGGCATAGAGAAGACCGCGCATCGTCAGATCCCCTCGACCGGGTCGGGAAGGCCCAGCGTCCGGCGATCGACCTCGCCCGCGGGCGCATCGGTGCGGCGGGCGACGCGGAGCCGGGCCGAGCGGGCGCGCGGGTTGTTCGCGACCTCTTCGGGGCTGGGGGCGATGGCCTTGTGGATCACGTCGAAGGCAGGATTCCGGGGCGGCTGGGGTGCGGCATGGCGCGACCCGCCGCCGCCCGCGTCCGACCGGTCGGCCAGGAAGCGTTTGACGGCGCGGTCCTCGACCGAATGGAAGGTCACGACGGCCAGCCAGCCGCCGGGAGCCAGCGCGCGCTCGGCGGCCGACAGCCCGCGGGCCAGCTCGCCGAACTCGTCGTTCACCGCGATGCGGATGGCCTGGAAGCTGCGGGTGGCGGGATGGGACTGGCCGGGCTTCTGGCGCGGCAGGTTGGCGGCGACCGTCTCGGCCAGATCGAGCGTCGTCTCGAACGGGGCCTCGTCACGCCGGCGCACGATGGAGCGGGCGATGCGCCGGGCGGCCCGCTCTTCGCCGTAGCGGTGCAGGATGTCGGAGAGGAGCGCTTCGGGGGCCGTGTTGACGACATCGGCGGCACTGGGCCCGTCATCGCCCATCCGCATGTCCAGCGGGCCGTCCCGCATGAAGCTGAAGCCGCGCTCGGCCTGGTCGAGCTGCATCGAGCTGACCCCGAGATCGAGAACCACACCATCGAGATCGCGCGCGACCTCGTCCATCCGCGAAAAAACCGTCTTCACCAACTCGACCCGTTCGTCTGCCCATTCGCGCGCCATCTGGTGAGCCGTCGGATCGCGGTCGAGGCCGATCACCCGGTCCGCCCCCGCATCCAGCAGCCCCCGCGTGTATCCGCCGGCGCCCATGGTGCCATCCAACCAGACGCCACGCACGGGAGCCACGGTTTCGAGGATCGCCGACAGCAAAACGGGGACATGTGGCGCCCCGGACTCACTCGGCGCGGTCACGATGCGGCGGGCGGCGTGTCGGACGGAAGCAGCCGCGTGATCGAGAAGCCCTCGGGCAACTCGCCCAGCCGGGTCTTGAGCGGGTTGGCCGCCACTTCGGGCACTTGCGGCGACAGGATGCGGAAGGTGCGGCCCTTCGAGGCGAAGACCGCCTCGTCGCCGATGCCGACCTGATCGCGCAACGCGCGGGGCAGCACGAGCCGCCCGCTATCGTCGATGCTGAGCGTCTCGACGAAGGTGTAGAAGTAATCCTCGAGCACCTCGCGGTCGGGGTGACCGTCGGGAAGCCGCTCGATCTTGGCGTCCTCCTCGGCCAGCGCCGCGACCGAATAGCAGGTCAACCAGGGGTTGCGCGTGTCGCCGTAAAGGACGTGGACGCGGGCATTCGTGCCCGGCTCGCGATCGGGATCGGCGGCATCGAGGACGCGGCGAAAATCCGCCGGGATGGATACCCGGCCCTTGCCATCGACCTTGTGCGTGCTGTTGCCTCGAAAGCGGAGCGTCACCGATCTAATCCGTTTCGGCGTGCGGGAGAGCACACGCCAGGGTTGAATTTGCCCCCCGGACGTAAAAAAGCGGACCGGGTGTCTGCCAATACCCGGTCCGCCTTGGTGTCCCGTTGCCGGGCGTCCTTGGCGCGCTGTCACCTGGGGGGATGTCTGCCACGGCGCGCTTTGGATCTTTTCGTCGTTCAGAGACGAAGGGGGGTGCCTGTTTTAACCTGCCTCAACTCGATTTGGGGGTCTGAAGTCTTCGCTCCGTAGCCACCCTCTGCTCTGTGAAATCTTGATGCCAGAGACGGACCGCCCTGGGAACCCACTATATGCCACTTCACGCCACCAGAGTTATCCACAGGCTTGGGATAACACTGGGGATAAGCGGAAATCGGCACAATATCTTGTATGTCTGTTGAGAAATTTCGGAAATTGTTGTGTTTTTCTCAAACGGAGAAAAGTTCCGTTCTTCCGGCGCAACAGTGGCAAATTGCCCACAGAATGGGCCCCTGCGTCAGCCTCGACCAACCGATGGCGGCGTTCTCAAACTGCCTGAATTTCCGGCTGAACCCTGAATCCTTCCGTGGAGTCAGGGGTTTGCTTCAGAATCACCCATTCGAGGCATGATTCCGAATCGGAGCGGGCCTCTGCGCGTCATTGAACGACGGCTCGACTGGTGGACGTGGTGGCATGAGATTCCATGCCCTCGTGTGATCGGCTTTAGCCGGCGTCCATCTCGATCAGACGCCGCGCGAGGTCGGCGAAGGCGTCGGCCATCGGCCCGTCACCGGCCGCGATGGGTGTCCCCTCGTCCCCGGCCAGCCGGGTCTCGAGGTCGATGGGCAGTGTTCCCAGAAGCGGCAGGCCCAGCGCTTCCGCTTCGGCCGCGACGCCCCCGTGGCCGAAGATATGCGCCTCATGGCCGCAATTCGGGCAGTGAAAGAGGCTCATGTTCTCGACCAGCCCCAGCACCGGGGTCTTGAGCGTGGCGAACATGTCGAGCGCCTTGCGTGCATCCAGAAGGGCCACGTCCTGCGGGGTCGAGACAACGACCGCGCCGGTCACGACGGCCTTGGTCGAGAGCGTGAGCTGCACGTCGCCGGTCCCCGGCGGCAGATCGACGATGAGGACGTCGAGGTTGGCGCCATCGGTGTGATGCGTCCAGGCCACCTGTCCCAACATCTGCTGCAAGGCACCCATCAGCATCGGGCCGCGCCAGACCACGGCCTTGTCGGCATCGAGCATCAGGCCGATCGACATCAGCGTGACGCCATGGGCCTGAAGCGGATGGATGGTCTTGCCGTCGGGCGAAGCGGGGCGCTGGTTGGCCCCCATCATGCGAGGCTGGGACGGGCCGTAGATATCGGCGTCGAGCAGACCGACGCGCCGTCCCTGCCGTGCCAGCGCCACGGCGAGGTTCGCGGCGAGCGTGGACTTGCCCACGCCGCCCTTGCCGGACGCGATGGCGACGACGCGATCCACGCCGGGCACGCGCATCGGCCCGTCCTGTGACTTCGGGTGACCGCCCACCTTCAGGGACGGTGGCGCCTTGGTCTCGGTCGGCGCGGTGAGCACGGCCTGCACGCGGGCGACGCCGGGCATCTTGGCCACGAGGCCCTCGGCGGCGGCGCGCAGCGGCTCCATCTGGCGGGCGATCTCGGCGGATGGGGCCTCGATGACGAAGCTGACCGCGCCGTCGGTCACGGTGAGCGCGCGGACCAGGTCGGCGGAGACGAGATTGCGCCCGTCGGGCACCGCCACGCGGGCCAGTTCCGCCTTTACGTCGTCGCGCGTGATCGCCATGGCCCGTCCCCTGTCGCCGTGTCGGGCCTTACGTGGCGGCGCGGCGCAGGGAAGGCAAGACCAGGAGCGCCGCCATCCCGGCACCGACCGCCCCGGCCCAGCGCAGCACGGTCGGCAGGTCGAACGGCCCGGCGAGCCAGCCGAGAAGGCCCGAGCCGATCGCCACTGCGCCGATCCCCACCACCACCCAGAGCGACATCACCCGGCCTCGGAGGTCGTCGGGCAGCGCCTGCTGGACGGCCGCCTGGAAGCTGACGCCGCAAAAGGTCGACGCGAAGCCCGCGACCGCGGTCCAGACCAGCGCGCCCTGCCACGAGACCGAGGCGCCCAGCGCCGAAAGGGACGCGATGCCCGCCACGAGGATCGCGAGCGTCGCGCGGGAGGTGCCGGTCTCGGCTTGCCCCGCGCCCATGGTCTTGGCCATCGCCGCCAGCAGCGCCCCTGCCCCGGCCGCCGCGGTCAGCCAGCCGAGGCCTTCGGCGCCGCGCGCGTGGACGCCCTCGGCCATGACGGGCAGCAATTCGAGATACCCGCGCACGAGGATCGCCATCGCCGCCGTCAGGATCACCGCCTGACGGGCGACGGGCGTGGTCCAGAGGTATCGCGCGGCCTCGGCAATGCCGGCGCCGATGCTGCCTTGCGTGGCGCGGGCCGACAGCGGCCGCGGATCCATCCAGCGGATCGCCACCAGCATCGGCAAATACAGAAGTGCCGAGGCCCAGAGCGTCGCGACCGCACCGAAGGCCGCGATGGCGATGCCGGTCAGGACGGGTGCCAGAAGTCGCGCGAGGTTGAAGTTGAGGGCCGAGAGGGCGACGACCGACGGCACCTCGGCGCGGGGCACGAGGCGCGGCCCGAGGGACATGCGGACGGGGTGATGCGCCGAGGTGACGACCCCGATGGCAAGCGCCAGCCCGGCCAGCCCCCAGCGGCCGAGCCCCGGCCCGCCGGCGAGAAGGGCCGCGAGCGCAAGGAGCAACGCCATCGAGATGCTTGTCGCGAAGAGTGCGCGGCGAATGTCGGCCCGGTCCACGAGCACGCCGAAGATCGGGCCCGAGACCAGCATCGGCGCCAGACCCAGCGCCGCGATCAGCCCCACGAAGGGTGCCGAGCCCGATACGTCCCAAGCGAGCCAGCCCAGCGTGACGCGCTGCGCCCAGAGCGCCTGCACCAGCGGAACGGCAGCCACGAAATAAGCCCGGAAGCCGATATGGGAGAGTGCGCTCATCGCATTGCGATATGGCGCATGCCGGGCGCTTCGACAGGGCGCGGCGGCGAAACAAGGGTTCTGACGCAAGGAAACCCATGCAAATGCCGCATAGCAGCATTGAAGGATCGGGGCGTTGTGCGGGTGCAGCATCCGGCCCATCTTCCTCTCAAGGAAACACGGATGCACCTGGCAATGGGGTCGGGCACCGGCGGGGCAGAATGTCCCTCACTGAAAGGGTCAGACATGACTGTCACCACCTACGGCAATACGGCCGCCACCTCCACCACGCTGCGCGATCGCATCGCCGACCGCCTGCGTCTCGCTCGCGTGCAATGGGGCCAGTGGCGCGTCTACCGCCAGACGCTCAACGAGCTCTCGGCGCTCTCGGATCGCGACCTGGCGGATCTCGCCATCGCGCGTTCGAACATCCCGTGGATCGCGATGGAAGCGGCCTACGGCACGAAGTAATTCCCATCCCGGCGGGCGCATCCTCCCTTGCGTTCCGACGGGTCCTCGTGGCGGCGTCCCCCTCCCGGACCTGCCGCCGCGGCCCGGCCCGACCTCCCTCGGGCCGATCCGCACCGCGCCTCCGTCCTCCCACGGGGCCGGTGCACACGGAAGGCCCTGACGGCGCCCCATCCCTCCCTGAGGGGCGCCGCCGGGGGCCGACTGACCCCGCGCCGGGCCGCTTCCGCGACCGGCCGACACGATACGGGCTCCCCGTCCTCCCTCGGGCGAGACCGTTCCGCGCATCCCTCATCCTCCCTTGGGCCGGATGCGCGATATCGACCGGTTCGGCGATACCCATCCTCCCTTGGGGATCGCCGGACCGGACGACCCTCCCTTCCCCTTGACTCCAACGTTGACGCGCGGCGCGTAAGAAAAAACTTCGCGCCCTGGCGGAACCGGATCGCCGAAACGGCGTTCGGTGAATGATTGGACGCCGCTTGTTCCCTCTGGCGATCGTCCGACGCGCCGCGACCGCACATCGTCCCCCCCGAAGCGGACGGCGCACTATAGACGGCGGTGCCCCACGGCGTGGAGCACCGCCGTTCTTCGTTTTCCGCGACGTTCGATCCGACTAAACTCAGGGCCGTGACAGGTCTCCTGCCCTTCGGCCCAAGCCTCTGGCTTGCGGATGGCGCCACCGCGACGGTGGCCGGGTTTCGCTATCCGACGCGGATGGTGGTGATCCGGCTGGCGTCGGGCGGGTCGGTGCTCTGGTCGCCGGTCGCGGCGCGGGACGCGCTGGTCGCAGAGGTCGCGGCCCTCGGCCCGGTCGAAGAGATCGTGGCCCCCAACCACTTGCACCACCTCTGGATCTCGGATTGGGCCGGGCGGTTCCCCGAAGCGCGCGCTCTCGCCGCGCCGGGGCTGGCGGCCAAACGACCGGACCTTGCCTTGGACGGCTTGTTGTCCGCGCCCTGGCCCGACAGCTGGGCCGGCACGCTCGATGCGGTGACCGTTCCGGGCAACCGCATCACGACCGAGATCGTGGCGTTCCACGCGCCGAGCGGCACGGTTCTTTTCACCGACCTGATCCAACAACTGCCGCCCGAGGCGAATACCGGCTGGCGGGGCGCGGTCGCGCGGCTCGACCGGATGACGGGGCCGCGGCCGCAGGTGCCATTGAAGTTCCGGCTGGCGCAGACGGACCGGCGGGCGGGCCGGGCGGCGGTGCGGCGCATCCTCGACTGGCCGATCCGGCAGGCGGTCTTCGCGCACGGCCCGCCCGTGACCGCGGACGCGCATGGAGTGGTTGCCGAAGCCTTCGACTGGCTGGGCGTGGCCTAGAAGGGCGTCTCGCCCGCCTGATCGGCGGCCATCAGAAAGCGGCCGACGATCTTCTTCGACCCGGCCTTGTCGAACTCGACCTCCAGCTTGTCGCCCTCGATCGCCATCACCTCGCCATAGCCGAACTTCGTATGGAACACGCGGTCGGCGATGGAGAAGGCCGAGACGGCCGTGGCATCGATGACGAGGTTCTTGGCCTCGGCGGGCTGGCGCACGGGGCGCGTCGCGTTCGATTGCAGCCGCCGCCAGCCGGGCGAGTTGTAGACATCGGCCTTCGTGGCGCGGTCGTGCAGATCGCTCTCGACGCCGCCGCCCATCGCGGTCTTCTGGGCCGCGGCCATGCCGGACGCGCCGAAGCCGCCGCCATAGAGGCCGGGGGGCGTCAGAACCTCGACGTGATCGGCGGGCAGCTCGTCGATGAAGCGCGACGGCAGCGCCGATTGCCACTGGCCATAGACGCGCCGGTTGGCGGCGAAGCTGATCGTGCAGACCTCCTCGGCGCGCGTGATGCCGACATAGGCTAGGCGCCGCTCCTCCTCGAGGCCCTTCACGCCGCTCTCGTCCATGCTGCGCTGGCTGGGAAAGAGGCCATCCTCCCAGCCGGGCAGGAACACGACAGGAAATTCGAGGCCCTTGGCGGCATGGAGGGTCATGATCGTGATCATGGGCTCGTCCTGCGCCTGCTCGTTGTCCATGATGAGCGAGACGTGTTCGAGGAAGCCCTGCAGGTTCTCGAACCCTTCCAGCGCCTTCACGAGTTCCTTGAGGTTCTCGAGGCGGCCGGGTGCCTCGGGCGTCTTCTCGTTCTGCCAGAAGCCGGTATAGCCGGACTCGTCGAGGATCTCTTCGGCGAGGTGAATGTGGTCGCGCCCGTCGAGCATTTCGGCCCGCCAGCGGTCGAGGCCATCGACCAGCTCGCCCAGCGCCTTGCCGCCCTTGCCGCCGATGGTCTTCGTGCGCACGCAGAGCCGCGCGCCTTCGACGAGGCTAACGCCGTTCGACCGCGCCATGACCTGGATCGTCTGCTGGGCCTTGTCGCCCAGACCGCGCTTGGGGGTGTTGACGATCCGTTCGAAGGCGAGGTCGTCGTCGGGGCTGACGACGAGGCGGAAATAGGCCATCGCGTCGCGGATTTCCAAGCGCTCGTAGAAGCGGGGGCCGCCGATGACGCGGTAGGGCAGCCCGATGGTCAGGAAGCGATCCTCGAAGGCGCGCATCTGGTGGGCGGCGCGCACAAGGATGGCCATGTCGTCGAGCGTGTAGGGGTCGAGGCCGCGCGTGCCGCGCTGCATCGACTCGGCCTCCTCGCCGATCCAGCGGGCTTCCTCGTCGCCGTCCCAATGCCCGATCAGCCGGACCTTCTCGCCATCGGTCGCGTCCGTCCAGAGTGTCTTGCCCAGCCGCCCCTTGTTGCCGGCGATGACGCCCGAGGCGGCGGCGAGGATATGGGGCGTAGAGCGGTAGTTCTGCTCCAGCTTGATGATCTCGGCGCCCTCGAAATCCGTCTCGAAGCGCAGGATGTTGCCGACCTCGGCGCCGCGCCAGCCGTAGATCGACTGGTCGTCGTCGCCCACGCAGCAGATGTTCCTGTGCCCACCGGCCAGAAGGCGGAGCCAGAGATACTGGGCGACGTTGGTATCCTGGTACTCGTCCACGAGGATGTAGCGAAACCAGCGGCGATATTGCGCGAGAACGTCGTCATGGCGCTGGAAGATGTCGATGACATGCATCAGCAGGTCGCCGAAATCGCAGGCGTTCAGCGTCAGGAGGCGGTCCTGATAGGCGCGGTAGAGCGCGACGCCCTTGCCATCGAAGGCCTGCGCCTCGTGGGCGGGGATCTTGTCGGGGGTCCAGGCACGGTTCTTCCAATGGTCGATGATGCCGCCCAGCATCCGGGGCGGCCAGCGCTTGGTGTCGACCCCCTCGGCCTCGATCAGCTGCTTGAGGAGGCGGTTCTGGTCGTCGGTGTCGAGGATCGTGAAGTTCGAACGGAGATGCACCTCGCGCGCATCGCCATTGACCATGATCGTGCGGCCGACGAGTTCGGCGTGGCGGCGCAAGAGTTTGACGCAGACCGAGTGGAAGGTGCCGAGCCACGGCATCCCCTCGGCCGCCTGGCCCATCATGGCGCCGACGCGCTCGCGCATCTCGCGGGCGGCCTTGTTGGTGAAGGTGACGGCAAGGATCTCGTTCGGGCGCGCCTTACCCCGAGCCATCAGGTGCGCGATCCGCGCGGTCAGGGCGCGGGTCTTGCCGGTGCCTGCCCCCGCCAGCATCAGGACGGGGCCGTCCAGCGTCTCGACCGCCTGGATCTGCGCGGCGTTCAACCCTTCGAGATAGGGCGCGGGCCGCGCCGCCATCGCGCGGGACGACAGCGAGGCCGCCTCGAAGGCGTCGGAATCATCGTGCTGGACCATGGCCCCACAGATAGGACGGGCCTCCCGCCAAGGGAAGCCCGTGTTCGCGTTGCGTTCCCCGGTCGGCGCGAATTGCCTCAAGTCGCGACCTCGGCCGCCGCGACGTTCGCCGCGAGGTGGTCGGGGTTGGTCGTGCCGGGGATCGCGATGACGTTGGGCGACAGGTCCAGAAGCCAGCGGATCGCGCGGGCCGGGTCGAGCGTCGCGCCCGGCTGCATCGGGTTCGCGCCAAGCGGTCCGTAGGGCAGGAAGGCGATGCCCAGTTCGCGGGTCTTCTCGACCATCTCGAGCTGTTCGGTGTCGTCCATGTTGAGCCGGTTCTGGACGCTGGCGATGGGGGCGACGGCGCGGGCGCGGTCGAGCTCCTCGGGCGTGACGTTGCTGAGCCCGATCATGTCGATGAGGCCGGCGTCGCGGGCCCTCGCCATCGCCTCGACGGAGGTTTCGAGCGGCACTTCCGGGTCGACCCAGTGCAGCTGGAAGAGGTCGATCCGGTCGCGCCGGAGGTTGCGGCGCGCGTCCTCGATCTGGGCGGCCAGCCGCTCGGGCGAGGCGTCGCGGGACATCTCGTTGGGCGAGCGTTTGTCGATGCCGCCCTTGGTCGCGAAGAAAACGTCGTCTCGATGCCCGAGTGCCTCCCCGAGGATGCGATCTGCATGTTCCGGGCCATAGGCGCGGGCGCTGTCGAAGAGTTGGACGCCCGCGTCCGCCGCCTGACGCAGCAGGGCGAGGCCCGCATCCCAATCGGGATAGGGGCCGAAATTGCCGGGTCGGCCGGTGAGGCGCATGACGCCCATCCCGAGGCGGTTGATCGTGCGGCCGTTGAGGAAGGTGAAGCTGTCCATGTCGTGTCTCCTTTGCTGATCGGAGAGATGGCACCCGCGGCGGACCAACGGTATGGGCATGGCCTGCATCTTTGTCATACAAGAATTGTATGGCAGATCGATTGTCCCATCTTGCGGTGTTCCTTCGCGTGGCCGAACGCGGCTCGCTGACGGCGGCGGCGCGCGACCTGTCGGTGTCGCAGCCCACGGTCACGCGGGCCATCGCCGCGCTGGAGGCGGAATTGGGCACCCGGCTTCTGCATCGCACAACCCACGCGCTGGCGCTGACCGAGGCGGGGCGGACCCTCCTGCCCCGCGCGCGGCGGATGCTGGCCGCGTGGGCCGGGATTGCCGAGGATCTGGCCGAGTGCGATACGCTGTCGGGGCCGCTGCATGTCGTGGCGCCGATCGCGTTGGGCCAGACGGAGCTGATGCCCGCACTGGCCGCGTTTCGGGCTGCGCACCCGGCCGTGACGGTGAACTGGCAGCTGACGGATGCGCCGGTGCGCCTCTCCGAGACGGGGGCGGATCTGTGGATCCGGGTCGGGCCGGTGCCCGACGCCACGCTGGTGGTGCGGCATGTGGGCGACGTGGCGCGCCATGCGATCGGGCATCCCCGGTTCGCGGATGTCGATCTGGCGGACGCGCCCTGGATCACGCTGGGGCCCTACGAGGGACGGCAGATCGTGCTGGCCGACCGGCGCTTCGATGCGGCGCCGGGCCTCAACACCAACTCCATCGCGGTCGTGGCGCGGGCCCTGACCGAAGGGCTCGGCGTGGCGATCGCGCCGGACTGGTACCTACGGCGCGAGCTGGACGCGGGGCTTCTGGTGCGGCTGGCCGAGGCGACCCCCCTGCCCGTCCATATGGCCTTCGCCCCCGAGCGCCGGACCCGGCGGCTGGAGGCGTTCATGGCGGCAATGGAGGCGCGGCTCCGGTCGCATGTCGTGGCCTGAGGCTCAGTCTTCGTCGCCCCCGGACATCTGGCTCAGGATCCAGACGACCTGCACGCCGGTGAAGACGATGCCGTTGAAGAACCACAGAAGGAAGGTCGCGAGCGCGCCCCGGTCCGATCCCGCGATCAGGTGGCCGAGCCCGCCCACGTCCAACAAGAGGAGGAGCGCGGTGAAGAGCGCGGCTGCGCCGAAGCCCACGGCGATGGCGTTGAGATAGAGGCGGATGATGCGCGGCATGGGGCCCGTCCTTCCGCGATGATGCTATCACGGGCCGCCGCCTACCCAGAACCCGGCGGTTGCCGCAGCGCGGCATGGGCGTTACCAAACCGTCACAGATGTCCGGGGGACCCGCCATGGCCGAATTCCAGAAGATCCTGATCGCCAACCGGGGGGAAATCGCCATCCGCGTCATGCGCGCGGCCAACGAAATGGGGAAACGGACGGTCGCGGTCTATGCCGAGGAGGACAAGCTGGGCCTCCATCGCTTCAAGGCGGACGAGGCCTACAAGATCGGCGAAGGGCTGGGGCCGGTCGCGGCCTATCTTTCGATCCCCGAGATCATCCGGGTCGCGAAGGCGTCGGGCGCGGACGCGATCCATCCGGGCTATGGCCTCCTGTCCGAGAACCCCGAATTCGTCGATGCCTGCACCGCGGCGGGGATCACGTTCATCGGCCCGAAGGCCGAGACGATGCGCAAGCTGGGCGACAAGGCCAGCGCGCGGCAAGTGGCCATCGAGGCGGGCGTGCCTGTCATCCCGGCGACGGAGGTGCTGGGCGACGACATGGCGCTGATCGCCAAGCAGGCCGCCGAGGTCGGGTATCCGCTGATGCTGAAGGCCTCCTGGGGCGGTGGCGGGCGCGGGATGCGGCCCATCACGGGCGAGGACGAGCTGGAGGAGAAGGTGCTGGAGGGCCGCCGCGAGGCCGAGGCCGCCTTCGGCAACGGCGAGGGATACCTCGAGAAGATGATCCAGCGCGCGCGTCACGTCGAGGTGCAGGTGCTGGGCGACAGCCATGGCAACACCTACCACCTCTACGAGCGCGACTGCTCGGTGCAGCGCCGCAACCAGAAGGTCGTCGAGCGCGCCCCTGCCCCGTATCTCAGCGGCACCCAGCGCGAGCAGATCTGCAATCTCGGCAAGAAGATCTGCGAGCATGTCGGCTACGAGTGCGCCGGCACGGTCGAGTTCCTGATGGATATGGATTCGGGCGAATTCTACTTCATCGAGGTGAACCCCCGCGTGCAGGTCGAGCATACGGTGACCGAGGAAGTCACCGGCATCGACATCGTGCGCGCCCAGATCCTGATCGCCGAGGGCAAGTCCCTGACCGAGGCCACCGGCATCGCATCGCAATACGACGTCAAGCTGGACGGCCACGCGATCCAGACCCGCGTGACGACCGAAGACCCGGCCAACAGCTTCATCCCCGATTACGGACGGATCACGACCTACCGGTCGGCCACGGGCATGGGAATCCGGCTGGACGGCGGCACGGCCTATTCGGGCGCGGTCATCACGCGCTACTACGACAGCCTTCTCGAGAAGGTCACCGCCTGGGCACCGACACCCGAGGCGGCGATCCGGCGGATGGACCGGGCGCTGCGCGAGTTCCGCATCCGGGGCGTCAGCACGAATATCGACTTCGTCATCAACCTCCTGAAGCATCCGACCTTCCTGTCGAACGAGTACACGACCAAGTTCATCGACACGACGCCGGAGCTGTTCGACTTCAAGCCGCGGCGGGACCGCGCGACCAAGATCCTGACCTATATCGCCGACATCTCGGTCAACGGGCATCCCGAGACCGAAGGGCGCCCGCGCCCGCCCGCCGATATCCGCGCGCCGCGACCGCCCGAGCGCATCGCGGACGCGCCGCCCGCGGGGTCCAAGACTCTGCTCGACGCGAAAGGTCCGAAGGCCGTGGCCGACTGGATGCTGGCGCAGACGCCGCTTCTCCTGACCGACACGACGATGCGGGACGGGCATCAATCGCTTCTGGCGACCCGGATGCGCTCGATCGACATGGTGCGCGTGGCCCCGGCCTACGCGACGAACCTGCCGCAGATCTTCTCGATGGAATGCTGGGGCGGCGCGACCTTCGACGTCGCCTACCGCTTCCTGCAGGAATGCCCGTGGCAGCGGCTGCGTGATTTGCGCGCGGCGATGCCGAATCTCCTGACCCAGATGCTGCTGCGCGCGTCGAACGGGGTGGGTTACACCAACTATCCCGACAACGTCGTCCAAAGCTTCGTGGCGCAGGCCGCCGAGACGGGGATCGACGTCTTCCGCGTGTTCGACAGCCTCAACTGGGTCGAGAACATGCGCGTCGCGATGGACGCGGTGATCGAGACGGGCCGCATCTGCGAAGGCACGGTCTGCTATACCGGCGATATCCTCGACGCGGATCGCGCGAAATACGACCTCAAGTATTATGTCGGCATGGCGAAGGAGCTGGAGGCGGCGGGGGCGCATGTCCTCGGGCTGAAGGACATGGCGGGGCTTCTGAAGCCCGCAGCGGCGCGGGTGCTGATCAAGGCCCTGAAGGACGAGATCGCGATCCCGATCCATTTCCACACCCACGATACGGCAGGCATCGCGAGCGCCACGATCCTCGCCGCCGCCGATGCGGGCGTGGACGCGGCCGACGTGGCGATGGACTCGCTCTCGGGGAACACGTCGCAGGCCACGTTCGGCACCGTGGTCGAGGCGCTCAAGGGATCCGAGCGCGACACGGGCATCGACATGAATGCGGTGCGGCGGATCGACGACTACTGGGATGCGGTGCGCGCGCAGTACCTCGCCTTCGAAAGCGGGATGCAGGCGCCGTCGTCGGAGGTCTACCTCCACGAGATGCCGGGCGGGCAGTTCACCAACCTCAAGGCGCAGGCGCGCTCGATGGGGCTGGAGGACCGCTGGCACGAGGTGGCGCAGATGTATTCCGACGTGAACGCCATGTTCGGTGATATCGTGAAGGTCACGCCGTCCTCGAAGGTCGTTGGCGACATGGCGCTGATGATGGTGGCGCAGGGTCTGACGACCGCGCAGGTGGCCGACCCGAAGACCGAGGTCAGCTTTCCCGACAGTGTCGTGGACATGATGAAGGGCAATCTGGGCCAGCCGCCGGGTGGCTGGCCGAAGGGGTTGCAGAAGAAGGTCCTGAAGGGCGAGGCGCCACTCTCGGATCGTCCGGGCAAGCACCTTGCACCCGTCGACCTCGAGGCGACGCGGACCGCGCTTGCAGGCAAGTTGGGCGTGGCGATCGACGACGAGGATCTGAACGGCTACCTGATGTACCCGAAGGTCTTCACCGATTACGCCGAGCGGCATGCGCTGTATGGCCCCGTGCGCGCCCTGCCGACGCCGGTCTTCTTTTACGGGATGGAGCCCGGCGACGAGATCGAGGCCGAGATCGACCCCGGCGTGACGCTCAACATCCGCTGCGTGGCACAGGGCGACACCCACGAGGACGGCGATCGCCGCGTGTTCTTCGAGCTGAACGGCCAGCCGCGCGTCGTGCGCGTGCCGGATCGTCGGGTCACGGGCAGCGCCGCGAAGATGCCCAAGGCCGAGCCCGGCAACGCCAACCATGTCGGCGCACCGATGCCCGGCGTCGTCGCGTCGGTTGCGGCGCAGGCGGGGGCGAAGGTGCTGAAGGGCGACCTTCTGCTGACCATCGAGGCAATGAAGATGGAAACCGGCCTCCATGCCGAGCGTGACGCGGTGGTCAAGGCGGTGCATGTCGCGCCGGGTGCCCAGATCGACGCCAAGGACCTGCTGGTCGAGCTGGAATGACCGCCTGATCCGCCATCGGGGCGGCGACGACGGCGTCGGATCGGACGAATTGTCGCCGTTTCGACGTGGCAGCGCCCCATCCGTGCCCGGTTTCCGCCATCCCAGCGTCAGGCTTCCGGGTTAGTCATTCGGGTCAACCGTCATAAAACGAGTGCCCCCATGTTTGCCCCCCTCACCCCCATTCGCCGCTTCGTCGCTGACACGCGCGGTGCGGTGACCGTCGATTACGTCGTCATCACCGCCGCGGCCGTGGGCCTCGGGTTCGCGGTGAACGAGGTGTTGTTCGGCGGGATGGGCGTGCTTGCGGGCAACGTGAACGAAGAGCTTGGCGGCCAGCCCGGATATTCGGGACCGGGCCTCGTCTATAGCGATGGGTTCGACAACGGGGCCGTCGGCTGGGTCGGCGCCGATGCCAAGAAGATGTTCGGCGTGGGCACGGTGCTGGGCCCCATCGCGGGCGGCTCGGGCGCGCAGACCGTCACCAAGGTCTTCGACGTCGCGGCCGACGCGACCGTGGCCACGATCAGCTTCGATCTGCTGTCGCTCGACAGCCTCGATAACGAAAGCGGCTACGTTTATATCGGCGACCAGGTCGTCGGTTACGTGACGTCCGAGCACGGCGTCTCGACCTTCACGGCGGTCGAGCAGACCGGCATCGAGATCGTCGGCAAGGTCATCGAACAGGATGTCGAGCTGGGCGGCATGATGATCGAGCAGAGCTGGTCGCGCGACAGCCGCACGAGCATCCAGATCACCGTCAATAATCCGGGCGACTCGATCAAGTTCGGCTTCGGATCCGATGCCAACCAGGACATCTCGGACGAGAGTTTCGCGATCGACAACTTCACCATGCAGGGTCTCGCCGACCCGGCCTGAGCCGGGCGGGAACCAGTCGAAAAACCGGGGGATGCGCCCGCATTTCCCCTTGCACCCGCGCCGCGTGTTTTCTAAGTGACCCACACCGAAGAGGGCGGGCGTAGCTCAGGGGTAGAGCATAACCTTGCCAAGGTTAGGGTCGGGCGTTCGAATCGCCTCGCCCGCTCCAATTCGGACGCGAAAGACCCCCGGCCGGGAACGGCCGGGGGTCTTTGCGTTTGCGGGGGTCGGCCTTGCGGAGGTCGCGATCAGGCGGCGAGCAGGCGCGCGAGGCGGGTCGGCGCCAGCGGCCGCGCGGCGCGGCCATAGGCTGCGAGGTCGGCGCGCAGTTCGGGCCGCACGCGAAACAGCGCCTCGCGGTCGGCCGCGGCGATGCCCTCGAGGCCGAAGGCGGCCGGCAGGAAGGTCTCGGTCTCGGCGCCCTCGGCGAAGATCAACTCGTGATCGGGCGTCATCAGGTGAAAATAGCTGGTCGGGCCGACGCCCTCCTGCACGACGCCCGCACCGTCGATCAGGGCCTTGGCCGGCACCAGGACCTCGTCCTCGCCGAAGGTGAGCTGGGCGCGCCAGCCGCGGACGAGCATCCGGTGCTGCGGCGAGACGCGCAGGACGCGCGAATTGCCGACCGTGCCCGGCGCGAAGCGGATCGGGGCCTGGTCGGCGGCGGTCAGGACGTGGCGCGAGCCGATCCATTGCAGCGGCTGTGCGCCCGCGTCGCGCGTCAGCACCATGTCACCGGGCGCGAGGTCCTCGACCCGTCGCGCACCCTGCGGGGTCGAGATCTCGGTGCCATGGGCGAAGCAGATGATCTTCTCGATCTGCTCGAAGGTGACGACCGTGCCGTCCGAGAGCGTGGCGCTGCCCGAGAAGCCGCCCGCGCTGTCGGGCAGGCTGTTGTCGATGAAGACCTGGCCCGGCACCCAGAGCCCGTTGAAATCGAGCGTGTCGCCGCCCGTCTCGCTGCCCTCGCCGCCCACGACCGTGAGGGTGCCGCCACCGACCTGCGCGGGGTCGATGAGGAAGAGGTCGTCGCCGTCGCCGCCGGTCGCGGTGTCACCGGTGCCCACGAGGATCGTGTCGTTGCCGAGACCGCCCGCGAGTGTGTCGCTGCCCGCGCCGCCGATCAGGCTGTCGTCGCCCGCGCCGCCGGTGATGCTGTCGTTGTTGTTGCCGCCGTCGATCGTGTCGCTGCCCGACCCGCCATCCAGCACGTCGTTGCCGCCACCGCCGGTGATGCTGTCGGCATCGTCGCCGCCGAAGGCGGTATCCGCGCCGCCGCCGCCGATGATGGTGTCGTTGCCCGCCCCGCCGACGAGGCTGTCGGCATTGCCGCCCCCGTCGAGCACATCGTTGTCCGCGCCGCCGTCGAGCGTGTCGCTGCCCGAGCCGCCGATCAGGCTGTCGCTGCCTGCACCGCCCGAGAGGCTGTCATTGCCCGCCCCGCCGTCGAGCGTGTCGTTGCCGCCGTCGCCTTCGAGCGTGTCGTTGCCGGACCCGCCCAGAATGCTGTCATCGTCGGCGCCGCCCGAGAGGCTGTCATCCCCGCTGCCGCCGTCGATCGTGTCGTTGCCGGTCCCGCCGAAGACCGTGTCGTTGTCCGAGCCTGCGAAGACGTCGTCATCGCCCGCACCCGCGTCGATCAGGTCGGCATTGCCTTGCGACGAGACCGCGTCGAACTGGATGTCCGAGATCAGGATCGCCTGCTGCGTCAGCGTGCCGCCGCCCGCGGGCAGGTTGTCGTAATCGATGACGATGCGTTCGACCGGCCCTTGGATCGTGACCCGGATCGCGCCGTCCGTCTGGTTCGTGGAGTCGAGATTGTTCGCGGCTGTGACCGTGTTGCCGGACGGGAGATCGTCGCCGAGGATCTCGATATCGACGGTGATCGCGTTGCCCGCCGCGTCGAAGGCGTCGATCGTGATCACGTCGAGGAAATTGTTTCCGCCATTCGTGATGCCGTCGATATCCGAGATGATGAACTCGACATTGTGGACCTCGGTCGATTTCGAGGGGTCCGCGCTGTCGAAATCGACGGTCAGGGTCGTGTTCGTCTCGTTGCCGTTGGAAAAGAAGCGGGCATTGGAGGTGGTCGAGAACCCCTGCCCGGACGGAAGCTCGTCGGCGGCGGCGTTGCCGACATCGTAATTGGCGATGAAGGTCGAGCCGGTGGGCAGGCTGGACGTGATCGTGACCAAGACGTCGTCGAGGGTCTGCGTGGCCCCGGCCGACATGTCCTGGTTCGCGGCGAAGGTGTTCCACTGAAAGAGCTGCTCGGAGGTCTGCGAGGTATAGAGATCGTTGGCATCGACCTTGTCGCCGTTGGGATCGCCCGTGTAGTCGCGGTCGATCGTGTCGTTGCCGGCGGTCCCGAGCACCGTGCCGTCATTGTATTCGTCATAGTCGAACTGGGTGCCCGACGGCTGGTCCGGCGTGGCGTCGAACTGGATCGTCTCGTAGCTGCGCCCCTCGACCAGCGGCACCGAGGAGATGGTGTAGTAGCTCGCGCCGCCATTGACCGTGATCGTGGTGACCTTGATCTGCTCGCCGGTGACGCTGTCCTCGAGGATCCAGGTCTCGCCAGCGTGGATATCGGCATTGGTGATCGTGGTGCCGGGGAAGGTGATGTCACCTGTGGCAGTTTCGCCATTACTGGCATCCGTGAGGTAGGTTTCCTCGGCCCCGCCGCCGTCATCGGTGAGATCCAGCGTGCCCGTCGCGGCGGAGGTCGAGCTCCATGTCGACGTGTTGCCCGCCGTCTGACTGAAGACATTCCACGGGTCTATCCCGTAGATTCGAAACGAATAAGTCGGCATTCTGTGGTCGGACCCGTGCTCGTGGTTTGCCCCGCGTGGGCCGATCTTTGCGCCGACCCTCCGCCTGTCCGGAATACCGGCGCATATTGTCTCAAATATGACTTTTGCCGTCCGCCCGGCATTGCGATCCGGGGGGCAACGTGGCGGGATCCGTGGCCCCGGCGGGGATTGTCCGGGGTCTTTCAACGGGGGCGGTCGCGTCCTATGACGGCCCGGACCGCAATTCGGAGCCGCCCCCATGCGCCAGGCCACCATCACCCGCACCACCGCCGAGACCGAGATCACGGTGTCGGTGAACCTCGACGGGACCGGACGTTACGACAACAAGACCGGCGTCGGGTTCTTCGACCACATGCTCGACCAGCTGGCCCGCCACGCGCTGATCGACATGGAGGTGCGCTGCACGGGCGACACCCATATCGACGACCACCACACCGTCGAGGATGTCGGCATCGCGCTGGGCCAGGCGCTGACGCAGGCGATGGGCGACAAGCGCGGCATCCGCCGCTACGGCCATTGCTACCTGCCGATGGACGATGCGCTGGTGCGGGCAGCGCTGGACCTGTCGGGTCGGCCATGGCTGGCCTGGGAGGTGCCGATGACGGCGCCTTCCATCAAGGGGTTCGACACCGAGCTGGTGCGCGAATTCTTCCAGGCCTTCGCGACCCATGGCGGGATCACGCTGCATGTCGACGGGCTGCGCGGCGTCAATTCGCACCACATCGCCGAGGCGAGTTTCAAGGCCGTGGCGCGCGCGCTGCGCGACGCGCTCGAGACCGACCCGCGCAAGGCGGATGCGATCCCGTCCACGAAGGGGTCGCTCTGACGTGCTGACGGTTCTCGTCGATTACGACAGCGGCAACCTCCATTCGGCGCAGAAGGCCTTCGAGCGCATGGCGCGGGAGGCGGATGCGGGCGAGGTGCTGGTGTCGCAGCGTCCCGAGGACGTCGCGCGCGCGGATCGCGTGGTCCTGCCGGGCGACGGCGCCTTTCCGGCATGTCGGCGCGGGTTGCAGGGGTTCGACGGGCTGGAGGAGGCCTTGCTGGACGCCGTGACGGCCCGCGCGGTGCCATTTCTGGGGATCTGCGTGGGCATGCAGATGCTGGCCACCGAAGGGCGCGAATACGAGCCTGTCGCAGGGTTCGACCTCGTGCCCGGAACGATCGACCGGATCGTGCCCTCGGACGCGGCGCTGAAGGTGCCGCATATGGGGTGGAACGACCTCGTGCTCACCGGGGACCATCCGGTGCTGGAGGGGATCGAGACGGGCAATCACGCCTACTTCGTGCATTCCTACGCGATGACGATGGCCGATCCGGCGGACCGGCTGGCATATGTCGAGTATGGCGGGGACGTCACGGCGATCGTCGCACGGGACAACGTGATCGGCACGCAGTTCCATCCCGAGAAGAGCCAGCGGACGGGACTGCGCCTGATCGCGAATTTCCTGCGCTGGACGCCCTGAACGCAGATCGGCCCGCGCGGTGCGCGGGCCGATCCGCCGGGGGGCCAGCCCCCCGGACCCCCCGGCATGTTTGCCGAGCAAAGACGGGCGGCGCGGCGGGGTCGCCCCGCCGACCGCACCCGCCCGATCAGTTGATCTTGACCCAGTTCTGCCGGGCGCAGATCAGGCCGCCGGCGACACAGCCGCGCAGAGCCATCTGGTTGCCGCTGAGCTGGACCTTGCCGAGATAGACCTTGTCGTTCGACGGGCGCCAGACGCGGCCCTCGTAGGCACCGCCGCCCTGGGCGGCCATGTTGCGGACGATCTGCTTGCCCTTGTTGGGCGAATTGTACTCGCCGCCATTCTGGAACGTACGGGTGATAGTGCCGCAGAAGTTGGCGCCGCAGGGCGCGATGGTGACATGCGCGTAGGAGCCGTCGTCGACCTCGGTCTGCCAGACGCCCTCGATCGGGTCGGCATGGGCGGCGCCGGTCAGCGCGATGGCCGCGATGGCGGTCAGGATAAAGCGTTTCATGGTCTGGTGTCCTCCCAAAGACTGGACGCTTGGTGCCGTGCGGGGGGACCTCGTGGCAAGCGTGACGTTTCGGCACGGGGTTTCCTGCGGGCTCCGGGTGTTGCAGAACGCGCGCGACCCTGAGCCGCCGGAGTGCCTGCCATGATCCTCTATCCCGCGATCGACCTGAAGGACGGGCGGGCCGTGCGCCTCGTCCATGGCGAGATGGAGAGTGCCACGGTCTTCAACGACGATCCGGCGGCCCAGGCGCGTGCCTTTGCCGATGCGGGCTGCGAATGGGTGCATCTGGTGGACCTGAACGGGGCCTTCGCGGGCTGGCCGGTCAACGGGGCGGTGGTCGAGGCGATCCTCGCCGCGGTCGACGTGCCCTGCCAGCTCGGCGGGGGCATCCGCGACATGGGCACCATCGAGGGCTGGCTGGAGAAGGGCCTCGCGCGCGTGATCCTCGGGACCGTGGCGGTGGAGGAGCCCGAGCTCGTCCGCGCGGCCGCGCGGGCCTTCCCCGGACAGGTCGCCGTCGGCATCGACGCGCGGGGCGGTATGGTGGCCACGAAGGGCTGGGCCGAGACGACAGACGTGACCGCAACCGACCTCGCCCGGCGGTTCGAGGAGGCCGGCGTCGCGGCGATCGTCTATACCGATATCGACCGCGACGGTGCGATGGGCGGCCCGAATGTCGCCGCGACGGATGCGCTGGCGCAGGCCGTGTCGATCCCCGTCATCGCGAGCGGGGGCGTGTCGTCGCTCGCCGATCTGCACGCGCTCGCCGCGACGGGCCGGATCGCGGGCGCGATCTCCGGGCGGGCGCTCTATGACGGGGCGATCGATCTGGCGGAGGCGCTGGCGGCGCTGCGCGGCTGAGGGCGGCCGGATGACGACCTTCATCCTTTACCTCTCCATCCTCGCGGTCGGGTTCGCGCTGTCCTTTCGGCTGCAGTCGCGCGCAGCGACGCGGATCCTGCGCTGGGGGAGCGTGGTGCTGTCGACCGCCTTCATCGCCCTCGCCATCCTGACGCGGTCCTGCGGCGCCGGGTTCGTGCACAGCATCTTCAGTTGCGACGAGCCGACGGTGGACCGGCTCCTGCCGCTCCTCCTGACCTACATGGCCTTTCCGATGATCGCGCTTGCCGCCCTCGTCCTGCTGGCGGCGCTGGAATGGCGCGCGCGGCGATGAGGTCGGGCGGGCGCATCCTGCTCGGCCTCCTGGCGGCCATCGGGGCGTTCGTCGTGGCCACGCTGGTCGTGGCGGCGATCCTTGAGCGCGGCGCCTGCGGCTTCGGTTGGCTGCCGGGATGGTGGCCGGCCTGGGCGTCGGGCTGCGCGGACGATCCCATCGTGCGAACCGCGCGGGGTCTGCGGGCCGCGGACTGGCACCTCGCGCTGCCCTGGATGGCGGCGGCGGGGACGTTCCTCGCCGTCGCCTATCCGTGGCGGGGGCGCTGACCTACTCGGCGACCGCCGCGTCGGTGAGATTGCCGAGCGCGGTGTCGATGCGGGCCGCCGCCTCGCCCGCGGGGTCGATATCCATCCCGGCGAACAGATCCTCGGCCGTCTGGTAGGTCACGGCGGTCCCGTCATCCGCGGCATGGACCAGAACCCGGAGCGGCAGCACGAGGCCGGCGCGCAGGTCTTCCTGCATGACGGGCGTGCCGGCCTTGGGATTGCCGAAGATGACGAGCTCGGCTTCGGGAAGCTCCATGTCGACGCTGGCGGCGGCCTTGGTGTGCGGCACACGGGCGACGATCGAGGCGCCCGCCCCTTCGGCGGCGGCGACGAGGCGGTCGGCGGTTTCGGCCACGGAATGGGGCGAGGGCTTGGTGACCATCTCGGCCAGCGCGGGCATGGCGGTGAGTGCGAAGACGGCGATTGCGGTGCGGATCATGGGAAAACCTCCTCGGGGTTGGTGGCGCACAACCTGTGGCAGGCGGGGGTGCTGTCCAATGCACGTGCGCGTGATCGCCCGCGCCGGTTGCCAAACCGGCCATTCCTCGCCAAACCGCGCCCATGCTGAAGACGCGGATCATCCCCTGCCTCGACGTGGCCGATGGCCGCGTGGTGAAGGGCGTGAACTTTGTGGACCTCATCGACGCGGGCGATCCGGTCGAAAGCGCGCGCGCCTACGATGCGGCGGGTGCGGACGAGCTGTGCTTTCTCGACATCCACGCCACGCATGAGAACCGGGGCACGATGTACGACCTTGCCACCCGGACCGCCGAGGCGTGCTTCATGCCGCTGACCATCGGCGGCGGCGTCCGAGCGGTGGAGGACGTGCGCGACCTGCTGCTGGCGGGGGCCGACAAGGTCTCGTTCAACTCGGCCGCCGTGGCCGACCCGGACGTGCTGGCGCGTGCGGCCGACCGGTTCGGAAGCCAGTGCATCGTCTGCGCCATTGACGCCAAGACCGTGGCACCCGGCAAATGGGAGATCTTTACCCATGGCGGCCGGAAGCCCACCGGCATCGACGCGGTGGCCTTCGCGCGCACGGCCGCGGAACGGGGCGCAGGAGAGATCCTGCTGACCTCGATGGATCGCGACGGGACGCGAGCGGGGTTCAACCTCGCCATGACGCGGGCGATCAGCGACGCGGTGCCGGTGCCGGTGATCGCGTCGGGCGGCGTCGGCAACCTGGATCATCTGGTCGAGGGCGTGACCGAGGGCGGCGCGTCCGCCGTGCTGGCCGCCTCGATCTTCCATTTCGGCGACTACACCATCGCCCAGGCCAAGGCGCATATGCAGGCCGCGGGTATCCCCATGCGGATGGAGGACTGACCATGCACCCGCTCGACGCCCTGTGGCAGACCGTGCAGTCGCGCCGCGATGCCGATCCCGAGAAGAGCTGGACGGCGAAGCTTCTATCCCGCGGACCGGCAAAATGCGCCGAGAAATTCGGCGAAGAGGCGGTCGAGACGCTGATCGAGGCGGTGCGCGGCGACCGCGAGAAGCTGGCCGAGGAAGGCGCGGACCTGCTGTATCATTTTTGCGTCATGCTGGCAGCGGCGGATGTCGATCTGGCCGACGTGATGGCGCGGCTCGAGGCGCGGGCCGGTGTGTCGGGAATCACCGAGAAGGCCGCGCGGCCCGACTAGTCGGGCGCGGACGGCACGCGAGCGGTGCGACGGACACTGCCCATGCGCCTTGCGCGCAACCATTGTTAACGCGACATTTTTCATCGACGGGAAGAAAGCCGCAAGGCGACGCTCCGGGTGCGGAACCATCGCATCGCCTTGCGTGTTGCCTTGATGACCAACCTGCAAACAGGTCACCGCGACAACGATCAGGAGCCTAAGATGAAATCCGTCCTTGCGTCCACCGCGATTGCGTGGACGGCTTTCGGCGTGGCGGGCGCCCATGCCCAAGTTGCCGCAAACCCCGCGTTTGTCGCCGGATACGATACCCCGGCCCTGCGCGCTTCGATGCTCGACGATATGGCGATCTACGCCTCCGAGACACGGCTCGACCCGTCAGACAGCCTGCCCTCGGGCCTGGAGCGACTGGGTGAGGTGGATGACATCGTGCTCGGGCCGAATGGTGGGGTCGATGCGGTCATCGCCGACATCGGCGGCTTTCTCGGGATTGGCGACCGCGAGGTCGCGTTCGATATCGACCAGCTCGTGATGGTGCCCGTGGCTGAAGGCTCGGACGAGATGGTGCTCGTGGTCATGGCCGCGCGGGACGAGATCGAGAACGCACCGATATTCGAGAACCTGTCCACCGGCAGCCGTACCGATGGCGCGCGCGCCGTCACCAATGAAGGCTCTGGCGTCACCACCGCCGCGTCTGCCAGCGTTGTGACCGTCGAGACAGGGAGCACTGCCAGCCCCCGCTCGGACGGTGCGATGGAAGGCACGGACACCGACACCGCAACGCTCGACGCGGGCACGGTCGTCGCCAATCCGCAGACGCCTGCGACGGCAATCGTCACCGCCTCCGGCGTGCAGACGACCGCGCCGGGCACCGATCTCGCGACGGGCGATGCCGAGATGGCCGGCGGAGCCGACAGCGATGCGCCGCCCGTGACCTACATCCCCGGCGTCGAGTTCGAGAACGAGGCCCCGGCGGTCGCGCGCGACGGCTACACCCCGCGGATGCAGAACACGCTGACCCTGCCCGAACTCGAGGGCGTACCGGTCTTCGACGTGACCGACGAGGAGATCGGCGTGATCTCATACGCGTTCTCGCCCGGCACTCGCAGCAGCGACGTCACCGTCGTGGTCGTGTCGATCGGTGGCTTCCTCGGGATCGGCGACCACGAGGTCGCGATGCACGCCAAACGAATGTCCTTCCTCGACGGCGAAAGAGGCATCCGGGCCTATGTGGACGCCACGCGCGAACAGCTCGAGGCGCTTCCGGAATACGACGACTGACCACCCTTCACGGCCCGCCCCCCCGGCGGGCCGTTTCGCGTCAGAGCTTCGAGCTGATGATGCCGGTGGCAAAGCCACCCTGGCGCAGTTCCCCGAAGAGCCGCTGACGTTCGATCTTGGGACAGCGGTCCTGGATGATCGTCACACCCGCCGCGTCGCACATTGCCTCGGCCTCGAGGCTGACCACGCCGACCTGCAGCCAGACGCACCAGAGCCCGTCGAGCTCGCGTAGACCCTCCTCGACGATGGCCGGCACCGCTTCGGGTCGGCGAAACACATCCAGCACGTCGACCGGCCCAGAAACCGAGCCGAGATCAGGCACGACCATCTCGCCAAAGAGCGTGGTGCCCGCATCGACCGGGTTGACCGGCACGACCCGGATGCCCCGCCGCGCAAGGTAGCGCGCGACGTAGTGGCTGGGCCGGATCGGGTTCGGGGACACGCCGACACAGGCGAAGGTCTTCGCCCGCGTCAGGACGTCCCGCAGGAGCGCATCGGAGGGGGTCGTGGTCATGGCCGCAGGATGGGCAGAAAAAAAGGCCCGCGGCAATGAAGACGCGGGCCCGAGGTATGGAACGAGGGACAGTGAACAGAGAGTGGGTGTTCCGAACCCACTTTCCACAGACAATCGGGTAACTGCCCCTCGGCCCAGTTGGTTCCGCCGCGCGATTATTATTTTTCACGTCAGCGGATTACGCATCGATACGTCAGTCGAAGATGTCGTCGATCTCGTCCCAGATCTCGGACGCGACGGCGTACCAGATGGATTTCGATTTCTTCTTCTTGGTCTTTCGTCTCGTCCCCGGCCTCTCCGGCGTCCGCTTCACCTTGGGTGAGACATCCGCAACCTGGGCAATTTTCAGCGGCTTCATCACGTGGAGCGGTGCCCCGCAAGAGCCGCAGGCCAGCTCGTGCCCGCCATGGGCGGTATTCCGCAGGATGGTCCGACGCCCACAATAGCAGCAGGTCGCCTTCTTGGGTTCAAACATCGCGGCCCTCGCGCAGGGCAAAGAGCGCGACCGCCGCCGCGTTCGACACGTTGAGCGAGCCGAACCCCCCCGCGGGGTCGATCCGCACCATCCGGTCGCAGAGGCTGCGGGTGCGGTCGCGCAGGCCCGGACCCTCGGAGCCCAGTACGATGGCGACGGGCGCGTCGCGAAGGCCGGGGGCGGCCTCGCCCAGCGTCTCGGGCGCCTCGCCGTCGAGCCCGACGCAGAGATAGCCCATCTCCTTCAACCGCTCCATCGCGTCGCCCAGATTGCCGACCCGGAGATAGGGCTGGCGTTCCAGCGCACCCGACGCGGTCTTGGCCAGCGCGCCGGTCTCGGGAGCGGCATGGCGCTGGGGCGCGATCACGGCATGCGCGCCGAAGACTTCGGCCGAGCGCAGGATGGCGCCCGCGTTGTGCGGGTCGGTGACACGGTCGAGAAGGACCATCAGGGGCGCCCCGCCGCCAGGCCGCGCCACGTCGTCCAGCCGCCCCCAGTCGAGCGCGCGCACTTCGAGGGCTGCGCCCTGATGAACCGAGCCGGGGTCGAGCGGGACCGGGAACTTGCGCGGATCGGCGATTTCGGGCGTCATTCCCGAGGCGGGCACGGCATCGCCCAGCCGGTCGGCGGCGTTCTTCGTCAGGACCAGTCGCAGCCGCTCCCGCATCGGGTTCTGCAGCGCGTCGCGCACGGCATGCAAGCCAAAGAGCCAAACCGTTTCGCGGGCCGAGGCGCGGCGATCCCGCTCCTTCTCGACCACCCATTTCGGCTTCTGCGCCATGTCCGATCCCCTCGTGCGACCCGAGGCTTATCGCGCGCGTCCGGCCGGTCCACAACACCGCTTGACCCCACCCCATGCCGCCGCTATCCCGCCCGCCAGTGGGCGACAGGCCGCAAGGTGTGGCAGGGGACTGTAACTCCCTCGAGGCGACTCACGCCTGGTTCGATTCCAGGGTCGCCCACCATCGAACATCCGACATCACGGAACCTCCGCCCCCGGCGGGCGCGGCATCGGATGCTCTCCGGTCTGGCCGCAACGGTTCGCCGGATGTTACCGTTCCCAGATACGAGGACTGGGGGGACATCATGCTGAAACTCATCACCTGCGCCGCGGCCGCGCTGCTGGCCGGGGCGACCGTCGCGGCGGCTTGCCCGGATTGGCGCCAGAACGGGGCGGTCGGACGTTTTTCGGGGGCCGATCTCTGGGAGCCGCGGCTCTTCGATATCACGGCGGGCGGGACCAACAACCTGCGCATGCAATGCGGGTCGATCTACAAGAGCCTGAAATCCGACCGGGGCGACGGCTACTTCCCGACGCCGCCCGACTTCACGATCGAGACGCCGGGCATGTCGGGCTACACGCTGGAGATCGCGGTGGTCAGCGAATGCGACAGCGCGCTGCTGGTGAACACGCCCGCGGGGAACTGGTATTACGACGATGACGACAACGGGAACCTCGACGCGAAGATCACGCTGACCTCGCCGTCCTCGGGCATTCTCGACATCTGGGTCGGTACCCATGACGGGCAGTTCTGCGATGCGGAGCTGCGGTTGGAGACCTTCAGGTAGCCGCACTCGCGGGGGTCAGGCCACCGCCATCCCCGTCAGCGCGTGGGCCAGCGCCGCGCCGTGCATGTCGCGGTCGCGCGCGCTGCCCTGCACCGCCGGGCGCGGCAGCGACAGCTTCACGACATGCAGCGCGGGAAGGTCGAAGCGCTTGATCTCCGCTCCGCCGAGACGAGCGGCGAATGCCTCGGTCGGGAGGGCCGCGACGCGGTCGTAGGTCGCGGCGTCGCAGAAGATGTCGATTGTGATCCAGAACGGGCCCGCGTTCTTTGAGCGGACGCGCGCGAGGTCGCCCAGGTCAGACATCGAGGACCTCCAGCCGGAAGCCGTCCATCGGATCGTCCAGCGCCAGCACGTGATGCAGCACGAATTCGTAGCGCGTGCCGAGATCGACCTCGGGCGGCGAGAAGGGGAACGCGAAGGTGGGCATCGGCTCTTCGGGGGTGAGCGGATGGTGGAGGAGGAGCGGGTTCACCAGCTTGGCCACCTCCTGCGCGGTGGCCGCATCGGGGGCGATGACCTGCGCCATGATGCCGATTTCGTTGGGGCGGGTCGCGCCTGGTTCGAGCGCGCCGAGTGCGGCGTCGAGACCGATCCGTCGCAGCTCCAGATCGTAGGCCGCGCCGGGCATCTGGCGCGCGATGCGGGCACGGGCACGGGCCTCGAGCGAGGCGCACCAGTCGTCGATTTCCGCCACGTAGTGCGGGTCGCGGACGAGGGCGAGGCTCATGACGCCGTGCCCGGCCACGCGCGCCGCCTCGAGCTTCACGGTATAGGGCGCAGGCGTCCAGACCGCGCCCTCGACCCGCACCGCGCGGCCCTCGGCGCGGTAGGTCGCAGCGGAGGTGTCGAGCGCGCCACCGGGTTCGTGCAGGATGACCGGGTCGGAATTCTCGTAGAGGAGATGGGCGGCGACGGTCCGCTCGGTGGCGACGCTGATCTCGGCCATGGGGGTCACCGTGAAGCCCGTCCCGTCGAACAAGATCTCGATGACGCCGGTGTCGGGATGGGTGCAGCAGAGCGCGCCGCATTCGCCCACCTTCGCGCCGTGCCACGCGCCGCCCGCGTCGCAGCCGCGCGCCAAAGGCAGGGCCGCGAGGATGGCGGTATCGGTGGTGCGCCCGCAGATGACGATCCCGGCGCCCGTCGCCAGCGCGGCTTGCACCTGCTCCGCCCCGGCGAGGGCCACGATGTTGGTGCAGTCGGCCAAGGCGTCGGCCGCGACGTCCGGCGCACCCGGCAGGGGTGACACGCGGTCCCATTCGGCGGCCAGCCGATCGGCATCCCGGTCGCAGTAGAGGACGGCGATCTTGGCCCCCTGCCCGGCCTCGGCCAAGACCTCGCGCGTAATCTCGACCAGCCAGTCGACCGCCGACCCCGCCCCGCAGGTCCCCGCGGTGCCGATCACCAGCGGCACGCGGGCCGCGAGGGCCGCGCGGACCAACTCGCCCCAGTCCGACTTGACCTGTGCGCGGGAATACTTGGACACGCCGCGCCCAAGATAGGCCGGCCCGCTATCGGTTGAGCCGCCGTCGATGGCGATGAGATCCGGCCCGCGTGCCAGGCCCGCGGCCAGCGCGTCGCCATCCCAGCCGAGGCCCAGTGCGCCCGCCGGCACGAGGACGCGGCAGGTCGGCCCGGCGACCTCAGTCGAGAGGCTTGGCATGATCCGGTACCTCGGGCTTGCGGATGATGCGACGCAGGAACATCGGGGCGATGAACCCGAGGAACGCCGCCACCAGCAGGCCGATCGCGATGGGCGAGGAGACGAGGTAAGTCCAGTCCCCGTCCGAAAGCACCATCGCGTCGCGGAGCTGCTTCTCCATCTTGCCGCCCAGCAGGATCCCGAGGATCACGGGCACCGTCGGGATGTCGAGCTTGCGCAGGACGTAGCCCAGCACACCGAAGGCCGTGACGAGGAGCAGGTCGAAATAGCTGCCCGTCAGCGCGTAGATGCCGACGAAGCTGACCATCGTGACGCCCGGCATCAGGATCGCGGGCGGCACTTGGAGGATCTTCACAAAGACCTTCACCATCGGCACGTTCATCGCCAGAAGGACGAAATTCGCGATCAGGAGCGAGGCGATCAAGCCCCAGACCACGTCGGGCCGCTCGGTGAAGAGCGTCGGGCCCGGCGTGATGTTGAGCGTAACCAGCACCGCCAGCAGCACCGCCGTCGTGCCCGAGCCGGGCACGCCCAGCGTCAACATCGGGACCAAGGCGCCGCCCGCGGCGGCGTTGTTGCCCACCTCGGGTGCCGCGATCCCCTTGGCAACCCCGGTGCCGAATCCGCCCTTCTCGCCCGCGATGGATTTCTCGGTGACGTAGGTCAGGAACGAGCCCAGCGACGCGCCCGCTCCGGGCAACACGCCCGCGATGAAGCCAATCACCGACGAGCGGAGCATCGTCCAGCGCGTCGACCAGATTTCGCGCCAGGGGATCGTGACCTTGCCGATCACCATGTTGAGCGCGCCCTGCGCGCCGTGCTTCTCGATGAAGAAGAACACCTCGGAAACCGCGAACAGGCCGACGATCGCCACGAGGAAATCGACGCCGTCATAGAGATGCAGGTTGCCACCCGTCAGTCGCGCCATGCCCGAATTGGGATCGAGGCCGATCATCGCGATACCGATGCCGAGGACGCTGGCGAAGGCGGCCTTGGCCTGGTTCTTCGACGCGACGCCGCCCAGCGTGCAGAACGCCAGCAGATAGAGCGCGAAATACTCGGCCGGGCCGAACTGGTAGGCGATGTTCGACAGGATCGGCGCGAGGAACATCAGCCCGATGGTCGAGAGCGTGGCGCCGACGAAGCTGGCCACGCCCGAGATCACCAGCGCGTCGCCCGGCCGGCCGTTCCGGGCCATCGGATGGCCGTCGAGGCAGGTCATCATCGCGGGTTCGTCGCCGGGAATGTTGAGGAGGATCGAACTGATCCGACCCCCATACATCGCGCCGTAATAGATCGAGGTCAGCAGAACGAGGGCCGCGACCGCGTCGAGCCCCATGGTGAAGGTGATCGGGATCATGATTGCCACACCGTTCGACGGCCCGAGCCCCGGAAGCGCGCCGACGATGGTGCCGATGAAGCACCCGAGCACGGCGAGGGCCAGGGTGAACCATGTCAGGACGGAGAAGCCGCCAATCAGGTTGTTGAGAATATCCATGTCAGAAGAGTCCCCGCGGCAGACCGAAGAGGCTTAGGCCGAGGACGAAGCGGAAGAGGACGAAGAGCCCGATGCTGAGTGCGAGCCCGGTGACGATCGCCGCCTTCCAGCGCGGCGCGATCTGGAACGAGAGCACGCCGGCGACGATCGCGGTGGGCAGAAGGAAGCCCAGCGGCTTGAGCGCATAGGCGTATCCGACCAGCATGACCGTTGCGATGGCGAGGGCGCCGACGGAACGCAGCGGCGGCCATTCCGGTTCGTCGTCGGGCTTGAGCACCATGACCACGCCGCAGATCGCCGCGACGATGCCGACCGCCATCGGGAAGGCGCGCGACCCGAGCGGATCGGAGAAAAAGGGTGCCGCGATCTGGGCTGCACTGGCCACGTAGGCCAGCGCGCCGACGATCACGATCGCGCCGAAGATACGGTCGCTTGCGAGCATGGTGACTATCCCCCGATATCGTCTGTGCGCCAGCGGGCCCGGGCGGGCCCCGCACCGGTCGCGGAGGCCCATCCCGTCGGGACGGGATGGGCGGAGGAACGGGCGGTGCGCCCGTTCGGTTGTCGCCGCGAACGGCCCTTACTGGATGACGCCGATTTCCTGGCTCAGCGTGCGGACGTCCTCGATGTTCTGGGCTATGAACGCCTCGAAATCGCTGCCGGTCACGTTGAAGGGCGCCAGACCGTTGGCGGCCATGGCCTCGGCCCATTCCTCGCTCTCGCCGACGGCCTGGAGCTTGGCGACCCAGTCGTTGAAGGCCTCGTCCGAGATGTCCTTCGGAACGTAGAGCCCGCGCCAGTTGACCGCGACGACGTCCACGCCCTGCTCGACGGCGGTGGGGATGTCGTCGAAGCCGGGCACCCGCTCGTCCGAGAGGACGGCGAGGACGCGCACGTCACCAGATTCGATGAAGCCCACGACCTCGGACATGTCGCCGGTCATGCCTTGGGTGAAGCCGCCCACCGTCTGGGTGATCGCATCCGCGCCGCCATCGACGCCGATATACTTGATCTGGCGCACATCCTCGACGCCATGCGCCTTGGCCAGCTGCAGCACCTTCAGGTGGTCGAAGCCGCCCGCCGCCGAGCCGCCCGCGAAGGCCACGCTGCCGGGATCGGCGGCGATGGCGTCGAGCATGTCACCCAGGGTCTGGAAGGGGCTGTCGGCAGCGACGACGATGACGCCCGGATCGGCCCCGATCGCGCCGAGGAAACGCACCTGGTCGGCGGTGGCGCCACCATAGGCGTCCTGCGCCAGACGGGTCGCGGTCGCCTGGCTCGCGGCAACGATCAGCTCGGCGTCATCGGTGCGCTCGTTGGCCACGGTCTGATAGGCCAGGCCGCCACCGCCACCGGCCATGTTGGTGACCTGCACGGGGCCGTCGACGACACCGATATCGGTCATGATCTTGCCGATCTGGCGGCAGGTGAAGTCCCAGCCACCGCCGGGGTTGGCGGGCGCGATGCACTCGGCCGCGGTGGCGGCCCCGCCGATGACGAGGGCGATCCCGGTCAGGGCTGCGCGAAACGTGTAGGTCATGGTCTTCCTCCCTTGGGCGCCGACCCTCTCCCGGGGTGGGCGACATGGGGAGCCTAGACGCCTCGCGCGTAACCGCAAGACGTCTCGCGCCGGTGAGGCTCAGGCGCGCTTCTCGCTCGGCACGAAGCCTTCCGCATCGCCGAGGAACAGGCCGACCTTCCGGAATTTCGGGATGGCGTCGCAGATGACCTTGACCACGATCAGCATCGGAACGGCAACGACCATGCCCATGACCGACCAGGTCCAGGCGAAGAACGCGACGGACAGGAACACCATCGTCACGTTCAGGCGCAGCCGCGTGCCGATCAGGGCGGGCGTCACGAACTGCCCCTCGATCGAGGTCAGCGCGTAATAGGTCGCGAAGACGCCCAGCCCGGCCCAGGGATCCGAGAAGGACACGAAGGCGATGATCCCCGCGATGCCCGCACCGATCACCGCGCCGACGAAAGGGATGAAATTGAGGACCGTCGCCATCAGCCCGATCAGCCAGGGCGACGGCAGATCCCACCACCACATCGCGGCCCCGATCACCACGCCGAGGCCGATATTGATCAAGGTGATCGCGCCGAGATAGTTGCCAAGCCGCGCCTCGATGGTGCGGATGGTCTGGACGGTCGTGCGCTTGTCCTCGAACCGGTCGACGACCTGTACGGCCTTCTGGATGAAGAGATCGCCCGAGGCGGTCAGGAAGAACAGCAGGCACATCGCGAAGACGACCTGGCTGAGGAGCGCGGGCGCGATGGCAAAGACGGTGCTGGCGAGCCCGGAATCCGAGACGACCTCGACCTGCATGGGCCGCTCGGCACCCGCTTCGGCGAGAACTTCGCCCGTGGCGTCGGCGGCGACGGTGAAGGCCTCGAACGGGCCACCGGGTCCGGTAAGCTGCCCCATCACCTGGCTCAGCAGGTTCGGGATATCGGTAACGAAGTTCTGGATGGGGTCGGCCGCCATCATGCCACCGAAGACGAGGGCCAGACCGATCGTCACGGTGAAGAGCGCGGCGGCAACGGGGGCGGGCACACCGATCCGGCCAAGTCCGCGCCGCGGCGCATTCAGGATGAAATAGCCCAACACGGCGCTCGTGACCGGGATCAGGAATTCCGCCGCGAAGAAGAGGGCCTGGATCAGCAGGAGGATGAAGATGCCGGTGACCGGTACGGCGAGCGGATGGCGCTTGGGGCGCGCGGGCGCCGCGGCCAACTCGGTCGAGCCGGCATCGCCGCGGATCGTGTCGACCCGCTCGGGAGTGGCGCTCACGCCACCCGGCTCATCGCGCGGCGCCAATGGTATCCGCCTTCACGGCCCCCCTGTGGCCCAAGGGTTCCCGATGTCCGGTGGTGGTGTCGCGCGCGGTCTGGGCCTCGATTTCGGAATTGAGCTCCGCCCCGATCAGGATGACCGCCGCCGAGAGCCACATCCACATCAGAAGGACCACGACGCCCGCGATCGACCCGAACGTCTCGTTGTAGGAGCCGAAATTCTGCACGTAGATCGAGAAGGCCACCGACGCCACAAGCCAGACGAGCGCCGCGATGATCGTCCCCGGCGCGATCCAGCGCAGCTTGGCGTCGTCGCGGTCGGGGCCGTAGCGGTAGAGGATGCCAAGGCCCACGGTGACGATGATCGCCAACGGCACGTAGGACAGCCATTGCAGAAGCGTCTCCATCGTGGGGCTCCAGGCCAGGAACTCCAACGCCACGGGAACCGCGATGATGAGCAGCGCCGCGACGAGCACGCCCAGGATCATCGCCAGCGTCAGTCCGATGGTCATCAGCTTGACGCGCACGAAACCGCGCGTCTCCTTCTCGTCATAGGCGAGGTTGATGCCTTCGATCAGACTGCCGACGCCCGCCGAGGCCGACCAGAGCGCGAGGCCCAGTCCGACGATCAGCCCGAGCGTCAGCCCACCCTCCTGCGATCCGGCCACGGCTTCCGCCTGGTCCAGCATGATCTGGCTGACATCGGGCGGCACGACGGCCGTGATGCCCTCGAGTGCGGCCACCAGCTCGGTCGGCTCGTAGATCAACCCGGTGATGGACATCAGCGCGGTGATGGCGGGGAAGACCGCCAGCAGGCCATAGAACGCGACGCCTGCGGCGACGAGCAGCACGTGGTCCGCCGAAATCTCGTCCTTCACGCGGACCGCGATATCCAGCCATCCGGCCTTCGGGATCTCGGTCGGACGCGTTGCGTCGCGTCCGCGACCCGGTTGGGCCTCAGCGATTTCGGCCGCGGTGGCGTGGCGCCCGGCTTCGGAGATGTCCTCCAGCCGTTCAGACCTGCCCATGGCGTTCTCCAGACGTGATTGTGCGACGGATCAACGCAGGCGGATGACCGCCGGTTCCCGTCCCGGCCCGCGAAACTCAGGACCCCGCGCGGACCCGGAGCAGGAGCGGCAGATGGTCCGAACCGACCTCGGGGCCGAGGCGCTTGTCGTGGAGGATGACGTCCTCGGTCACCAGCGCCTGATCGATCGGAAAGCGCAGGATCGGATGCGTCACGTCGAAGGTCGTCATCAGCCCCCGCCCTTCGCGTGTGTCCCTGAGGCCGCCCGCCTCGCGCAGCCGGCTGCCGCGCCGCGAGAACGGCACGTCGTTGAAGTCGCCGACGGCCACGGCGGGCATGTCGACCCGGCGCATCAATGTCGCCATCGCCGCCAGCTGGCGGTCGCGGTCGTCGGTCGAATTGCCGGGCACCGGTGGCCGGGGATGAAGACCCGTGACGAGCATCGGGCCATCGGGCGTGCTGAGGATGGCGGTGGCGATGGGGACATCCGTGCCCTCGAGCTGGTGCAACTCCGCGCTTTCGACCGGGATGCGCGTGGCGAAGATCATGCCGTAATGGTCGTCGCGGATCTCCTCGCGGCGGGTCTCGTAGCGCGCCAACTCCTCCGACAGCGCGTCGGCCCAGACCTGATCAACCTCCATCAGAAGCAGCACGTCGGGGTCTTCGTCGCGGATCAGTGTGCGGACCGCGTCGTGATCCTCGTTCTCCTGCAGAAGGTTGAGCGCCATGATCTTCACGCCGCCCTCGCCCGCGACCAGCGGCACGGCGACCGGCATTCCCGGCACGTAACGCCAGAGCCAAGACCCCTGCCAGCCGATGACGGCGATCATGGCGAGGACGACCGTGCCGCGCCACGTCCCGGTCAGCGTGAGGGCGGCGACAACGCCGACGGCGACAGCCAGTGCGAAGATGTGGAGGCGCGGGAATTCCCACCCGCGGATCCACCACGCACCGGAATCGCGCAGCGGCAGAAGGGTGACGACCACCAGCGCCAGCGCCAGCAGTCCGAGAAAGGCACGCAGCATTCCGAGCGGCCCCGCTCAGGCCCCGGTCGGGTCGTCATCAGCGGCGGGCAGGCCGAAATGCGACCGCAACAACGCGACGTTCCGGCGGTTCGCCTTCAACCCGACATCGAAGATGTCGCCCACCAGCGGGATGGTGCCCACGACCCAGTCGATCCCGGTATTCAACGCCATCCGCGCCTTCACGTGGGTCGGCGCGCCCATCCGGTGCGCCTCGAGCCAGATGTAGCTCGCGGGCGCCAGTGCCGCGACATCGCCGAGACCGGGCACGAGGCCCAGAAGCACATCCCAGCCGAAGCGGATCTGCGTCCCCGGCAGGCGGTAGCGGCTGTCGAGGTTCCAGGCCAGACGATCGAGCCGATCCAGCCGGGCGGCGTGATCCGGGTCGGTCTCGGCGTCCCGATGCAGTGTTTCGGGTCGGCTCCGCGCGGGGGCCCGTCCGGGGATGCGGGCGGGGGCGCGGGGCGGCGTGTCGGGCGTGCGGTCCAGATGTTCCATACCCACCTACGCGCGCGCCCCGCGCCGGGTTCCCGTGCCCGCACCGCGCCGCTAGGGTCGCGGCGATCAATCGAGGGGACAGGATATGGCGCTGGGAATGGACGGACAGGTCGCGGTGGTGACCGGCGGGGCGCAGGGAATCGGGCTGGCGGTGCTGCGCCGGCTTCAGTCCGAAGGCGTGCGCGTCGCCAGCTGGGATGCCAACGGCGACGCCAATGCCGCAATGGCCGCCGAGACCGGTGCCGTCGCCGTCACCTGCGACGTGTCGGACCCCGCTTCGGTCGATGCCGCCTATGCCGAGACGGTCGCGGCCCTCGGAGCGCCGCAGATCCTCGTGAACTCGGCGGGGATCGCCGGACCAAACCGGCCGGTCACCGAATACGACCCCGCCGATTGGTCGCGGATCGTGGCGATCAACCTGACCGGCACCTTCCTCGTGAACCGCGCGGTCGTGCCCGCGATGACCGAGGCAGGCTATGGTCGCATCCTCAACATCGCGTCCATCGCCGGCAAGGAGGGCAACCCCAACGCCTGCGCCTACTCGGCGTCGAAGGCGGGGGTGATCGGATTCACCAAGTCGCTGGGCAAGGAACTGGCGGGCCACGACATCGCGGTGAACTGCGTCACCCCCGCCGCCGCACGCACGCCGATTTTCGACCAGATGAGCCAGGAGCATATCGACTACATGCTCTCGAAGATCCCGCGCCAGCGCTTCCTCGAGGTCACCGAGGCCGCCGACATGATCGCGTGGTGCGTCTCGCCCCAGAACGCCTTCACGACAGCGGCCGTGTTCGACCTCAGCGGGGGACGGGCCACGTATTAAGCCGGTTGCTTCTGGTTCGCGTGGGGAAATGTGGTGAATGTCGAAGCTGAACGGAGAGCGGAGGCTAATAGCCATTATGCATCTCCCCCAATGACTGTACCGTCCGCGTCGATCACCCGGCAGCGGGCGATGGAGAGGCTCTCGGTCCCGCTCGAGTGAAACATCTTCTTGGCAAGCAGCTCGCGCGCGAGCTCGCCCTTGTAGAAGTGAGATGTCGCCAAAGTGGGATCCATCCAGAGATCGGGACCGTCGAGGACGGAGGCGGAGACCGCGATGTCCCCGTGATCCAGGATCAGGGGCGTTCCACCAAGACGCGGCGAAGGACGCTCTCGATAGTCTCGGAAGTTCGAAGACCTCTCGGGATCGAACCCGCTCTTCTGTTCGCAGATGTTCAGGAAAAAATACTCACCCTCATAGGCCGTCGTGCGGTCCTTACTCAGGAACGTCACCGGGTACAGCGCGTTCTGGCCCAAGTCGTGACGCCGCAGGATCTCGGCGAAGGCGCCTGAGACCGCGAAGAGGCCACCGGCGGAGAAGATGTGCTTGAGCTTCTTCGGCTCTTTGAAGGAGCCGCCGATCCACATGGCCGGTGGGAATCGTTCGGCCGGGATCTCTTCGCCTGCATCCGAAAGCCCGACTGGCGCGGAGATCCCATCCGCAGCGCCTTCGCAGGTGAAGCCCTCCATGTAACTCGACGTCTGCATGAAGTCGGTGACCCACACGCCTTGTTCCACGTCCACAGCCTGGTCCATCTTCGGCATCCCCTCGATCTCTCGGTCCACCTTCATTGTCGCACTCCGTTCCAATGACTGCCCACCAGCATCCCCACCAGTCCCGGCGGCTCGATCCAATGACCGCTCACCGCCGTAACCGCGACCGGCCCTCTCCTGTGGAAACAGGCTTTAGGGGCCTGTGTCAGAGCCATCCTTCCGATGTGGCAAAAACGACACGTGAACAACTGCTTCCGCAGTGCTTTCACGCACCCGTTTCGGAACAACCAAGACAGCACTACAACACTTAAGATGCTGATTTTGCTAGAAAGATGGTGCCCCCACACGGACTCGAACCGCGGACCTACTGATTACAAATCAGTTGCTCTACCAGCTGAGCTATAGGGGCACTGACGCTCATCTAGCGGCGTCGGCGCGGGCCAGCAAGAGGACGGCGACGAGGCCGACGAGGGTGATGACAAGCGCCGCCGGGGCGGCGGCTTCGAGGCGCTCGAGCGACGCCTGATCGTGGACCCGCGTGGCCAGCGTGTCGAAGCCGAAGGGTCGCAGGAGGAGCGTGGCGGGCAGTTCCTTGACCGCATCGACGAAGACGAGGAGCAGCGCCATCGCCACCGAGCCGCGCATCAGCGGCAGGTGGATCGCGCGCAATGTGCCGCCCGGCCCGCGTCCGAGCGACCGGGCCGCCAGCGGCAGCGAGGGCGGGATGCGGCCCAATGCGGCATCCGCCGCCCCCTGCCCGATCGCGAAGAAGCGGACCGTGTACGCGAAGACCAGCGCGCCGATACCGCCGGTCAGGATCAGGCCCGGATCGTGGCCGGTCACGGCGAGGATCGCGTCGGCCACACGGTTGTCGAGCGCGGCGAGCGGGATCAGCACCCCGAGGCCCAGCACCGCGCCGGGGGCGGCGTACCCGACCCCCGTGATCGGCATCAGGAGACGGGGCACGGTGCGCCCCGCCATCCGCACGCCGTAGACCATGAAGAGCGCCAGCCCCACGGTCAGAAGGGCGGCCGAGCCCGCAACGAGGACGGTGTTCGCGACGGCTTCGGCCAGACCGGGGGCGAGCCAGTTCTCGGTCCGCGTCAGTGCGTGCCACGCCATCACGCCCGCGGGAAACGCGAAGCCTGCGCCGAAAGGCAGAAGGCAGGCCAGCGTCGCGACCCAGCCTGCCTTGCGCGTCATGGTCGTCCGCGTGACCGGGCGTTGGGCGCGCGCGGCCTGCCAGAAGCGGCGGCGGCGGCGGGAGGCGCGCTCGATGGCGACGAGCCCCGCGATCAGCACGAGGATCACGCAAGCGATTTGCGCCGCGCCGCCCGCGTTCCCGCCCGAGAGCCAGACCGAGAAGATCCCCGTTGTCAGCGTCTGGACCCCGAAGAAATCGACCGTGCCGAAATCGTTGACCGCCTCCATCATGGCGACGGCGGTGCCCGCGGCGACGGCGGGCCGGGCCAGCGGCAGGCCGACGCGCAGAAACCGCGCCCAGGGTCCCGCCCCCAGCGCGCGGGCGACCTCGAACCCCGCACCCGACTGCTCGGAGAAGGCCGCACGGGCCAGGAGGTACACATAGGGATAGAGCGACAAGCCGATCACGAGGATCGCGGCAGGCATCGAGCGGATATCGGGAAAGGCGTAGTCGGCGGCACTGGTCCAGCCCATCGCGCCCCGGAGTGCGGTCTGCACGGGCCCTGCGTAGTCGAGGAAATCGACCAGCGCGTAGGCCCCGACATAGGCCGGGATCGCGAGCGGCATCAGCAGCGCCCAAGAGAGCCAGCGGCGGCCGGGAAACTCGTGCATCGCGACGAGCCACGCGGTCCCCGTCCCGATCATCGCCGCGAGGACGCCGACGCCCGTCATCAGCACCAGCGTATTGCCCAGATAGCGCGGCAGGACGGTCGACATCAGGTGGGGCCAGATGTTGTCCGTCGGGTTGAAGGCCAGCCAGACGACCGCGAGGATCGGAACCATCACAAGCGCGGCCACGACCAGCGCGCCCACCGACCACGGGTCGGGCCGGTACCAGCGAAGCGGAGGAACCTGAGCGTTTCCGTCGGACATGGGATCGGGCCTAGGCCATTGCCGTTTGCCTGTCCAGCGGGGCACGGCTATCGTCCCGCCGATCGCAGCGGAAGGACGTCGGCCCCTTGGACATCGCCATACATCTCGGGGCGCATTGCACCGATGACGACCTCCTGCTCAAGACACTGGCCCGGAACGCCGACGCGCTGGCCGCGGACGGGGTCGTCGTGCCGTCGGCCGGTCGGGTGCGGCCCGCGATCCGAAAGGCGATGCAGGCGCGCGGCGGGAGCCTGATGCCCGGCGGCGGTCCGACCCTGGTCGACGAGCTGCTGGACGGGGTCGCGGACCCCGAGGGGGCCCGCCGCATGATCCTGAGCTACGAGGGATTTCTCGGGACCTATGCCAAGGTGCTTGCGGGCACGACGCTCTATGCCGATGCGGGGCGACGGGCCGAGACGCTGCGCGATCTCTTTCCGGGGCATTCGGTCGCGTTCTTCATCGCGATCCGCAATCCCGCGACCTTCGTGCCCGCGCTGTTCGAAGCGTCGAGCGTCGATACGTTCGAGGCGTTCATCGCGGGTCAGGACCTGTCGCGCATGACGTGGTCCACCCCGCTCGCGGCCATTCGCGACGCCTGTCCCGAGGTGCCGCTGACGGTTTGGTGCAACGAGGACCTGCCGCTCCTCTGGCCCGAGATCCTGCGCGAGACCGCCGATGTCGAGACCCCGCTCGACGGCGAGGATGCGATCCTGCGCGACGTGATGACGGCGACCGGCTTCCACCGGCTCGAAACCTATCTCCGCGACAATCCCGCGCCGGATCTCTCGACCCATCGCAAGGTGATGACGGCGTTTCTGGGCAAATATGCCGACGAGGCGAAGATCGACCAGGAAATCGCCCTGCCCGGCTGGTCGGAGGAGATGATCGCGGGTCTCTCGGCGCTCTACGAGGCCGACCTCGAGCGTATCCGGGCCCGCGACGACATCACCTTCATCCAGCCCTAGACGGGTGGCGCGCCGCGCGCCCTCATTCGACCGGTGCGCGGGTCGCGCACCGCGACCCGCTCAGGTCATCCCGAGCGCTTCCTTGTACATGTCGAGCACGGCCTCTTCCTCGGCGATGTCGTCGGGCTCGCGCTTGCGCAGCGCGATGACCTTGCGCATCACCTTGGTGTCGTAGCCGCGCCCCTTGGCCTCGGCATAGACCTCCTTGGACTGCTCGGCGATGTCCTTCTTTTCCTGCTCCAGACGCTCGATCCGCTCGATGAACTGACGCAGCTCGTCGGCGGTGACGCGGTAGGTGTCGGTGGGTCCGTCGTCGACGACTTTAAGGTCGGCCATGGGGTCTGCTCCTCTTGTCCTGCTCGGATGCCTTCGGTAGCGCCCGGGGCGGGATGATGCAACGCGGGAGGATGCGGCATGGCGGCCTTGGTCTGGATCGGTGCGGCGCTGGCGGTCACCGGGCTCGCGGGGCTCGGATGGTGCATCGCCGTGGCCCTGCGCGCGCGGCGCGAGGGGCTCGAGGGCGCGGCGATGGAGGCGCGGTTGCGCAAGCTCGTGGCGCTGAACCTCGGGGCGCTCGCGATCTCCACCATCGGCCTGATGATGGTGGTCCTTGGCGTCTTCCTGACGTGACGGAGGCCGGGCCCCGCGCCCGTTGATGTCATTTGACAAGGCGGGCGCGCATCGGTCAGACTTCACGGGCGACGTCAGACACCGCAACGGACCGAATGATGACAACGACTGAACGACCGCTCCACGGGCGCACCATCCTGCTCGTCGAGGACGAATTCCTGATCCAGATGGACATTCAGATGCAGCTCGAGGATGCGGGCGCGACCGTGGTCGCGGCCAGCACCGTCTCCGAGGCCCGCGCCTGCGCCGATCAGATCGTCGATGCCGCGGTGCTCGACGTGCGTCTGTCCGATGGCGACATCTTTCCCGCCGCCGATCGTCTCGCCGAGCGGGGCATCCCCATCGTGTTCCATTCCGGCCATGCCGATCCGCGCGTGATGGGCCACGCCTATCCCGGCTCGATCACCCTGTCGAAGCCCTCGGCCGAGGGCGCGCTTCCGATGGCGCTGGCGCGGCTGACGCCCATCCGTCGGGCCAGCGCGGCGGGCTAGGCCATCAGGCCGATGGCGGCGTGGGCGGCACTGCATCGCCCCTGTCGAACGCCTCCCACCCCGCGCCGTCGAACACGTCCACCCCGAGCTGGGCGAGCACGTGTGGAAAATCGACCATCACCCAGTTGTCGACGATCTTGCCGTCCACCACCTTCCAGAAATCCATGTACCGGATCTCGACCCGTTTGCCCGTTGCCTCCACGCCCATGAACGTGCCGCGATGGGTCGCCTCCTGCCGCCCGAAGGCCGCGGCCCATTCGCCCATGTAGAGCCGCGCCTCGTCGATGCAGACCTTGTCGCCGAAGGCCGCCTGGAACGGCGCCTGCCAGTTGGCCTGGAACTCCCGCAGCCCGGTCTTGGTGCCGCAGCCCCGGTTGCCCATCCAGCGGAACGTCTCCGAGAAGAACTCGCCGATATCGGCGATGCGGTGGTCGTTCAGGCCGTCGACCATGCCCTCGATCACGGCGCGGGTGGCCTCGGTCTTCGACAGGTCCGTGTCGCGGGTCAGGATCGCCTGTTCGGGGCGGGCTCCGGTCATCTCTCATCCTCTTAGGGCTTGGGCGACCATCCGGGCCGCGCGGTATCCGATCATGATCGACGGGGCGTTCGTGTTGGCCGAAGTGATGCGCGGCATGACCGACGCATCCGCCACCCAGAGGCCGTCCACGCCCCGCACCGCCAGCGCCGCATCCGTCACCGCGCCGATCGCGCAGGTCCCGACGGGGTGATAGGCCGTGCCTGCGCGGGCGTCGATATGGGCGTCGAGGGCCGCGTCGTCGTCGCCGGTGGCGGGGAAGACCTCGGGCGCGCGGCGCGTCCCGAAGGGCGCGGCCGCGAGCAGGCGCCGGAGCGCGCGCAGCCCCGCCCGCAGCGTCGCCCGGTCCCGGTCGTCCGTGAGCAGCTCGAGGTCGATGACCGGCTGCCCCGCACCGTCCAGCGTCAGCCGTCCGCGCGACCGCGGCTGCATCACGCAGACATCGGCGTAGTACCCGGCGCCCCAACCGATCGCGCGGCCCGCATGGCCGAGGCGCGCCGGAATGAAATGCACCTGCACGTCCGGTCGCGAGGCGCCATCGGTGGAGAGGAAAGCCCCGGCCTCGACGGTGTTCGACGCGAGCGGCCCCGTCCCACGCCACGCCCAGCGCAAGGGTGCCACGGCCCAGCCCGGCAGTTGCGCCAGCGTCAGGCCGCGCCCGGACCCCCGGCCCTCGTGGTGGACGGCGATGGCGGGGTGGTCGTGCAGGTTCGCGCCGACGGCCGGCAGGTCGGCGACCGCCCCGCCCGGCCCGATCCCGGACCGCAGGAGCAGCGTTGGCGACCCGATCGCCCCGGCCGAGAGTACCACGCCCGCACGCGCCGCGATGCGCGTGCCATCCGCCAGAATGACGCCCGTCGCGCGGCCGTCCGAGACGGTCAGGCGGTCGACCACGCGGCCGGTCAAGACGGTGACGCGCGCGCCCTTCAGGAAGGCGTCGACCGGCGAGCGTCGGCGCCCCCGCTCGAGATTGCAGATGAACGGACCCGCCGACACCCGCTCGGGCGTCGGCGGGCCGGGATGCACCCCGGCCAGCGCGGCACTCAGCGGGTGGGGATCGGCGATCGGCGCGGGGCGCATCGCGCTCTCGACTGCGTCGAAGGCGGGCATCACGTCGTCCCGGCCCCAGCCCGGCCCCCAATGATCGAAATCATCCGCCCGGCCCCGGAACCAGACCATCGAGTTGATCGAGGCCGAGCCGCCGAGCATCCGGCCCCGCGGGATCGCCACGCGGCGCCCGCCGAGGGCGGCCTGCGGCGCCGAGCGGAACGCCCAGTCCCGGCGCGACCCCATCAGCGCCACCAGACCGAACGGCATCCGCACGAAGGGGTGACGATCGCTCGGACCCGCTTCAACGATGGCGATGGAAAGGTCCGGCGACAGGCGCGAAAGCTCGCCCGCGAGCGTGGCACCCGCGGCCCCGCCGCCCAGCACGAGGACGTCGAATTCAGCGGGGGACACGCTCGCCGGTCTTGGAATCGAAGAGATGGCAGATCGCGGCAGGCACATGGGCGGCAAAGGGCGCCTTGATGGTGGTGCGGAATTCCTTCGGGGCCTTCACCGCGACGAGGCCGCCGCCCGCGCGAACGGTCACCATCGTCGAGTCCCCCAAGAGCTCCATCGAGTAGACCGGCGCCGAAAGCTCGCCCCCGGTCTCGGCAACCGAGGCATCCTCGGCGCGGAAGCCGCAGGTCACCGGCCCCTTGATGCCCGGAAAGCCGGGGATCTCGATGCCCGGCGCCTGGAACACGCCGTCGACCACCTCGCCCTCCATCAGGTTCATCGCGGGGCTGCCGATGAAACCCGCGACGAACGTGTTGGCGGGGTTGTCGTAGATATCGGTCGGGGTGCCGACCTGCTGGACGATGCCGGCCTTCATCACGACCACGCGGTCGGCCAGCGTCATCGCCTCGATCTGGTCGTGGGTGACGTAGATCGTCGTGACCTGCAGCTCGTGGCTGAGGTTCTTGATCTGCGCCCGCGTCGAGACGCGCAGCTTGGCGTCGAGGTTCGACAAGGGCTCGTCCATCAGGAAGACCTTCGGCGTCCGCACGATGGCGCGGGCCAGTGCCACGCGCTGTCGCTGGCCACCCGACAAGGCGGCGGGCTTGCGATGCAGGAAATCGTCCAGCTCGACCATGGCCGAGGCCCGGCGCACACGCTCGTCATGCTCGGCCTCGGGGATCTTGCGGACCTTCAGCGGAAAGCGGATGTTCTCGTAGACGTCCATGTTCGGGTAGAGCCCGTAGGACTGGAACACCATCGCGACATCGCGGTCCTTGGGGTCGAGGTCGTTCACCCGTGCGCCGTCGATGACGATATCGCCCGAGGTCGGATCCTCGAGCCCGGCGATCATCCGCATCGTCGTCGTCTTGCCGCAGCCCGACGGGCCCAGCAGGACGAGAAACTCCCGGTCGCGGATATCCAGATCGAATTCGTGGACCCCGACGAAATCGCCCCACCGCTTCGTGACCTGCTTGAGTGTGATCTCGGCCATGACGTCCCCCGGACTTGTCTGACGATCACCCTAGACAGGCGAACACCCCTGCGGCAAGCATTTTGCAATCGTATGCAAAGAGGCCTCGATGACCCCCTTCTCGACCCCAGACCGGCACGCCGCCCTCGCGACGCTCGAGAGACTGACCCGAGGCGACGATACGGCGGTCGCGCCGGATGCCCGCGCCGAGGCATCGGCGCCGTTCGGCCGGTTGGATGGCTCGGGGCTCGTCGATCTCTTCGCCCAGCTTCGCCGCGCGCTCCCCGATCTCGAGCGGCGCGACGACATCTTCCTGGCCGGTGCCAATCACGAGGATGACCGCTGGGCCGAGCCGCGCCCCGACCGTCTCGTTGCCTGCTGCGGAAGCTATGTCGGCACCTTCCGCGAACCGTTTGCGGGCATCCCGCCCACCGGCGGCGTCGTGTCGCTCAATTATGGCGAGGCCCATGCCATCGAGGATGGCCGCGTGCGCGCCTCGTGGCTCGTCTGGGACATCGCCCAACTGATGATGCAGGCGGGCGTCTGGCCGATGTCGCCCCCGCTCGGCGCGCCGTTTCACTGGCCCGCGCCCCGCGGCGGCGACGGTGTTCGTTTGGCCCCGTCCGAGGAGACCGGGAGCCTCGACCGCGTGCTCGACATGCATGCGGGGCTCAACGCCTTCCGGGGCGGCGACATCACGTCGATCCCGATGCACCACTGGCATCCCGACTTCATGTATTGGGCGGGCGGCGGCATCGGTGCCTGCCGGGGCGTCGCGGGCTTCCGCGCGCATCACCAGATCCCCTATCGCCGCGCCTTTCCGCAGGCGCAGGGGGCCGGGCATTTCATCCGCCTCTCGGACGGACCCTTCGCGGTTACCGGCGGCGATGTGGAGGTCGTGCACACGGGTGCGGAGTACATGGGCATCGCGCCGACCGGCCGGACGCTGCGCTTCCGGGTGATGGATTTCTATCGCTTCGATGCGGACAACCTGATCGCGGAGAACTGGCTGCCCAACGACACGATCGGGCTGATGGCGCAGATGGGCGTCGACGTGATGGCGCGGATGGCGCACCGCACCGGCGCGCCGCGCACGACCCTCTAGGTCCAGCCGAGGCCCAACCGCACGAGGTCGGGGACCATCGCGCCGTAGCGCCGCCCTTGCTCGGGGTTCGATGCATTCCCCACCGCCGCCCGCGCGCCCACGCCCGCAAGGATCGACGCCAGCCGGTAGGCCGAGAGCGCCAGCCATGCCTCCCAATCGTCGGGCACGTCGCCCCGGACCCGTGCTACATGCGCCGCATCCGTCGGCAACCCCAGATCCGCGCGGTCGACGCCGCCGAGGCCCCGGAGCGGGCCGTCATGGGGCAGTTGCCACTGCATCACCTGATAGGCGAGGTCGGCGGTCGGGTGGCCCAGCGTCGACAGCTCCCAGTCGAGCAGGCCGATCACGCGCGGCTCGGAGGGATGGAAGATCATGTTGTCGAGCCGGAAATCCCCATGGACCAGCGCGGGGGGCGCGTCGGCGACCTCCCTTGCGGCCAGCCAATCGCCCAGCGCTCGCATATCCGGGTCCGGCACCTCGACCGACGCGGCATAGGCCGCCGTCCAGATCGCGACCTGCCGCGCGAAGAACCCCTCGGCACGCCCATAGGTCCCGAGGCCCACCGCGCCGGGATCGACCTGTCCCAGTGCGCCCAGCACATCGCCCATCGCCGCGTAGATCGCAGCCCGGTCCGGCGCGTCCGGCAAGGCGGGATCCCAGAAGATCCGCCCGTCCAAATGCGCCATCACGAAGAAGGCGCGCCCGAGCGGGTTCTCCTCCTCGACCAGAAGATGCATCGCGGGCACCGGCACCTCGGACCCGGCCAGCGCGGCCATCACGCGGTACTCCCGCTCGATCATATGCGCCTTCGGCAGCAGCCGCCCCGGCGGCTTGGCGCGCAGCACCAGCGGGCCCGCATCCGTCTCCAGCGCCCAGGTCGGGTTCGACTGGCCCGTGCCGAAGCGCCGCGCGCCCGTGATCCGGGGCCGCCCCGGAAGGCGGGCCGAAAGCCAAGGCGCAAGCGTGTCGGGCAAACCGTCCATCCGCCGAGGGTTGCGCGCCGCGCGCGGCTTGGCAACTGTGCCCCGACGGGAGGACGTGCGATGGACCTTGGACTTAGCGCGCGCGGGCGCGAGCTGCGCGACGCGGTGGCCGCGATGGTGCGCGACGAGATCGCGCCGATGGACGCCGAGTACCACGCCGCAACCGGCGCGGGGGGCGACCGCTGGAGCCATGCGCCGCGCCAGACGGAGATCCTCGAAGGGCTGAAGGCCGAGGCGCGCGCGCGGGGCCTCTGGAACCTCTGGCAGACCCATCTCGACGGCGGGCCGGGCATCGGCACGGTCGACTACGCCTGGATCGCCGAGGAGATGGGACGGTCCTGGCTGGCCCCCGAGGTCTTCAACTGCAACGCGCCCGACACCGGCAACATGGAGGTCTTCGCCCGCTACGGCACGGACGAGATGCGCGACCGCTGGCTGGCGCCCCTGATGGCGGGCGAGATCCGCTCGGCCTACCTGATGACCGAGCCGCAGGTCGCCTCATCCGATGCCACGAATATCGAGATGCGCTGTGACCGCGACGGCGGCGACTGGGTGCTGAACGGCGAGAAGTGGTGGGCGACGGGCGCGGGCGATCCGCGCTGCGCGGTCCATATCGTGCTCGCCCGCTCCGACCCCGACGGCCCCCGCCACGGCTCCCATTCCATGCTCGTCGTGCCCACCGCGACCCCCGGCGTCGAGATCCTGCGCGGGATGCAGGTCTTCGGCGACGACGAGGCGCCGCATGGCCACATGCATGTCCGCTACACCGACGTCCGCGTGCCGGCCGATGCGATGCTGCTCGGGCCCGGGCGCGGCTTCGAGATCGCGCAAGGCCGCCTCGGGCCGGGGCGCATCCACCACTGCATGCGCGCCATCGGGATGGCCGAGAAGGCGCTCGCCCTCGCCGTCGCGCGCGGCGCGTCCCGCGTGGCCTTCGGGCGCGACCTCCTGGACCTGGGCGGCAATGCCGAGCGCATCGCCGAGGCCCGCATGATGATCGACACCGCGCGCCTGACCACGCTGCGCGCCGCCGCCGAGATGGACGCGGCCCATGCCGCGACAGGAGACATGAAGGCCGCCGCCCCCGCCATCAGCGCCGCCAAGGTTCTGGTCCCCCGCGTGGCGCAGGACGTCTGCGACATGGCGATCCAGCTCCACGGCGCGGCGGGCGTCAGCCAGGATACCGAGCTTGCGAGGCTCTACGGCCACATCCGCACGCTTCGGCTGGTCGACGGCCCGGACGCGGTGCATCTCAGGACGGTGTACCGGGCAGAGATGAAAGCGCGGGGGTTGCGGTAGGGAGGGGCGGAGGTCCGCTTCGAGCCCATTTTATCGGATGCTGCGCCATGATCTAACGTCTGCTATGCGCAAAGAGCGGTCTCTGCAAGGTTGGGCCGAACGATTACAGATCGTACATATTTCACGGGGGACCAATGCCAGAGTATTGTAGCTTCCTTGTGTTTCGACCCTGTGAAGTTGATTTGATCCATTCAATTTGCGCTACTGCGAACTGGTCCACACGGGACATTCCTGACCCATCAATGCGATTTGCCTTCTCCGAAAGAGGAGGTATCAGCGAAATATCCCAAGCCAGTGCGTTAAGGGGCATAGGTGTCCGACGCGAAGGACAACAAGTCGGTAGATTGCTTCTGCTCGAAACAGAGCAAACCGAGGCTGACAATATTGTTCAATTGGTCTGCTCAGCGAATGTCATTCTTGAGGGGTTCCCGGTTATTAAAAACCCACCTACTTCCGGGTTCGAACTATCTGAAGACGAAGCAGATCGGGAGATAACCTTTGAGAAGCTTTTTCGGAGCGATGGCCTCTTTCAATGGTTCACCTACCGTCAAACGCTGCCAGTTGCGGTCGCCATCGCTGCTGAAGCTTGGCGCAACAAGAAGCTTTTATATGCCATTCACAAGTTGGCACAGAGCTACGAAACCGGGTGCGTGACGCCGTGGTCAATGCACCCTCGTTACGGGCAAGTGTTTGATAAACATACCGACAATTTTACCTCGCACGTAGGAACGTCAGTGGCGATAAACCTTGCATATTCGGCAATCGAAGAACTTGATCTCGGCGTAAAAGCGAGCCGAGAGGTGCCGCGATCGGTTGGAAATGGGACTTTTGTGTGGAACCCGAAGGTTTTGGATCCATTCAAGGCACGTTTGCGAAATGCTGGTATTGATCCGGAAAGAACCATTGATTGGGTGGCCCGTGGTGATCAATCCGAAGTGCCGGTATATGAAATGCTCAACCAGCCTTCGGAAACTTCGGATGGTGTTGAGGTCCGAGATCGTCAGATTTCGGTGCCCGACGCGATCAATTTCAGCGAGTTCTTGCGCAGCAAAATGACTGCCCACGCTTTTTCTTCAGAGTCCAGCCGTCTCGGGCCTTACGAGGTCTACAACGTTCAGCAAATCGCAAGATTTCTGATTTTGACCAAGTGCAACCTTTGGAACACTTGGACGGAGGAACTAAGAAAACGCTACAACTAAGCTCTCAGGTAGAAGCCGAAAGCTGCCAGACGCGACGAAGGCCGTGTCCGCTTCGGACTGGGAACGGTCTTTCGTGCAGATAGAACGGACGGCAGTTTCGTCCGCATAGCGGCCTTCCCCCACCTGCCTCGCCCCTTCCCCTTCCCCCTCACCCGTAATGCGCCACCGGCGTGCCCGCCAACGCCGAGACGTTCAACAACCCCCGCGCCGTGATCGAGGGGGTCACGATATGGGCCTTGTTTCCCATGCCCATCAGGAGGGGGCCGACTTCGAGCCCGCCGGCGCGGGCCTTGAGGATGTTGCGCGTGGCGCCCGCCGCGTCGGTCGAAGCGAAGACCAGCACATTGGCCGCGCCGTCCATCCGGCAATCGGCGAGGAAGCGGGCGCGGAGCTCGGGGTCGAGCGCGGCGTCCACGTTCATCTCGCCTTCGTACTGGAAGTCGAGCGCCATCGCGTCGAGCAACGTCATCGCGTCGCGCATCGTCTGGCCGCTGGCCGAGGCGAGGTTGCCGAATTGCGAGGCCGAACAGAGCGCGATCCGGGGCTCGACCCCGAAGCGGCGGACGTGGCGGGCGCAGGCGATGACCGTCTCGGCCACCTGGTCGGGCGTCGGCTGGGCGTGGACATGGGTGTCCGCGATGAAGAGCGGCCCCTCCTCCTGGATGATGAGGCTGAGCGCGCCGACCGCATGGAGGCCGCCCTGCCCCAGCACCTCGGTGATGTAGCGCAGGTGCCAGAGGAATTGCCCGAAGGTGCCGCAGATCAGCGAGTCCGCCTCGTCGCGGCTGACCATGACGGCGCCGATCGCGGTCGTGTTGGTCCGCATCACCGCGCGGGCGAGGTCGGGGGCGATGCCCCGCCGGGCCATCAGCGCGTGATAGGTCTCCCAGTAGTCGCGGTAGCGCGGGTCGCTCTCGGGATTGACGATCTCGACGTCGCGCCCGGGCTCGATCGTGAGACCCGCGCGGGCCGCACGGGTGGCGATCACGTCCGGGCGGCCGATCAGGATGGGGATGTCGGTGGTCTCCTCCATCATGGCCTGCGCGGCGCGCAGCACGCGCTCGTCCTCGCCCTCGGCGAAGACGATGCGACGCTCGGCCTCGCGGGCGGCGGCGAAGACGGGGCGCATGATCATGGACGACTTGAAGACGCTGGCGTCGAGCTTTGCCTTGTAGGCTTTCATGTCCTCGATCGGGCGGCGCGCGACGCCGCTCTCCATCGCGGCCTCCGCTACCGCCGAAGCGACGACGCCCATCAGGCGCGGATCGAAGGGCTTCGGGATCAGGTAGTCGGTGCCGAAGGTCAGCTGCTCCTCCTGGTAGGCGGCGGCGGCCTCGGCGGAGGTGGTGGCCCGCGCCAGCGCCGCGATCCCCTCGACGCAGCCGATCTTCATCGCCTCGTTGATCTCGGTCGCGCCCACGTCCAGCGCGCCGCGGAAGATGAACGGGAAGCACAGGACGTTGTTGACCTGGTTGGGATGATCGCTGCGCCCCGTGGCGATGATCGCGTCGGGGGCGGTGGCCTTGGCGTCGGCATAGGCGATTTCGGGGTTCGGGTTGGCCAGCGCGAAGATGATCGGGCGCGGCGCCATCCGGCCCACCATCTCGGGCGTCAGGACGCCGGGGCCGGAAAGCCCGAGGAAGAGGTCCGCGCCCTCGATTACCTCGGCCAGGCCCCGCGCGCCGCCGGGCTGGGCGAAGGCGGCCTTTTGCGGCGTCATGTCCGCGTCGCGGCCCTCGTGGACGAGCCCGTGCAGGTCGCAGAGCCAGACGTTCTCGCGCCGCACCCCGAGCGACACCAGCATGTTGAGGCATGCGATCCCCGCCGCCCCGCCGCCCGTCGAGACGACCTTGATCTCGGCCCAGTCCCGATCCGTCAGGCGCAGCGCGTTGAGTGCCGCCGCGCCCACGACGATGGCCGTGCCGTGCTGGTCGTCGTGGAAGACGGGGATGTTCATCCGTTCGCGGCACAGCTTCTCGACGATGAAGCAGTCGGGCGCCTTGATGTCCTCGAGATTGATCGCCCCGAAGGTCGGCTCCAGCGCGCAGACGATGTCGGCCAGCTTCTCGGGATCGGCGCAGTCGAGCTCGATGTCGAAGCAGTCGATATTGGCGAACGTCTTGAAGAGGACCGCCTTGCCCTCCATCACCGGCTTCGAGGCCAGCGCGCCGATATTGCCGAGGCCCAGCACGGCCGAGCCGTTGGTCACCACGGCCACGAGATTGCCTCGCGCGGTATAATCCTCGGCCGTCGCGGGATCGTCGCGGATCGCCACCGATGCCTCTGCCACGCCGGGAGAATAGGCCCGTGCGAGGTCGCGACCGTTGGCCAAAGGCTTGGTCGCGCGGATCTCGAGCTTTCCGGGACGGGGCAGACGGTGATAGTCCAGTGCCGCCTGTCGAAGGGCCGCGTTCTGGTCGTCGGTCCGGTCGCTCATCGGGCTCTCCTGCGGGCGGTCTGCCGCAGATGCTTTAACATTGAACTATCCCGGACCGCCAGAGGCGGCGGCGATCAGACGCCGCGCAGGAAGGGCGGGATACGCTCGATCGGATCGACCGTCAGGCGACGGCTCTCGGCGATGCAGAGCAGGATCTGGTTCCGCGTCAGCGCGGGTCCCTGGATCATGCGGAAGTCGCTCGCGTTCTGCAGGTAGACCCCAACACCGGTAATGACCTCGCGATCCGTCAGAGAGAAGGATTCGCGCAGATACCACGCGAAGATCTCCGGCTCGGTCATCGTCAGAAGAAGCGCATGATCGGCGGCCCATCCGTCGGGGCAAACCGACGCCTCGAAGCCCGCATCGACAACCGCACGCCGCAGCGCCGCCTCGGTGTCGATCACCGAGGGCAACATCGCCTGCGCGACCGTCACGCCCAGCGCCGTCGCGAGGCCCCCCAGCCCCAACGTCAGGCACATCGTCTCGAACCGGGACACGCCGTCCACCCCGTCCACCAGACGCGCCCCGAATTCCCGAAAAGACGAAAATGTGGCGGAAACGGCGTCTTCAAGCGACATTCGGGCAGGACTCCAGCAGAATTAAGACGAACCTAGAGCGGATTTGTGGCGGGAATGTGGCAAAACGGCCGGGCCCTGTCCACGATTTCCGAACGACTCGCCCCCGTTTCACTGCATCATCCCCGTCCTGGCGACCACCCGTCGGCACATTGTTCTGGCCTATGTGAATCGCCCCGTGCCAGATGCGCGCATGTCGCTCTGGCTCGTCGCCACCCTCTTCGCCGCCACGGTCCAGGCGCTTCGCTTCCTGTTGCAGAAGCGGCTGGCCCAGGCGGGTCTCTCACCGGCGGCGTCGACGCTGGCGCGGTTCATCTGGCCACCCTTCGTCATCGCAGGCGCGCTGGCGGTCTGGACCTCGCTCACGGGCCTCTCCCTGCCGCCCATCGCGCCCTCGTTCTGGGGCTATGCCATCGCGGGCGGCCTCTGCCAGATCCTCGCGACCATGTGCGTCGTCGCCCTCTTCGCGCATCGCAATTTCGCGGTCGGGATGGCGTTCTCGAAGACGACGGTTCTGATGACCGTGGTCACGGGCTTCATCGTCTTGGGCGAGACCGTCACCTGGGCCAGTTTTGCCGCGATGGCCATCGGGTTCCTCGGCGTCGTGCTCCTCTCGGTCCCGGCGGATGGCGGCTGGAAGCTGGGCAACCGCGCGACGTTGCTGGGCCTCGCGTCCGGCGCGTTCTTCTCGGTCTCGGCGGTCGGCTATCGCGGCGCGTCGCTCGCGGTCATGTCGGACCTGCCGATCCTGCGGGCGACGGTGACGCTGGGCCTCGTGACGGTGCTGCAATCGGCGATGCTGATCGCATGGATGGCCTGGCGCGAGCGTGACATGCTGCGCGCGGTCTTCACCCGCTGGCGCGTGACGACGCTGGTGGGGGCCACGTCGATGGCGGGTTCGCTGGGCTGGTTCACGGCCTACACCCTGCAGACAGCGGCCTACGTGAACGCGGTGGGGCAGGTCGAGCTCATCCTGTCGATGGGGATCTCGTGGCTGATCCTGGGCGAGCGGCAGACCCGCAAGGAACTGGCGGGCATCGTCCTTCTGACGGTCAGCGTGGTCGGGTTGATCCTTCTCCAGACCTAGAGGCGGTGGAAGGTCGAGGCCGCGCCCGAATTGTCGAAGAACGGCACGCCGGGCACGTCCGTCCCGTCGGTGATGGCCGCGATCTCGGCCAGCACGACCTCGGTGATGAAGGGCATGTCCAGCGCCCGCGCCTCGGCCAGCGGCACCCAGTGCAGATGGCTCAACTCGTCCTCGGCCGCCGAGAAATCGTCCGGATCCGTCACCAGCGCATCCGCCATAGCGAGAAAGAACCGCGCATCGAAGCGGCGTGGCCGCGCGGGCGGCGTGATCGCGCGGAACACGAAGCGCAGCGGATGGGCGTCGGGGGCGCGATCCGTGAAGCCCGGCCAGCCGCAGCCCGGCCCCGCGCCCGCGATGACCTGCCCCGTCTCCTCGGCCAGCTCGCGCAGCGCGGCCCCGGCGAGCGCCTCGGGCGCGGTCGCCGCGCGCCGCGTCAGCGCCGCGCGCACCGGGCCGACCAACGGGCGCGCAAAGGTCACATCGCCATCGCCCGCATCCACGGCCCCGCCGGGAAAGACATATTTCGACGGCATGAACGCGGCCGACGCGCCGCGCTGGCCCATCAGGACCGCCGGCCCCGCCCCCGTCTCGCGCAGGACGATGACCGTCGCGGCATCGCGGATCGGCTGGGCGTCCGTCACGCGGCGGGGTCGGCGCGGCCGAACCCGCCCATCCGCGTGGCCCATTGCATCGCCACGAGGAACCCCTTGAGGCGCGGCAGGAACCACAGCGACATCAGGATCGAGGCGAGACCGAACACCGCGATGAACACCAGCGGCGTCGGTTCGTAGGCGATATAGCCCCAGAGCATCGCGGGCCCGACGATATGCCCGACGATCAGCAGCGTCAGGTAGGGCGGGCCGTCATCGGCGCGGTGATGGTGCAGCGCCTCGCCGCAATGCGGGCAGGCGTCGTTCACGGCCAGGTAGCCGTCCATCATCGCCCCCTCCCCGCAATTCGGGCAGCGCCGCCGCCAGCCGCGCCAGAGCGCGCGCTTCATCTCGCGGTCAGTGGTGGTGCCGGGCATCGTGTCGGTCATGGCGGTCTCCTCGCGGCGCACCCTAGCCCTGTCATATCCGGTCTCACAGGGGGGTGCGGCAACATCGCGAAAAAACGTGCGACGGAACCCGAACGTTCCCCCGTGTGACAGGGGAGCGCGCCGCAGATGGGCGGTGCGTAGAACCCAGAAGGACACCTTATGACCAAGACCCTGACCCTCCTCGCCCTCGCCGCCGCGCTGGCCGCCCCCCTCGCCGCCGAGGCCCGCGGCGAAGACCGCCAGCGCCCGACGTTCCAGCAGCTCGACGCCGATGGCAGCGGCACGATCACCCCGGCCGAGCTCGAGACGTTCCGCACGTCGCGCGGCGCCCAACGCTTCGCGCAGACGGACACGAACGGCGACGGCACCGTGACCGAGGCCGAACTTGTCGCGGCGGCGGGCGACCGCGCCGCATCCCGCGCGGGTCGGATGATCGAACGGCTCGACACCGATGGCGACGGCGCGCTCTCGCAGGCCGAGTTGACGGCCGGGCGCGAAGGGCGCGAAGGTCGCCGCGGCGATCGCGGCGCGCGCATGTTCGAGCGGGCGGACGCCAATGGCGACGGCGCGATCGACGCCGCTGAGTGGGCCGCGATGGTCGACCGGCGCGGCGCGCGCGGCAATTGAAGACCCGAGGGCGGCGCGGGGCGATCCCCGTGCCGCCGCCGATGGGGACGGGATGGATGACACCGATGACGACGCCGCGCTGCTGGCCCGCTTCGCCGCGGGCGACGGCCGCGCGGCCGCGACCCTGCTCGACCGGCAGGGGCCGCGCCTGATGGCCTTCGTACGCCGGATGACGGGCGGCGACACCGCCGAGGCCGAGGACATCGTGCAGGAGGCGTTCCTGCGCCTCTGGAAGAAGGCCGGCGAGTGGGATGCGGGCGGCGCGGCGCAGGTCTCGACCTGGCTCGGTCGGGTCGCGGCGAACCTCGCCATCGACCGCCACCGGCGCGCCGCGCGCCTGACGGGCCTGCCGGACGGCTACGACGCGCCGGACCCGGTCCCCTCGGTCGCCGCACGGATGATCGCCGCCGAGGGGGCGTCCGCACTGGACGCGGCGCTCGCCGCGCTGCCCGATCGCCAGCGGCAGGCGGTGGTGCTGCGGCATGTCGAGGGCTATTCCAACCCCGACATCGCCGCGATGATGGGCTGCGGCGTCGAGGCGGTCGAGAGCCTGACCGCCCGCGGCAAGCGCCGCCTGGCCGAGTTACTGAGGACGGAGGACCCGCGATGACCCGTGATCTCGACGATGCCCTCGCCGCGCTGCGCGAGACGACCACGCCGATGCCCCGCGCGCTTCGGTCCCGCATCCTCGCCGACGCCGCCGCGGCACGTCCCGCCCCCCTGCGCCCGGCCCCGTGGTGGCGCATCTGGCCCGGTCTTGCGGGGCTCTCGGCCGCCGCGCTGACCGGCCTCTGGATCGGCGGCACCCAGCCCGAGGCGGTGTGGGACGTCGTTCCGGGCCTCGTGGCGCAGGAGGCGGTGCTCGACGACGTCTTCGCCGGCCCGCTTCTCGGGGACGAGGCATGAGCCCGCGCAGCCTCAAGATCGCGCTCGGGCTGTCGCTGGCTTTGAACCTCGTGGTGGCGGGAGCGGTCGTGGGTGCGCGTCTATCCGGCGGGCCGCCGGGTCGCGACGGCGGCACGGGCCGGTCCGAGATCGGGGCCATCGCCCGCGGGCTCGATGCGCCGACGCGCCGGGCCATGGGGCGTGCGCTGCGTGACGATCCCGCGATCCGCGCCGACCGCGCGGCGATGCGCGCCGCCCAGAGCGAACTGCGGGCCGCGCTGGTGGCCGATCCGTTCGATCGGGCCGCGCTTCTGGATGCGATGCGCGCGCGGCAGGCGCTGCAGGGCCGGCTCACGGATCGGGGGTTCGAGGCGTTCGCCGATGCCGTGGCAGGCATGACGCCCGAAGCGCGCGCCGAATTGGCCGCGCGCATGAGCCGTCGTCGCCCGCAAGGCTGACGCGGGCCCGTTCGATCAAGGCGTCAGTCGGCGGCGACCCGCACCCGGTTCCGCCCGTCATGCTTGGCCGCATAGAGCGCGCGGTCCACGCGGGTCAGCGCGTCCGTCCCGGCATCGTCGCGATCGGTCAGCATCGCCACGCCCAGCGACATCGTCACGCCCAGCGTGCCCCCCTCGGGCAAGGTCACGCGGATATCGGCGATGGCGGCCCGCAGGCGCTCGGCCACGGCGCGCACCTGGTCGGGGCCCGCATCGGGCAGCACCGCGAGGAACTCCTCGCCCCCGATCCGGCAGACGAGATCCTCGCCGCGCAGACTGTCGGCCAGGATCTGGGCCACCCGCGACAGCACGCGGTCGCCGGCCGGGTGGCCATGGGTGTCGTTGACCGCCTTGAAGTGGTCGATATCCATCAGGATGACGCCCGCCTTGATGCCCTGCGCCCGGCAGCGCATCGCCACGCGGTCGAGATGGTGCAAGGCGTAGCGGCGATTGTGCAGACCCGTCAGCGGGTCGATCACCGCCAGCCGCAGCCCGGTGTCGAGCGTGTCGCGCATCCGGTCGGCGCGGCGCTTGCGCGAGAGCTGCGTGCGCACCCGCATCGCCACCTCGTCGACGGGGAACGGGTGATAGGCCACGTCAGCGGCCCCCATGTCGAGCGCGGTGGCAGCCCGCTCGCTGTCGCCTGCGGGCAGCAGCACGATGAAGGCCGCGTGGCGCGTCGCCTGCCGCGAGCGCAGCTCGGACATCAGGCGCAGGCCTTCGTTGCGCTTGCCCATATCGGCGTCGATCAGGAAGAGGTCGGGCGCGCGCTCGGGCGTCAGCGCCAGCGCGCGGTCGCGGTCGATCACCGAGACCTCCTCGCGAAAGAGCGGGCGGAGACGGTCGCGCTGCGACAAGAGCCATCCGGCCTCGGCGCCGCCGATCAGCGCGATGCGCCCCTCGGCCGGTCCGGCCGGCGCGACGGCGAAGCCCGCCTGCGCCCGCTCGCCGAAGCCCCGGTGCATGTCGTCGCCCGCCATTTCCAGCAGGGCGCCGCCCCGCGCCTCGTAGTCGCGCTCCTCCTCGCGTGTCCTCAGAAGCGAGCGCACGCGCGCCAGAAGGGCGATCTCGTCCACCGGCTTCGACAGGAAATCGTCCGCGCCCGCAGACAGCCCCTCCATCCGAGCCTCGCTATCGTCGACGGCCGTCACGAGGATCACGGGGATCGCCGCGGTCGCGGGATCGGCGCGCAGCATCCGGCAGGTCTCCGCGCCCGTAAGGCCAGGCATCATCATGTCCATGATCACGATGTCGATGCCGCCATCGCGCGCGATCTTCAACGCCTCGGCGCCGCTCGCCGCGGGCACCACGTCGTAGCGCGCGGCCGCAAGCTTCACTTTCATCACGATGCGGTTCGTGGCCACGTCGTCGACGATGAGAATGCGCCCTGTCATGGGTTGGATGTCTCGCAATGTTTACCGGTCGGGTCACCTTCCTTAATGGACCGTGAAAGTTAATAAACCGTTTCCAAATGGAGGGAGTGGCCGGGATGCGACAGGAGCAGGCGGAGGTCGTGGCGCTTCGGGCCCTTGAATGGCTGGTCGGGGCCGAGCTCCTCGATACCTTCCAGGCCACGACCGGCGCGGAGCGCGCGCAAATCGTCGCAGCCGCCGAGGATGCCGATTTCCTGGGCGCCGTGCTCGATTTCATACTGATGCAGGACGATTGGGTCGAAGGCGCCTGCGCGGCGCAATCGCTCCCCTACGACCGCCTTCTCGCCGCGCGCGCCGCGCTGCCGGGCGGCAACCTGCCCCATTGGACCTGACCGCCGCCCCGCCCGATCACTCCTCGAACCACCACAGGTCGGGCTGGAACCCGATCCAGTCGCCATAGATCGGCAGGCGGTCGGCGGGATAGGTAAGCGACGCCTCGTGCGCGATCCAGCTGACCGGATTGTGCCAGCTCGGGATCACGTAGCGCCCCGCCGTCAGAACGCGGTCCAGCGCGCGCACGGCCGCGACGTAGTCCTCCTGCGTCTCGGACCCGAGCATCGCGTCGATCATCGCCTTGATCGCCGGATCGTCCGCGCCCATCAGGTTGCGCGTGCCCGGCGTCTCGACCCCGTCCGGGCCCCAATAGGCCAGCTGCTCGTTGCCGGGGCTGAGCGACAGGCCCCAGATGTACCAGATCATATCGAAATCGTAGGCGGTCTGGCGCTCCTTGAACTGGGCGCTGTCGATCGAGGCGACGGTCGGCGCGATCCCCAGCCGCTTCAGCCCCTCGATGTAGATATCGACGATCGATTGCACTTCGGACGAGCCCTGCGGCAGCAGGATCTCGAAGGCGACGGGGCCGTCCGGGCCGGTCAGCACGCCGTCCTCGACCACATAGCCCGCCTCCTCCAGAAGCCGGGTCGCCGCGCGCAAGCCCCGCCGGTTCGCCGCCTGACCGTCGCCTTCGGGCAGCGTATACCCCTCAATCGTGCCGGGCAGCAGGCTGTCGGCCATCGGCGCGAGAAGTTCGGCCACGCGCCCCTCGGCCGGACCCTGCAGCATCCCCAGCGGCGAGTTGGCGAAATAGGAGGTGATGCGCGGCTGGGTGCCCCCGTTGATGACGCCGTTGATGTATTCGAAGTTGAAAGCCTGGATCAGCGCCTCGCGCACGCGCCAGTCGTCGAAAGGCGCGCGCCGCGTGTTCATCACGAGGCCGGTCATCCCCGTCGGCCTTTGGTGCGGAATCTCCGACAGGACGACCTCGCCGGACTGGACGCGCGGGAAGTCGTATTCCCGGCCCCATTTCGCGGCATTGGTCTCGCGCATGGTCGACAACTCGCCCGCCTTGAACGCCTCGAAATGGGCGGTCGCGTCGCCAAAGAACTCCATGCGGATCGTGTCGACATTGTTGGTGCCGCGCCGGAATGGCAGATCGGCGCCCCAGTAATCCGGGTCGCGCGTCAGCTCGACATAGCGTCCGGCATCGAAATCGGTGATCTGATAGGGCGCCGAGGTCATCGGGACGGTGTCGGTGCCGGAGGTGAAGAACGCCTCCTCGCGCCCCTCGAACTGCGCCTTCTTCATGATCGGACGCATCCCGAGGACCATCAGAAGCTCGCGGTCGGGCGCATCGATGGTGAACCGCACGCCCCGCTCGCCCACCGCCTCGACACCCGTAACCTTCGAGAACGCGGTGCGGTAGCGTCCGTTCGCCCCCTCCTGACCCAGGATTTCGTGCGACCAGATGACATCCTCGACCGTGACAGGCGCGCCGTCGGCGAAGCGGGCGGCGGGGTTCAAGGTGTAGGTCACCTGCGTCGCGTCATCGGAGACCTCGACCCGCTCGGCCAGCAGGCCGTAGAGCGTGAACGGCTCGCCATAGGAGCGGCCCATGAGGGATTCGTAGGCGAGGAATCGCAGCTGCCACGGGACCCGCCCTTGCTGGATATGCGGGTTGAGACTGTCGAAGCTGCCGACCTGCCCGTCCGAGAACGCGCCCCCCTTCGGCGCGTCCGGATTGACATGCGGCAGGTGGGTGAAATCGGCGGGCAGCGCAGGGTCACCGTAGAGGGCGATCCCGTGCCCGTCGGCCATCGCCGCTCCGGCCTGTAAAACAAGGGCTGCGACCGCCATTCGCACGCATGATGCGCGGGTGCCCGGACGGGTGCGATCTGGTGCCCCGGTGAACCATTTGCTTAGCATTGTCTCGATCCGCCTCAGAAGCCCATGTTTCCTTGGCCCAGACCCTATCCGGCCCGGAATCCCAGTGCAAAACTTTTGCTTGGACTCGGTGACGTTAACGTCTATAAAACAAGCACTGCTCGATAGGTTTCTTGCCTGTATGAAACCTGCCTCAATGACTTGACGCCCGCCTTGTGCGGGCGTTTTTTTTTCGCACCCCCGAACGGCATCGTCCAGCGTGACGCGACGCCGCGCCGCCTTGCCGCGCGAAGGGCCTGAGCCTAGACCCCGCCCATGACCGAGATCCCGTCCCTGATCCAGCTCGCGCGCGAGGGCGAAGCGCGTACCGCGCCCGAACCGCTCGATCTGGGCTCGCGGGTGCGCGATCTGCGCACCTCGCGGGGCTGGACACTGGAGCAGGCGGCGCGGCAGGCAGGTCTGGCGCGTTCGACCCTCTCGAAGATCGAAAATGGCCAGATGTCACCGACTTACGATGCGCTCAAGAAGCTTGCGACGGGGTTGGAGATCGGCATTCCGCAGCTCTTCACACCGCCGACGCGCGGCCAGGTGAACGGGCGACGGGACGTGACGAAGGCGGGCGAAGGTCAGGCGCACCTGACCACTACCTACGAACACGAGTTGCTGGCCGGTTCGCTGACCCGCAAGGCGATGCTGCCCTACCGTGCCTGTATCCGCGCGCGCGACTTCGAAGAGTTCGACGGCTGGGTGCGCCACGACGGCGAGGAGTTCCTGCTGGTCCTGACGGGCACCATCCGCCTCTTCACCGAATTCTACGAACCGGTCGACATGAAGCGCGGCGACAGTGCCTATTACGATGCCACGATGGGCCACAACGTCGTCAGCACGTCCCCCGAGGACGCGACGATTTTATGGGTCACGGCGCGTTCGGGCGAATAACCGCCGATCAATACCACAGATCGGTGGCCAACCGCCCGCCGCGCAACGGCTCGAGGTCGATCGCATTCACTCGGATCGCGGGATAGGCGCGCACGACTTCGTGGAAGGCGTGGTGCCGCGCACGGGCGATCTGGTGGTGCCCGATCGGTCCGATCATGGCGAGTTGGGCAAGGCAGCGCTTGTACTCGCGCTGGTACATGTCGAACTGGTTCACCCCGAGCACGGCCGCGACGCGGTGCCCGTGATAGACAAGGCGGATGCGCCCATCGCCCGCGCGCTTGGCCGTCGGGCCGCCGTTCCAGTAGATCGCGGGCTCGTGGGTCAGGCGCTGGCCGGGACGTTCATGCGCCGATGCGGGAACGGCCAGGGCGATCGCCAGCGCGGCGAGGACCGGGGCCCTCACCGGTCCCGCCCCATCGGCGTGGACGGAACGTTGTCGTCCCCGAAGCGGCGGTCGTCGGCCAGCGGGTCCTCGCCCGCGGGCACGTAGTCGCCGCTGTCCATGACGGCGGCGTTGTCGTGGATCGGCGCGGCATAGGCATCCGCCGGCATCGGGCCGTCGAGGAATTCATGCAGCCGCTGCTGGGCCTCGGCGGGCTCGATGCCGTCCTTGCCGGCGATGGTCTTGGCCAGCGCGGCGGTCGAGCCGTCGGCATCCGACAGGTCGCCGTCCGTCAGCGTGGGATAACGGCTGAGCAGGGCATCGCGGAAGGGTCTCCAGTCGTCCTGGAACTGCTGGCGGCTCATGGCGGATCTCCATTCGAGTTGTGCGTGGCGCAGGATCAACGCCCCCTGCCCCGGCGGGTTCCTCGGACCTCAGGCGAACATCGCCGCAAGATCGACCGTCGAGCCCGTGCCCAGCGCATCGAACTCGCGCCCGAGGAAGGTCTCGGCGGCGTCACGCCCCGCGACGCGAAGCTGGTGCATGACGGTCGGGTTGGGCACGGTTTTCGTGGCAACCGAAAGCTGCCGCATCAGCCCGTCATCGGCGATCATGTGGATCAGGACGTCCTTCATCGCCCCCTCGGGCACGCGGCCCGTCCGGACGAGGCGCTGCACGAACTCGATCGCGCGCAACTCGCGCAGGAGGGAGGTGTTGAAGCTGATCTCGTTGATCCGGTTCTGGATATCGCGCGCGGTGACCGGTAGGTCCGGCCGCTCCAGCGGGTTGATGTTCACGATCAGGATGTCGCGCGGCAGGTCCGCCTCGAAGAGCGGAAACAGCGCCGGGTTGCCGGTGTAGCCGCCGTCCCAGTAATGCTCGCCTTCGATTTCCACCGCCGGGAAGAGCGTCGGCAGGCAGGCCGAGGCGAGGATCGCGTCGGGCGTGATGGCGTCCCGTGTGAAGAGGCGGATCTTCCCCGTCCGCACGTTGGTCGCGCAGACGTGGAATTGCGGCCCCCGGTCCGAACAGATGTTCTCGAAGCTCAGGCCCGCGACGATCCGCGCCAGCGACCGCTGCCCGAAATCGGCGCCCATATAGGGCGAGATCGCACGGCTCATGCCGTCGGCCGCCTGGTAGAGCGGTGACATCTCGATCGCGTAGCTGACCGCCATCGGCGACCAGGCCGAGAACCAGCCCGTCAGGCGCTCGTCGGTGACCGCGCCGACCTGCGTCCAGACCTCCTCCAGCGTCTCCATCGCCAGCGCGCGCGACCCCCGCGCCAGCCCGCATTTCACGGCCGCCCCGTTCAGCGCGCCCGCGCTCGTCCCCGAGATGCCCGCGATCTCGATCCGGTCGTCCGACAGGATCGCGTCGAGCACGCCCCAGGTGAACGCGCCATGCGCGCCGCCACCCTGCAAGGCCAGGTTGATCCGCTTCGCCTCAGCCATTGCGCCACCGCTCCAATAGGTCCGTCACCCGGATGCCGTCGATGGTCATGCCGTCCAGCGCCGCGTCCTCGATCTCCAGCGCGTTCGGCGGCGGCGCATCATCGGCCGGCCCGCCGCTCACAAGGCGGTCCAGCCGCCATCCACGCTGATGGTCGTGCCGGTGATCTGGGCCGCGTGGTCCGAGCAGAGGAACAGCGCCGTCCCGCCGAGCTGGTCCGTCGTCGCGAATTCCTTCGACGGCTGGCGCGTCAGCAGCACGTCGCGGATCGCCGTCTCGCGGTCCATGCCGTATTTCTCCATCGTGTCGGGGATCTGGCTCTCGACGAGCGGTGTCATCACGTAGCCGGGACAGATCGCGTTGGCCGTGATCGGCTCCTCCGCCGTCTCCAGCGCCACGACCTTGGTCATGCCGACCACGCCGTGCTTGGCCGCGACATAAGCCGACTTGTAGGGCGACGCCGTCAGCCCGTGGGCGGAAGCGACGTTGATGACCCGGCCCCAGCCGGCCTTGCGCATCATCGGCAGCGCTTCGGCGGTCGTGTGGAACGCAGACGACATGTTGATCGCGATGATTGCGTCCCACTTCGCCGCCGGGAACTCCTCGATGCCGGCCACGTGCTGGATGCCCGCGTTGTTCACCAGCACGTCGCAGGCGCCAGCCTCCCGCACCAGCCGCCGGGCGGCATCACCGTCCGACAGGTCCGCCGAGATGTAGCGCACCTCGGTCCCGAATTCCTCGGCCATGTCGCGGGCCAGCGCGTGATCGTCCTCGCTATCGGTGTAGGAATTCAGCACGACCGTCAGCCCGGCTTCGGCGAAGCTCCGCGCGATGCCCAGCCCGATGCCGGAATTCGATCCCGTGACGATCGCGGTCTTGCCCTTGAGGCCCTCGGTCCCGGTGCCCATCGGCCCCTCCTGTCATGGCGTGTCGGAAGGGATCATAGATGCTGCGGGTGCGAAGGGAAGGCCGGTGGCCTCAGTCCGCGCCCTCGAGCAGCATGATCTGCGCGTCCCCCGCCCCATCGCGATGCGCCCGCGCCGCCTGATATTCAGGCGAGTCGTAGCAGGCCTGCGCCGCGGCAAGGCTCTCGAACTCGATGATGACGTTGCGCGGTCGGCTCTCGCCTTCGAGGCCCACGACCGTGCCGCCGCGCGCCAGGACCTTGGCGCCATGCTTGGCGAAGGCCTCCGTCGCGCCCTTGGCGTAGAGCGCATAGGGCTCGGGGTCCGTCACCGTGACATGCGCGATCCAGTATCCCTTAGGCATGGCCGTCTCCAAACTGCTGAAATTTTACCAGTTGATAAAAAATGAAGCCGTGGCACTCTGTCCAGTGAATTCATGCGAGGGCGCGACATGACCGAGGCGATGCGACTGGACGGAATCCGGGCTGGACGGCTGGGGGCCGAAGACCTGGCGGCGAATTTCGACGACCTGCATCCCGCGCTCTCGGATCACGAGGCGCTGGTCGCCGCGGACCGTTGCTATTTCTGTCACGACGCGCCCTGCGTGACGGCCTGCCCCACCGATATCGACATCCCGCTCTTCATTCGCCAGATCGCGACGGGAATGCCCGAGGCTTCGGCCAAGACGATCTTCGACCAGAACATCCTCGGCGGCATGTGCGCCCGCGTCTGCCCGACCGAAACGCTCTGCGAGGAAGTCTGCGTCCGCGAAGTCGCCGAGGGCAAGCCGGTCGAGATCGGCCGCCTGCAACGCTACGCCACAGACAGCATGATGGCGGCGGGCGAGCATCCCTTCACCCGCGCCCCCGCCACCGGCAAAACCGTGGCGGTCGTCGGCGCGGGGCCCGCGGGTCTTGCCTGCGCGCACCGGCTGGCGATGCACGGCCACGACGTCACCATGTACGACGCGCGACCGAAGCCCGGCGGGCTGAACGAATACGGCATCGCGCAATACAAGACCCCCGACGGCTATGCCCAAGCCGAGGTCGATTGGCTGCTGAAGATCGGCGGCATCACCGTCGAGACCGGCAAGTCCATCGGCGACGGCCTGACGCTCGAAGGTCTGCGCGACGCGCATGACGCGGTGTTTCTCGGGATCGGCCTTGCGGGCGTCGGCGCGCTCGGGCTCGAAGGCGAGAACCTGACCGGCGCCGAGAATGCCGTCGACTTCATCGCGGCCCTGCGCCAGCAGGACGATCTGACGCAGCTGCCCATCGGGCGCCATGTCGTCGTCATCGGCGGCGGGATGACGGCAGTGGATGCGGCCGTGCAGGCCAAGCTTCTGGGGGCCGAGACCGTCACGATCGCCTATCGCCGCGACCGCGCGAAGATGCCCGCGAGCCGCTGGGAGCAGGATCTCGCGGCCAGCCACGGCGTCCGCCTCGTCTTCGGCCTGATCCCCCACGCGCTGCACGGCGACGACCGGTTGCGCGAGGTGGAACTGGCCTATGTCGGCCCGGACATGGCCCCCACGGGCGAGACGATCCGCCTGCCCGCCGACCAGCTCTTCCGGGCCATCGGCCAGAAACTCGAAGCCGTCGACGGCCTGTCGCTCGATGGCGGCAAGATCGCCGTCACCGGGGCCGGCCGGACCAGCGTCACCGGCGTCTGGGCGGGCGGCGATTGCGCTTCGGGCGGCGAGGATCTGACCGTTACCGCCGTCGCCGAAGGGCGCGATGCAGCCATGGACATCCACGCGGCACTGTCCGAGAGTCGCGAATGAGCAAAACCAAGCCCCCCCCCGCCAAAGCCGCCCCGACCGAGGCCGCGATCGCCAAGCGCGACGCGGCCGCCCTCGCCCGCGTGGCCACGATGGACGACCCCGACGGTCTCCGAAACCTGATGGCCAATGCCGAACGCCTCGGGGTCGAACCCGTGCGCGCCGCCGCCTTCCGCCGCCTCGCCGCCGTGCAGTCCGAGGGCGAGGAGGGCTCGGTCGAGAACGCGACCTGGCAGATGATTCACGCCGTCGAGCAGATCAAGCGCGAGGCCGCCGGCAAGACCATCCGCCTGAGCTACCTGCGCCGCGATATCGAAAAGGTCGGCGCGGCCCCGGCCATCGGCAAGCTCGTCTCCAAGCCCGGCCCGTCCGAGCGCTTCGACGAGCTGATGGAGCGCGGCGAGCCCACGCTCACCGCCGAGGCCATCGTGCTGGCCCACCCGGACGATTTCGACGACGAGACCCGCGCCGCCGCGACCAGCCGCCTGGAAGGGGCGGGTGTGGACGTGGCGTCGCTCAGCCCCTGAGGAGACCCCATGGCGAGCCTTCAAACCGACTTCGTGGGCATCAAGTCCCCCAATCCGTTCTGGCTCGCCTCCGCGCCGCCGACCGACAAGGAATACAACGTCCGCCGCGCCTTCGACGCCGGTTGGGGCGGCGTGGTCTGGAAGACGCTGGGCGCCGAAGGCCCGCCCGTCGTCAACGTCAACGGTCCCCGCTATGGCGCGATCTACGGTGCCGACCGGCGGCTTCTGGGGCTCAACAACATTGAGCTGATCACCGACCGGCCGCTGCAGACCAATCTCGACGAGATGAAGGCCGTCAAGCGCGACTACCCCGACCGCGCGCTGGTGGCCTCGATCATGGTCCCCTGCGAGGAGGCGGCCTGGCGCGCCATCCTGCCCCGCGTCGAGGAGACCGGTGCCGACGGGATCGAGCTGAACTTCGGCTGTCCGCACGGAATGTCCGAGCGCGGCATGGGTGCGGCCGTGGGCCAGGTTCCCGAATACATCGAGATGGTCACCCGCTGGTGCAAGCAGTACAGCCGGATGCCCGTCATCGTGAAGCTGACGCCCAACATCACCGATATCCGCAAGCCCGCGGCGGCGGCCAAGCGCGGCGGCGCCGATGCCGTCTCGCTGATCAACACGATCAACTCGATCACCTCGGTCGATCTCGACAGCTTCTCGCCCGAGCCCTCGATCGACGGTAAAGGCAGCCATGGCGGCTATTGCGGCCCCGCCGTGAAGCCCATCGCCCTGTCTATGGTGTCCGAGATCGCGCGAGACCCCGAAACGGCGGGTCTGCCCATTTCGGGGATCGGCGGAATCACGACCTGGCGCGACGCGGCCGAGTACATCGCCATGTCCTGCGGCAACGTCCAGGTCTGCACGGCGGCGATGACCTACGGCTTCGGCATCATCAAGGAGATGACCGCCGGCCTCGAACGCTACATGTCGGAAAAAGGCTATGAGACGATCGAGGATTTCCGGGGCGCAGCCGTTCCGAACGTGACCGACTGGCAATATCTCAACCTCAATTACGTCGCGAAGGCCAAGATCGATCAGGATCTGTGCATTTCCTGCGGTCGTTGCTACGCCGCCTGCGAGGATACCTCGCACCAGGCCATCGCGATGTCGGCGGACCGGACCTTCACGGTGATCGACGAGGAATGCGTCGCCTGCAATCTCTGCGTCGATGTCTGCCCTGTCGAGGATTGCATCGACATGGTTGCCATGGAGCCCGGAACGATCGATCCGCGCACCCAGAAGGTCGTCGAGCCCGAATACGCCAACTGGACGACCCACCCCAACAACCCGGCCGCCGCCGCGGCGGAGTGACCGACAGCCGCGCATGGCCCCGCGTGTTGCGGGGCCGTGCCGGCGAACGGCTCCTATCCGCGAGATCTTGGCGAGTCTGTCTGCGTAGCTGTCGGAGGCAGGGGGGCCAGCGTGTCATGTGGTGAGCGTGACCACATGAACGTCAATCTCCAACGCGCTGGCGGATAACAGTATTCAGGCCGCAAGAACCCGCTTGAAGTGGCGCTCTACTTCGCGCTCCGCCTCGGCCCAGGGATCGCGATTATCGCCCAGTACCGCACGCACCTGCACGTCGAAATCCGCGTAGTGCTGGGTCAGCGCCCAGATCGAGAAGATGAGGTGATGCGGGTCCGATTGCGCCAATCGCCCCGCCTCCATCCATCCGCCGATCACCCCGGCGCGGTCGTCCACCAGCCGCCGAAGATCGCCCGCGAGCGCCGCCCCCATGACCGGTGCGCCGCGCAGGATCTCGCCCGCGAAGAGCCGACTTTCACGCGGGAAGTCGCGCGCCAACACCAGCTTGCGCCGCACGTAGCCCAACATCTCGTCCAGCGGCACACCGCCGGGATCGAGCGCGCGCAGCGGGTCGAGCCACGTGTCGAGCAACTGGTCGAGCAACGCGGTGTAGACCGCGTCCTTACCCGCGAAATAGTAAAGAAGGTTCGGTTTGGACAAGCCGGCCGCCGAGGCGATCCCGTCCAGCGTCGCCCCGCGGAAGCCCTCGGCGGCGAACACATCGAGCCCGGCATCGAGGATCCGCGCGCGCCGGTCCTTCTGTATCCGGGTATCCCCGTCCGCCATCGATGCCCGCTCCTCATGCCGGGGCCCTTCCCCGCCGCCTCGAAACCGGGCATCCGCCGGATCGTGCCGCCGGGCGGCGCGGGCCGGTTGACTGCCCTCCGACCCGTGATAGCGTCGCTTTTACCGAACGGTCAAATATCGGGGGATACATGGCAGCCGCAGGACAGAATCTCCGCATCGACCCGGACCGCCTCTGGGACAGCCTGATGGAGATGGCCAAGATCGGCCCCGGCGTCGCGGGCGGCAACAACCGCCAGACCCTGACGGACGCCGATTCCGAAGGCCGCCACCTGTTCCAGCGTTGGTGCGAGGATGCTGGCTGCACGATGGGCGTCGACGCCATCGGCAACATGTTCGCCCGCCGCGAAGGAACCGAAGATCTGCCGGCCGTCTATGTCGGCTCGCATCTCGATACCCAGCCGACCGGTGGGAAGTATGACGGCGTCCTGGGCGTGCTGGGCGGGCTCGAGTTGATCCGCACGCTCAACGACCTCAACATTCGCACAAGGCACCCCATCGTCGCCACCAACTGGACCAACGAGGAGGGCACGCGCTTTGCCCCCGCGATGCTGGCCTCGGGTGTGTTCGCGGGTGTGCACACGCAAGACTGGGCCGAGGACAAGACCGATGCCGAGGGCCACCGCTTTGGCGACGAGCTGGACCGCATCGGCTGGCGCGGCGACGAGGAGGTGGGCGCGCGGCGCGACGACATGCACGCCTTCTTCGAACTCCACATCGAGCAGGGCCCCATCCTCGAGGCCGAGGGCCGCGACATCGGCGTCGTCACCCACGGGCAAGGCCTGAGCTGGACGCAGGTGACCGTTACCGGCAAGGACGCGCATACCGGCTCGACCCCGATGCCGATGCGCAAGAACGCGGGCCTCGGGATGGCGCGCATCCTTGAGGCCGTCGAGGCGATCGCGCTGTCGCACGCGCCCCACGCCGTCGGCGCCGCGGGCCATATCGAGGTCCACCCGAATTCCCGCAACGTCATTCCCGGCCGCGCGATCTTCACCGTCGATTTCCGCTCGCCCGATCTGTCGGTAATCGAGGATATGGAGGCGCGGCTGCGCAGCGAAGGCCAGAGGATCGTGAACGAGATGGGCCTCGAGATCGCATTCGAGAAGGTCGGCGGGTTCGATCCCGTGACCTTCGACGAGGGCTGCGTCAGTGCCGTCCGCTCGGCCGCCGAACGCCTCGGCTACAGCCATATGGACATCATCTCGGGGGCCGGTCACGACGCCTGCTGGATCAACCGCGTCTGCCCCACGGCGATGATCATGTGCCCCTGCGTCGACGGCCTCAGCCACAACGAGGCCGAGGAGATCACCAAGGACTGGGCCCGCGCTGGGGCCGACGTTCTGTTGCACGCGGTGGTCGAGACGGCGGAGGTCGTGTCGTGACCCGCCGCCTCGGAGGGCCGCGCCGATGACGCCGCTCATGCGCGCGCTCGCCCTCTTCGCGGGCATTTTCTTCGTGGTGAATCTCGGCTTCGACGCCTACCGCGCGGGCGGATTGACGACCGCGGCCTTCGCCTCGGCCTTCGTGACCACAGTGGTCGCCACCCTGCTCTACTGGCTGTTCCTGCGCTGGCAGGCCTCGCGGAAGGATCCGGACTGATGCTCGACCAGCCGCGCGCCGACGAGACCCAGCTCCGCATCGACCTCGCCGCCTGCCTGCGCCTTGCGGCGCGCCACGACTGGCACGAGGCGGTCGCCAACCATTTCTCGGCCGCCGTGTCGGACGACGGACGCCGGTTCCTCGTGAACCCCCGCTGGGTGCATTTCTCGACCGTGCGGGCCTCGGACCTGCTGCTGGTCGATGCCGACGATCCCAGCACGATGGATCGCCCCGACGCGCCCGACCCGACCGCCTGGACGATCCACGCCGCGCTGCACCGCGCGCTGCCGCAGGCCCGCGTGGCCCTGCACCTGCACCCGCCTTACCTCACCGCGCTGGCCGGGCTGAAGGATCCCCGGATCAAGCCCATCGACCAGGTCACTGCGCGGTTTCACAACCGCCTCGCCTACGATCTCGATTTCGGCGGCATCGCCCATGACGCCTCCGAGGGCGACCGGATCGCGCGCAGCTTCGGCAACCACGCCGCCGTCCTGATGGGCAATCACGGCGTGACCACGCTGGGCGCGACCGCGGCCGAGGCCTATGACACGATGTATCACCTCGAGCGGGCCGCGCGGACGATAGTGCTGGCCTATTCGACCGGCCAGCCGCTCGCGATCATGCCGGATGACCTCGCCGAGGAGACGGCCCGCGGTTGGGAGGTCGATCCGACCGAGCGCACCGCCCATTTCGAACAGATGAAACGCATCCTCGACACCGAGGAACCGGAGTACCGCCAATGATCCGCGCCCTCGCCGCCCTCGCGCTCCTGACCCTCGCCGCCTGCCTGCCCACCGCGCAGACCCCCGTGCCGGACCCGCAGACCTACGGTCCCACATCGGCGCCCGTGCCCTTCGCCGTAAGCCGTCTGCTGCCGCGGGGTGTCACCGCCCAGGACGTGCGCGTCGCCGACAACTGCTATGGCTACGCCTACCAGGGCCTGATCTACCCCGTGCTGATCCCGCGCGGGACGCAATACTGCCTCTGACCACGGACCATCCCGAATGCATCGCTTCCTTCTTCCGCTTCTCCTTCTTCCCGTCGCCTGCGGCCCCGCGGCCGGCGGTCTCGGCGGCGGCACCCTGCCCATCCCCGAGATCCTGCCCCCCGAGGTCGAGCGCAACCTGCCGCCCGGTGCCGGTCGCGAGGCGCTCAGCCTGCAATCGGGCTGCTGGTATGTCGATGATGGCGCGGGCGCCCGCCCCCTGACCGATATCGAGGGCACCCCGATCTGTCTCTGACGCGCGCCCGCGCGCCTTTACCCACCCGCCTGAAATCCGGAGGTCTCCCATGTCCAAGGTCATCAAGAACGGCACCATCGTCACCGCCGACCGCCAGTGGAAGGCCGATATCCTGATCGAGGGCGAGCGCATCGCCGAGATCGGCGAGAACCTGAATGGCGACGAGACGATCGACGCCAGCGACGCCTATGTCATCCCCGGCGGCATCGACCCGCACACCCATCTGGAGATGCCCTTCATGGGCACGACGGCCCACGAGACCTTCGAAAGCGGCACATTTGCCGCCGCCGCGGGCGGGACGACGATGCTCGTGGATTTCTGCCTACCCGGCGAGGATGGCTCGCTCCTGAACGCCATCGACGAATGGGACCGCAAGAGCCGCGACCAGATCTGCTGCGACATCTCCTACCACATGGCGATTACCGGCTGGAACGAGGGCATCTGGACCGAGATGGAGGCCGTCGTGAAGGAGCGCGGCATCAACACGTTCAAGCACTTCATGGCCTACAAGGGCGCGCTGATGGTCGAGGACGACGAGATGTTCGCGTCCTTCCGCCGCTGCGCCGAACTGGGCGCCCTGCCCCTCGTCCATGCCGAGAATGGGGACATCGTCGCCGCCATGCAGGAGAAGCTGCTGGCCGACGGGATCACCGGCCCCGAGGGCCACGCCTACAGCCGCCCCCCCGAGGTCGAGGGCGAGGCCGCCAACCGCGCCATCATGATCGCCGATGCCGCCGGCACGCCGCTCTATATCGTCCACGTCTCCTGCGAGCAGGCGCACGAGGCCATCCGACGCGCCCGCCAAAAGGGGATGCGCGTCTATGGCGAGCCGCTGATCCAGCACCTGACGCTGGATGAGAGCGAGTATTTCGACAAGGACTGGCAATACGCGGCGCGTCGGGTGATGTCGCCGCCGTTCCGGTCCAAGGACCACCAGGACAGCCTCTGGGCGGGTCTCGCCTCCGGCTCCCTGCAGGTCGTCGCCACCGACCACGCGGCCTTCTCGGACGAACAGAAGCGCATGGGCGTCGACAACTTCACCCTCATTCCCAACGGCACCGGCGGCCTCGAGGAGCGGATGGCGATGCTCTGGACACGCGGGGTCGAAACGGGCCGCCTCACGCCCGAGGAGTTCGTCGCGGTGACCTCCACCAACATCGCCAAGATCCTCAACATCTACCCCATGAAGGGCGGCGTCGCGGTGGGCGGCGATGCGGATCTGGTGGTCTGGGACCCGTCGATCCACCGCACCGTCTCGGTCAGCACGCAGAAATCGATCATCGACTACAATGTCTTCGAGGGCATGGAGCTGAAAGCCGCCCCCCGCTACACCCTCAGCCGCGGTGACGTCATCTGGGCGCATGGGCAGAATTCGCAGCCGCAACCGGGCCGAGGCAAGTTCGTGAAACGCGCGCCGTTTGCAAGCGCGAGCCAGGCGCTCAGCAAGTGGAAGGCGCTGAATACGCCGAGGAAGATCGAGCGCGACCCGATGAACATTCCGGCGGGGGTTTGATACCAGAAAAATGTCTAGGAACTTAAATTCGGCAGACGCTGTACGTACTATGATCGACGAGATGCTAGATACTACGGCCGGCACGTATCAAAATACTACCATTGGCTCCACGCCGATGACCGACGCGCTGCCACAAATAGCGTCAACGCTTGGCTATCCGACATCTCTTGATCTGATTAAGGCTTTTAATTATCGACTTGATCGCCTAAGACACGATGCGAGTGTTCTCGATTTAAGCAGAGAATCTGTTCGTCAGATCGCATTTCGCAGAATAGACGAGATTCAAAAAATTTTTGATGCTCCCGCATTTAAAAGAAGTGTTAATCAGGCATTCGGTAGTTATTTCAGCCAAGTGAACTTAGATTCGATCGACGACTTATCAGAGCGACTTGAGTCCCAGCATTTCGGCAGGTCCGATGCGAAAAATCTTTTGGGCGCTTTTGAAGTTGCTAAGCAACTAGCCGAACTATCTAGATCTAATGGAAACCTTTCTCCAAGGGCGAAACGTCTTATATCCATTCACATTGACCATTTATCGAACCTCATTGATAGTTACGAGACACACGGCGAGATGGATTTCTGGGATCACTATAGAATTCTATTCTCAAAATTTGTTGAACTTCATGAAACACACTTCAAGGACGGGGAGACTTCAAAGGAATACAAAGAGAGAGTGAATACAATGCTCGGAAGGCTTATAACTAGCTCGTCACTTGCAGCAAATGCCATAACTGTTGCGCCGGTTGTCGTTCAACTTCTGACATGACCACAATCTCCGCCCAGTCCCTTGACCTGACCTTCCAGACCGGCGACGGCCCCGTCCATGCCCTCAAGGACGTCTCGCTCGACGTCTCCGAGGGTGAGTTCGTCTCCTTCATCGGCCCCTCGGGCTGCGGCAAGACGACCTTCCTGCGTTGCGTGGCAGCCCTCGAAACCCCCACAGGCGGCACGCTTACCGTCAACGGGATGACCCCGGACAAGGCACGGAAAGCGCGGGCTTACGGGTATGTGTTCCAGGCCGCCGGGCTTTACCCGTGGCGGACCATCGGGAAGAACGTCACCCTGCCGCTCGAGATCATGGGGTATTCCAAGGCCGACCGCACCGCGCGGATGGAGGAGGTGCTGGAGCTGGTCGAGCTCGGCAGTTTCGCCAATAAGTATCCCTGGCAGCTCTCGGGCGGCATGCAGCAGCGCGCGTCCATCGCCCGCGCCCTCGCCTTCGACGCGCCGATCCTGCTGATGGACGAGCCCTTCGGCGCGCTGGACGAGATCGTCCGCGACCGCCTGAACGAGGAACTCCTCGCCCTCTGGGCGCGCACCACGAAGACCACGCTCTTCGTGACCCATTCGATCCCCGAGGCGGTCTACCTGTCGACCAAGATCGTCGTCATGTCCCCGCGCCCCGGCCGGATCACCGACATCATCGACTCGCCGCTCCCGAAGGAGCGCCCGCTCGACATCCGCGACAGCCCCGAATTCCTCGCCATCGCCCACCGCGTCCGCGAGGGCCTGCGCGAGGGGATGGAGGCGGCATGAACCTGCCCTGGCCCACCGTCGCGGATCTCGTCGCGATCGCGGTCGCGCTCTGGTTCCTCTTCGCGCCGCGCTTCGACGACCTCGTGAACCCGCTGACCGGCGCGCTCGCGGGCTTCGTGGTGCTGTCATCGCTCTGGCGGATCTGGAAGCGCCACGGGTCGGCCTCATGAAGCTGCGCCGCGCCATTGCCGGGGACGCGCCCGCCTGCGCCGCCATCGTCGCGCGCTGGATCGACGCGACCGACTGGATGCCCGATGGCCCGAGCGAGGCCGAGCTCGAGGCGCTGATGCGCGACGGCTTCCCCCGGCGCGAAGCCTGGGTCGCCGAGTCGGATGGCGCCATCGCCGGCTATCTTTCGATGCGCGCGGAGGAGGACCACATCGTCGGCCTCTACGCCGACCGGCCCGGCCACGGCACCGGTCGCGCCCTGATCGACCGGGTCAAGGCCGACCGCGACCGGCTCCAACTCAACAGCCACGCGCCCAACGCCGCCGCCCATCGGTTCTACGAACGCGAAGGCTTCCGCATCACCGCCACGGACCTGCCCGGTGAGGACGGCGTCCCCGAAATCCGCATGGAGTGGTCGCGATGATGCGGCACGCACAGGAGCGTCCCGCATGACCGACGCGCCCCTTTCCGCGCCCGGCGCCGCCATCGGCCGGTCGGGCCGCGTGGCGCTGATCGTGCGGCGCATGGCCCATGGCACCCTGCCCGTCCTCGTGGTGATCGCAGCGCTTCTCGCGCTCTGGTACGCGGCCTGCATCCCGATGAACGCCCAGCAATCCGCCCTCGAGGCCGAGCGGGCGGGGATCGCCGTCTCGCCCGCCACCGCGGCCGAGCGCCGCGACATGGCGGGTCTCGCCATCGCGCTGGCCAATCCGGGGCCCGCGACCGCCCGCGCCTTCGCGCAGGAACGGCCCCGCCTGCCCGCCCCGCACCAGGTCGTCACCGAACTCTGGAACACGACCGTCGGACAGGAAATCACGTCGCGGCGCAGCCTCGTCTTCCATGCTGGCATCACGCTCGGGCCGACGCTCCTGGGCTTCGCCATCGGCTCGCTCGCGGGAATTTTCCTGGCCATCGGCATCGTCCACAGCCGCGTCATGGATGTCAGCGTGATGCCTTGGGCCATCGCGTCCCAGACGATCCCGATACTCGCCATCGCGCCGATGATCATCGTGGTGCTGAATTCCATCGGCATCCAGGGGCTGATCCCGAAGGCCATCATCTCGGCCTACCTGTCGTTCTTTCCGGTCACCGTCGGCATGGTGAAGGGCCTCCGCGCGCCTTCGGCTGCCGATCTCGACCTGATGCGGACATGGAACGCGGGGGCCGGGCGCACGCTTCTGTCGCTCCGCCTGCCGACCTCGCTTCCCTATCTCTTCGCCTCGCTCAAGATCGCCGTCGCCGCGGCCCTCGTGGGCGCGATCATCGGCGAGCTGCCGACCGGAGCCGTGCGCGGCCTCGGCGCGCGGCTTCTGGCCGGTAGCTACTATGGCCAGACGGTCCAGATCTGGTCGGCCCTCTTCGGCGCGGCGATCGTCGCCGCCCTTCTCGTGATGCTGATCGCGGGGATCGAGCGACTGACGCTCCGCCGCATGGGCATCGCGCGATGAGCCTCGCCACCTTCCCCCGCGGGCCCTCTGCCCTCCTCATTCTCGCCGGGCTGGCGCTCCTTGTGGACCTCCGGGTCTCCGTCCTGCTGGCACTCTGGGCGCTCTTCTGGGCGGCCAACGTGGCCCTCGTGCGCCATGGCGGCCGCGCGGCCGACCTCGTGGCGCCCGTCCTCTTCGGCGTCACGCTTCTCGTCCTCTGGGAGGCGACGGTCCGCCTCTTCGACGTGCCGACGGTCATCCTGCCCGCGCCCAGCCTCATCGCGGGTGCCATCGCCGCGAACCTGCCGATCCTCTGGGCCGATTTCGTGCAGACCGTCCTCAAGGGCGCGCTGACCGGCTGGCTGATCGGTTGCGGCGCGGCCATCGGCGCGGCGCTTCTCGTGGCGCGCTCGGACCTGCTGCGCCGCGGCCTCCTGCCGGTGGGCAACTTCGTCGCCGCGCTTCCCATCGTCGGAACCGCGCCGATCCTCGTGATGTGGTTCGGCTTCGGCTGGGAATCGAAGGCGGCGGTCGTCGTGGTGATGGTGTTCTTCCCTGTCCTCGTGAACACGGTCGCGGGCCTCTCGGACAACTCGGCCATGCAGCGCGACCTGATGCGCACCTATGGTGCGACGCCGGGCCAGACGCTGCGCCACCTGCGCCTGCAATCGGCCCTGCCCTTCATCTTCAACGGCCTCAAGATCGCGACCACCCTCGCCCTGATCGGCGCCATCGTCGCGGAATTCTTCGGCAGTCCGACCGTCGGCATGGGCTTCCGCATCTCGACCGAGGTCGGTCGCTTGAACCTTCCGATGGTCTGGGCCTCCATCACCGTCGCGGCGCTGGTCGGAAGCCTCAGCTACGGCCTCATCGCCATGTTGGAAAAACGGATGACCTTCTGGCATCCTTCGCAGAGATCCCGTCGCTAAAGGCGGGCCGGGCGGGACACCCCCGCCTGATAACAGGGAGACGACGACTTGAAACATCTCATCGCTTCGGCCGCCATCGTATGCGCGGCCACCGGCGCGGCCTTCGCCGACGCCCATGCCGACAACACGGTCACGCTGCAGCTGCAATGGGTCACGCAGGCCCAGTTCGCGGGCTACTACGTGGCACTCGACAAGGGCTTCTACGAAGAGGAAGGGCTCGACGTCACGATCCTTCCGGGTGGCCCCGACATCGCCCCGCCGCAGGTCCTCGCCGGCGGCGGCGCGGACGCCATGCTCAACTGGATGCCCTCGGCGCTTTCGGCACGCGAAAAGGGTCTGCCGGTCGTCAACATTGCCCAGCCCTTCAAGACGAGCGGCCTGATGCTGACCTGCTGGAAGGACACGGGCATCGAAGGCCCTCAGGACTTCCGCGGCAAGACCATCGGCGTCTGGTTCTTCGGCAACGAGTTCCCGTTCCTCAGCTGGATGTCGCAGGAAGGCATCCCGACCGAGGGCGGCGATGACGGCGTCACCGTCCTCAAGCAGGGCTTCAACGTCGATCCCCTGCTCCAGCGTCAAGCCGACTGCATCTCGACCATGACCTACAACGAATACGGCCAGGTCCTCGATGCCGGCATCTCCGAAGACGAGCTCGTGACCTTCAAATACGAGGACATGGGCGTCGCGACCCTCGAGGACGGCATCTACGTGCTGGAAGAGAACCTCGAGGACCCGGCCTTCGTCGAGAAGATGACCAAGTTCGTGCGCGCCTCGATGAAGGGCTGGAAATACGCCGAGGAGAACCCCGAGGAGGCCGCGGGCATCGTGCTCGACAACGACGAGACGGGCGCCCAGTCCGAAGCCCACCAGCTTCGCATGATGGGCGAGATCGCCAAGCTCACCGCCGGCTCGAACGGCGCGCTCGACGAGGCCGATTTTCAGCGCACCGTCGACACCTTGCTGGCCGGCGGCTCCGACCCGGTCATCACCGCCCAGCCCGAGGGCGCGTGGACCAGCGTGATCACCGACGCCGCGCTGGAGTGAACCGCGACGCTCGCGATATCGGACGGGGGCGGCCTGCGGGTCGCCCCTTTTCATGTGAACCACACGTGCGACGGATGACGATGATCCTCGACCCGTCCCCCACACGCCGCCGTTCCGATCCGACCGTCGGATCGTACGCCGCCGCGCGGCGCGGGAATGCGCCGTGAACGGGCTCTTGGAATGGCTGCGGGGCCTGACCGGTCGAGCGCCGCTCGATCCGCGCCTCCGTCGCATGACGGACACGCCACGCAATGAGTACATCTTCTTCGAAGTCCCGCCCGGCGAGACGCCCCGCGACGCGTTCACCAAGCTGACGACGACAAGCGATCCGATCCATGCGCGCGAGGGCGGGGCGTCGGAGCATGGCTGCTCGGTCGAGACACCGGACGGCGTCGTCTATCACTGTCTCGTGACCAATCTAGATGTCGACGGTTGGCGGAAGGATATCGCCGCCGGGGCGCGACACCATGGCTGGTCGCTTGCGAAGATCGCGGGCCGCCGCTTCACTGTTGATGACGGTCGCACCTATCCCCTGACCGATTGCCGGATCGCGTTCTTCTAGCGGCGGGCGCCTGCCTAGGTTCGCGCCCCCCGGCCATGACCCTGACGATCGCCGACAAGGCCAACACATCATGCCCCACCGGTCCGGTCCCGGTCGACGCGCCTCGGCCCACTGGACCGCACCCCGGCCCGGGCCTAGGCTCGGCCCACAGCCCCAATCACCGCCGGAGACACCTGATGCCCCGCCTCGCCGCCGCCCTTCTCCTTGCCGCCGCCCTGCCCGCGCAGGCGCAGGAGGCGCCGATCTGCGGCGGGATCAGCCTCGTGGGGGAATGGCTCGGCGGCACCGCAGACGGCTCCGACATCGCCACCGCCGACGCGCCCTTCGATGGCAGCGGCGCGGTTCCCATCGCGGGCCATCTCGTGCGCATGTTCACCCTGTCGGCTCCCGCGGAGATCCGGGTCGAGGTCGCCGCCCGCCCCGAAGGTGATCCGTACGTGACCGTGTTCGACGCCGCCGGGACGCAGGTCGGCGAGGATGACGACGGCGGCGGCGACTTCGCCGCGCGGGCCGAGATGTCGCTGGAGCCGGGGTCCTATTGCCTCGCCGCCCGGAGCTACGAATCCGGCGTGACCGAGGTCGATCTCCGGGTCGGACGCGCCGACCAGGCGGCCATGACCGCTCCGGCCGAGACGACCCCGGCCTATCAGGGCGAGGCGTCGGGCGGCTGCGGTGCGCCCGACATCGCCGTACTGGCCGAAAGGATCACCGCCGCCGATCTCGCCGACGGGCTGTCGGCGGGCGGGCCGACGGGCGTGACCCCGGCCTGGGCGCTGTCGCTGGCCGAGCCGCTCTCGCTGACGCTGACCGGGGTGAGCGAGACGGGCGATCCGGTGCTGCGGCTGCGCGACGGGACGGGCCGGCTTCTGGCCGAGAACGACGATGCCGATGGGCTCAACAGCCGGATCGACATGACGGACCCGCTGCCGCCGGGCGAATACTGCCTCGAGGTGGAGGACCTGAACGGCTCGGAAAACGACGTGTTCGTCGAGATCCTGTCCTTCGATCCCGATGCCGAGCGGCGGCGCGAGATCGCGGCGGGCAACATGGCCCCCGGCCCCTCGGACGACACGCCGATCCGCGAGATCGGTATCTTGGAGACCGTACTCGTGACCGAGGCGCAGGCGACCACGGAGGCCGTCTGGTTCAGCCTGAATGTGGCGCAGGGCGGGCTGGTGCTGATCGAGGCACTGGGCAACGGGCTCGACCCGGCGGTCAGCCTCTTCGACCGGGCGGGCCGCGACATGGGGCGCAACGATGACGGGCCGAACGGGCTCGACGCGCAGCTCGTCACCAAGCTCTTTCCCGGCGAGTACCTTCTCGCGCTGCGGATGGTCGGCGACGGCCAGAGCGGCCCCGTGCGCATCGTGATGGAGCGCTACGTCCCCGCGCAGTAGGCCGCCGCGTCCCGGCCTACTTGTTCATCTTCGACAGCATCGCCTGCATCTCGGCCAGCTGCTTGCGGATCGCGTCGAGCTCTTCCTTCGATTGCGGTGCCGCGTCGCTGCCCTCGGCGGGCAGCTCGCCGGGTGCTGCGCCGCCCTCGACCGGGGCGGTCCAACCGCCGGTCATCGCCTTGAAGAACGCCTTCTGCTGCTCCTGCATGGCCTTGAAGCCAGGCATCTGCGCGATCGGATTTATCGCCGTCATGTTCTCGAGCATCTTCGACTGGCCCGAGCGCAGCATCTCGAAGCTGGAGGCGAGGAAGTCGGGCACCACCGATTGCGCCGCCCCGGTATAGGAGCGGACGAGGTCGGTCAGCACGCCCAGCGGCAGCACGCTGTCGCCCTTGGACTCGTGCTCGGCAATGATCTGGAGGAGGTAGGATCGCGTCAGGTCGTCGCCCGACTTGAGGTCCACGATCTGCACCTCGCGCCCCGCGCGGATGAAGCCCGCGATGTCCTCGAGCGTGACGTAGTCGCTGGTCTCGGTGTTGTAGAGCCGTCGGCTCGCGTAGCGCTTGATGAGCAGCGGCTTCGTGTCATCCGACATCGCTCGACCTCCGTTGGGTGCAGTGCAGCGTAGCGGTTCCGCAGCGCAGCGCAAACGAAAAGGTCCGACCCGGACCTTGCCGCTTCGTAAGGCGGAGGGCTCCATGATGCGGACGCAGAAAGGGCGGGCCCTCGCGGACCCGCCCCTCACGGTCGTTCGACCGGCGACGTCCTTACTTGGACGCGGCCTTCTTCGTGGCCGAGGTGGCCTGCGCGGTCGCCTTCTTGACGGCCACGGTGGCGTCTTCCTGGGCTTCCTTGCCGGCGGCCATCATCAGCTCGACGGTGTCCATCTGGACCTTCTTGGCGATCTCGGCGAAGGCGGCCATGTTCTCGGCAGCCACTTCGGCGGAGGCCGAAGCGAAATCGGTGAAGGACTTGGCGTAGTCGGCCGGCTCGTCCTTGACGGTGGCGACGGGCGCCATCTTGTTCAGGGTCTCGCGGGTCCACTTGTGGCTGATCTCGGCCGACTGCTCGGCGGCGTTCAGGGCCACGGCGGACATCTTCTCGGCGAAGGCGGCCTGCGTCTTGAAGGCTTCGGTCATCGCACCGGTGTCAACCGGCATCATGCCCATCATGTCGGACATGTACTTGGTGAAATCTTGCGTCTTGGTCATCATGTGGTTCTCCTCGCGTGTCTCTGGCGCCAGCGACCGATCTTCGAACCGGTCCATGCTGCGTCTGCGAAAGGATATACATGCTGCATCGCGGCATTGCAAGGGTGGATTGCTGCACTGCAGCATAAAATTTCGGACGTCTTTACCGGACGCCGCCCAGACGCCTGCCTCGCGAGCTGAACGCTTATAAAGCGTTGTCTTTAATAGATTTTTCTTAGGTTTCGAGTCCGGCTGACCGCCCAACGCCAATGCATCCTACCGATCGCCCGACCGAAAAACATCCGCCAAACGAACATCTCGCCACGCGACTCGGCCCGCGCCAGCCCTCAGGCCGCGCGGTCCTTTGACTTCACGTATTGGCCCGGCGCGGCCTCGATCACAGGGTGGTTCGGTCCGCCGGGCTTGCGCGCCGCGACCTTCTTGCCCGAACGCGGCCGCACCCATTCCTCCCAGCGCGGCCACCAGGAGCCTTCGTGGTAGACGGCCTTCTCGAGCCAGTCCTCGGGCGTCTCGGCCTCCAGCCCCTCGTCGTTGATGTAGTGGCCGTATTTCTTCTTCGAGGGCGGGTTCACGATGCCTGCGATATGCCCGCTCTCGGAGAGGATGAACGTCTTGTCGTCCGAGCCCATCTTGTCGACCGTGTGCCACGCGCCCTTCCACTGGGCGATGTGGTCCGTCTCGCAGGCAATCGCGGCCAGCGGCACCGTCACGTCCCCGAGCGTCAGCCCGTCCTCGCCCAGAAGCGAGAAGCCCGTCGTCGCCAGTTCGTTGGCGAGGCAGAGCTTGCGGAGGTATTCGGTGACCATCGGGCCGGGCAGGTTGGTGCCGTCGCCGTTCCAGTAGAGCAGGTCGAAGGCGGGCGGCGCCTCACCCAGCATGTAGGACTTGATCGCGGGTCCGTAGACGAGATCGTTGGACCGCAGGTAGCTGAACGTCCGCCCCATGAAGAACTTGTCGAGATAGCCCTTCTGCTTGCTCTCGCGTTCGATCCCGTCGACGAAATCGTCGTCGAGGAACACGCCCATCTCGCCCGGATCGCTGAAATCCGCGAGCGTCGTGAAGAAGGTCGCGGACGCCACCGAGGTATCGCCCCGCCGCGCCATCAGCGCCAGCGTCGCGGCCAGCGTGGTCCCGGCGATGCAGTAACCGATCGCGTTGACCTGGTCCTGCTTCGTGATCTCGCGGGCGACGTCGATCGCGGTCAGGTAGCCGTCCGTCACGTAGTCCTCGAGGCCCACATCCGCATAGCTCGCATCGGGGTTCACCCAGCTCACCACGAAGAGCGTGTAGCCCTGGTCCACGATCCATTTGATGAGGCTGTTCTGCGGTTTCAGGTCGAGGACGTAGAACTTGTTGATCCAGGGCGGAAACAGAACGATCGGCCGCGCATGGACCTGCTTCGTCGTCGGCGCATACTGGATCAGCTCGAACATCCGGTTGCGGAACACGACCGACCCTTCGGTAGCCGCGATGTTTCCGCCGACCTGGAACGCGTCCGGGTCAGACAGGGTCACCAGCCAGTCGCCGTGATTGGCCTCGATGTCCCGTACGAGGTTTTCCAGCCCCTTCACGAGGCTTTCGCCCTCGGTCTCGACGGCGCGCTGCATCGCCTCGGGGTTGGTCGCGAGGAAGTTGGTCGGCGCGAAGAGATCGACGATCTGCTGGCTGAAGAACTCGACCCGCCGCTTGTCGGCCGCGTCCAGCCCCCCCAGCTCCGATACCGTGTCACGGATGGCCGAGGCGCTAATCTGGTACTGCTGCTTGAGGAAGTTGTAGTAGGGATGTTCGTCCCAGAGCGGGTTGGCGAAGCGGCGGTCCTTCGGCAGGTCGTCCGGCGCCGGGGCGGGCTTGCCCTGGGCCAGCGCGCCCTGCGCCTCCATCGCGTGGCGCAGCGCCTGCCCCCAATAGCCGACCTGCCGTTCGATCAGCTTGCCGGGATTATTGGCCAGCTCGGCCCAGTAGGCCGCCATCGCCTTGGCGTAGAGCTCCGGTCCCGGCCCCTGCAATCCCTGGTCCGAGGATTGCCGCTGCGACAACGCACCGACCAGCCGCTTGGTCAGCTCGTCCATGCGCGCGAGATTGGCGTTCATGCGCTCCAGCGCGCCCCCGTCCGTTTCGTCACGCTTCGTTGCATTCGCACCATCTTCGCTCGTCATCGCTTGCCTTCCGCGTTCATGCTGCACATGCTAACACCGCAAGACCTAGCACGTTGGGTCTGCGGACCCAATGCGGCAGGGTCCAAATCCATGCCGCGCCGTTCTTCGAGGGAATACCCCATGCGCTTCATGGCCGCCTACGACATGATGGAAGCCGCCCGAAACACGAACGCATGGCTGGGGGCCACGGCTCGCACGATGGCCAGCTATCCGGCCTTCGCGCTGATCCCGAACCCCGCCTTCCAGTGGATGGCCGCCTGGGGCGAGGTCACCGAGCGCAGCTTCGAGCGCATGATCGTCAAACCCGACTGGAACATCCCGCCCCTGACCGGCGAAGACGGGCGCGACCACATCGTCGCCGTCGAGACCGAGGTCTCGCGTCCCTTCGGAGACCTGATCCGCTTCAACGTGCAGGGTCGCGCGCCGATGGCCCGCCGCATCATGCTCGTCGCACCGATGTCGGGCCATTACGCCACGCTCCTGCGCAGCACGGTGGTCTCGCTCCTGCCTGACGCGGATGTCTACATCACCGACTGGCACAACGCCCGCGACATCCCCGTCAGCGCCGGCAAGTTCGACGTCGAGGATTACACCCTCTACCTCGTCGATTTCATGAAGGCGCTCGGCCCCGACATCAACGTCATCGCCGTCTGCCAGCCCGCCCCCCTGACCTTGGCCGCGACGGCCCTCTTGGCCGAGCAGGACCCCGACGCCCAGCCCTCGACCCTCACGCTGATCGGTGGTCCCATCGACCCCGATGCCGCCGCCACCGACGTCACCGATTTCGGCCGCCGCGTCACGATGGGCCAGCTCGAGCAGTCGATGGTCCAGCGGGTCGGCTTCAAATATCCGGGCGTCGGGCGGATGGTCTATCCGGGCCTGCTGCAACTCGCGTCCTTCATGTCGATGAACGCCGAGACCCATTCCAAGGCCTTCGCCGACCAGGTGATGAACGTTGCCGAAGGCACGGCCAGCGATCACGACCGGCACAACAAGTTCTACGACGAATACCTCGCCGTGATGGACATGACCGCCGAGTTCTACCTCTCGACGGTCGAGCGCATCTTCAAGGGACTCGAGATCGCGCAGAACCGCTTCACCGTCGACGGCCACCAGGTCGATATCGGCAAGATCACCCGCGTCGCCGTCAAGACGGTCGAGGGTGGCAAGGACGACATCTCGGCCCCCGGCCAATGCGTCGCGGCGCTCGATCTGCTGACCGGCCTGCCCGACGACAAGAAGGCCAGCTATCTGGAGCCCGAGGCCGGGCATTACGGCATCTTCGCGGGCGGCTCGTGGCGGCGGAACATCCGGCCCCTCGTGCTCGACTTCATCGACGCCAATTCCGGCAAGGCCGCGCCCAAGCGCCGCAAGCCGAAGCTGCGCGCGGTCGAGACCGCCGACGTCCCGCCGCCCTCGCCCAACGTCGCGGTCTGATGCCCGATCTCGGCTTCGCCTGTCGCTGCGGCGAACTCCGGGGCGTTGTGGCCGAGGTCTCGCCTGCCGACTACACCCATATCGCGTGCCACTGCGCGGATTGCCGGTCCGCCTACACCCATCTGGGCCTCGCCGATCCCGAGAAGGTCGAGATCCTGCAGACGGCGCAGGACCGCATCCGCATCACCCAGGGCGGCGAGAACCTTCGCATCATGCGCCTGTCGCCCAAGGGCGCGCTCCGCTGGTACGCGACCTGCTGCGACACGCCGCTGTTCTTCACGCCGACCAAGGCGCGCTTCGTGCATGTCGGCGTGAATGCCGACCGGCTGGATGATGCGACCGAGGCGGGCCCCGTCGTGGCCGAGGCCTTCATCCCCGCCCCGGACGGCAAGGCGACGCACAAGGGGATGCCGAAGATGGTCGGCAAGATGCTCGTGCGGATGGCCGCCAAGAACCTGAATGGCCACTGGAAGGACAGCCCGTTCTTCGAGGCCGATGGCACCACGCCGACCGTGACCCCGAAGGTTCTGACGCGCGAGGAGCGGGCCGCCGCGCTGATGGGCGTCGGCCGGACCTGACGCGCGCGGACGGGCGCTTCGCGTCGTTCGGCACCCCGGCGGGCCCAGCGCATCACCCGCGCCCGAAGCCCCTCCCGCAAGCCAGCTCTCCGACCCCCGAACGGCAGCGGGCGCCCCGGTGTCCCGAAGCGCCCGCGCGGTCTGGTCGGCGCCGGGGCGTCCCGGCGGCGTAGGGCTCAGTGCCCGAGGATCTGGCTCAGGAAGAGCTTGGTGCGCTCGTTCTGCGGGTGGTTGAAGAAGGCCTCCGGCTCGTTCTGTTCGACGATCTGGCCTGCATCCATGAAGATGACGCGGTTGGCGACCTGACGGGCGAAGCCCATCTCGTGGGTCACGCAGAGCATGGTCATCCCCTCCTCGGCGAGTTGGATCATGGTGTCCAGCACCTCCTTGATCATCTCGGGATCGAGCGCCGAAGTCGGCTCGTCGAAGAGCATGATGCGCGGCCGCATGCAGAGCGAGCGCGCGATGGCGACCCGCTGCTGCTGGCCCCCCGAAAGCTGGCCGGGATACTTGTCGGCCTGCTCGGGGATCTTGACCTTCTCGAGGAAGTGCATCGCCGTCTCTTCGGCCTCGCGCTTGGGGATCTTGCGAACCCAGATCGGCGCCAGCGTGCAGTTCTCCATGATCGTCAGATGCGGGAACAGGTTGAAGTGCTGAAAGCACATTCCGACCTCGGACCGGATCTTGTCGATATTCTTGAGATCCGACGAGAGCGGCGTGCCGTCGACCACGATCGACCCCTGTTGATGCTCCTCGAGCGCGTTGATGCAACGGATCAGCGTCGACTTGCCCGACCCCGAAGGTCCGCAGATGACGATCCGCTCGCCCCGTTGCACCGTCAGGTCGATGTCGCGCAGCACGTGGAACGAGCCGTACCACTTGTTCATGTTCTGGATATCGATCGCCACCTCGTCGGAGACGGTCATGCCCTGCGGGTTGGTGTCCAATGCAGCCATGTCGGCCTCCTATCGATGATCGGTGCGCAGCTGGCGTTCGAGCCATTGCGAGTATTGCGAGATGCCGTAGCAGACGACGAAGAACAGCACGCAGGCCGCGGCCCAGAGCTCCCAATAGACGCCCGTCCAGTCGGTCGAGCTGAGGATCGGGCCCCGGATCATGCCGACCAGGTCGAACATCGAGATGACCGAGACCAGCGTCGTGTCCTTGAAGAGACCGACCGCGACATTCACGATGCCGGGGATCGAGATCTTAAGCGCCTGCGGCAGGATGATCAGCCGCATCGCCTGCGGATAGTCGAGCCCGAGCGAATCCGCCGCCTCGTACTGCCCCTTCGGCAGGGCGGCGAGACCGCCCCGGATCACCTCGGCGATATAGGCCGAGGAGAAGGCCGTGATCATGATGATCACCCGTACGATCAGGTCGAAGTTCGAGTTCGGCGGCAGGAAGTAGGCCAGCACCACGTTCGCCACGAAGAGCAGCGTGATCAGCGGCACGCCGCGGATGAACTCGATGAAGATGACGCAGAAGCCCTTGACGATGGGCAGGCGCGATTGCCGCCCCAGCGCCAGCACGATCCCGATCGGCAGCGACAGCGACACGCAAACGACGCCGAGGATCATGTTGAGCATGAACCCACCCATCTGGCGCGACGGCACGGCCTCGATCGCCAGGAAGTCGCGTCCGGCGTCGATGACGAAGCCCCCGACCCAGAGCGTCAGGAGGAAGGTCGCCACCCCGGCCAGGAGCCCGAGCACGAAGCCCTGACGCTCGACGCGGGTGAAGATCATGTAGCCCAGCGCGATGCCCAGAGCGACGAAGATCGGCGACAGCGCCGTGCCGCCCCAGATCAGCCAGTAGGCGAGGAACGGGTAGATGGCGGTCGCGATCAGCGTCCAGCGCGGCAGCTTGAAGAACAGGACCGGCGGCACCGCGAGGAACAGGAGTGCGAAGGCCAGAGACGGCCGCCAGCGCAGGTAATCGGGATACTGGAACCCGAACAGAAGCTGCGGCCAGCGCTCGGTGAGGACCGCGAAGCAGCCCCCGCCGCTGCCCTGCAACTGCTCGCGGCAATCGCGGATGTCCTCGCCGGTCCAGGTGCCGTTCACGATCCACGGGACCAGTCCCGACAGAAGGTACCAGACGACCAGGACGCCGAGGATGGTCATGATCGTGTTGAACCAGCCCGAGAAGAGGTTCTCGCGAACCCACTTGACGACCCCGGTCTCGGCCACCGGCGGCGGTGCCGGTGGGATCTCGCTCTCGCGGACGAAGGCGACGGAATGTGCGTGTGCGTCGGACATCTCAGCGCTCCTTCAGGGCCACGGAATTGTTGTACACGTTCATGATCGCCGAGATGGCGAGGCTGAACGTCAGGTAGAACGCCATCAGGAGCAGGATGCATTCCAGCGCCCGGCCCGTCTGGTTCAGCGTGATGCCCCCCAGCGTCCCCGTCAGGTCCATGTACCCCACCGCGATGGCGAGCGACGTGTTCTTGGTGATGTTGAGATATTGCGAGATCAGCGGCGGGATGATGACCCGCAGCGCCTGCGGCAGAACCACCAGTGACATGATCCGGCCGGGACGCAGGCCCAGCGCGGCGGCCGCCTCGGTCTGGCCCTTGGACACCGCGAGGATGCCCGCGCGGACGTTCTCGGCGATGAAGGCGCCCGTATAGATCGACAGCGCGAACCACAGCGCGATCAGCGACGGTCGCAGCAGGAAGCCGCCCTCGAAGCGGAAGCGGCCCATCTCGGGATTCTCCAGGCCGACGGGGAAGCCCAGCACAAGCTGCGCAAGCACGACAGGCAAGATCAGGATGGCGAGCGACGGCAGGAACGTCGGAACTTCGCGGCCATGATCATAGAGTTGCTTGCGCGCGTAGCTGCGCCATCCGAACACGCCGAGGATCGACGCCGCGACGATCGCCGCGATCAGCCAGCCCTGACCGCTGAAGGTCAGGCGCGGAATGAAGACGCCCTGGTTGGTCGCCGCGAACATCCCGAAGAGCAGCGACCGCTCGGGGTCGGAGCCGTCGCGCGGCAGCCGGAAATCGGAGATCGCGGGGAAGGTGTTCGCCGCGACGGTGAAGATGATGATGATCCAGATCAGAACCGGGATGTTGCGGAACATCTCGACATAGACGGCCATCAGCTTGGAGATGATCCAGTTGTTCGACAGGCGCAGCACGCCCGCGATCACGCCGAAGATCGTCGCGGTCACGCAGGCCAGGAGCGCCACGATGATCGTGTTGATCGCGCCGACGATGGTGGCGCGCAGATGCGTCGATTGCGACGTGTACTCGATCGGCTGCTGGTTGATGTCGTATCCGGCCGGGGCCTGGAGGAAGTCGAAGCTGATGCCGACCTGCTGCAGAACGGGATTGTTGATCGCGTTGCGGATCATCCAACCGAAGAACACGAACAGCAGGACCAGGGCGATAAACTGGAACGTGTAGCTCCGGTACCGCGTGTCGTTGATCAGCTGCCCGAAACGGAATCCTTCCGCCTTCGGCGGATCGGTTATCGTCGTCATTGGCTTTCCCCGTGTCCCGGCGGGCACTTGGACCCCTGCGGCCCGTCGGGGTCATATGTCGCCCCGTTTCCCGCACCCGCGGGTTTCTAGTCGTCTGTGGAAGAAGAAAGGGCGCGACCTGCGCCGCGCCCTTTCAGGTCGATGTCTTACCGGAAGGGCGGCGAGTAGATCAGCCCGCCTTCGGTGTATTGGGCGTTCAGGCCGCGGGCCAGGCCGATGGCCGTGGACTCGCCGATATTCGTGTCGAACACCTCGCCGTAGTTGCCGACGGCCGCGATGGCGTTCTTGGCCCATGCGGGGTCGAGGCCGATCATGGCGCCCAGTTCACCCTCGGTGCCCAGGAGACGGTTGATCTCCGGGTTGTCGCCCGGTGCAGCGGCCATGTCCTCGACATTGCCTTGGGTCACGCCCAGCTCTTCGGCCGAGATCAGCGCGTTGAGCGTCCAGCGGACGATGTCCGCCCACTCGCTGTCGCCGTGGCGCACGAGGGGACCGAGCGGCTCCTTGGAGACCACCTCGGGCAGGATCACGCTGTCGTCGGGCGTCTCGAAGCCCGCACGCTGCGCGGCCAGGGCCGAACGGTCGGTGGTGTAGACGTCGCAGGCACCGGCCAGGAACTGCTGCACGGCCTCGGCGCCGGTCTCGATCGGCACGGGCTCGTAGGACATGCCGTTCACGCGGAAGAAGTCCGCGAGGTTCAGCTCGGTCGTGGTGCCGGTCTGGATGCAGACCGTGGCGCCGTCGAGTTCGGTGGCAGACGACACGCCGAGATCGGCGGGGACCATGAAGCCCTGACCGTCATAGTAGTTCACGCCGACGAAATCGAACTTGAGGTCCGTGTCGCGCGAGAAGGTCCAGGTCGTGTTCCGGGCCAGCATGTCGATCTCGCCGGAGGCCAGCGCCGTGAAGCGCGTCTTGCCGGTGGTCGGCACGAAGGTCACGGCGTCCGCGTCCCCGAGGACAGCAGCGGCGACCGCGCGGCACACGGCCACGTCGAAGCCCTGCCACACGCCGTCGGAATCGGGCTCGGCAAAGCCCGGAACGCCGGTGGTGACGCCGCAATTCAGCGTGCCACGGGCCTTGACGTCGTCCAGCGTCGCAGCCGAAGCGGCCACGGACGCCAGGCCGGCAAGGGCCACGGTGCCGAGAAATACGGATTTCTTCATAGGTTCAAACCTCTTCCTGATGGACCGCTGCCGCGACATCGCGCGGAGCGGCACCGGCCCGTGAGAAAGGCCGGCTGAATTTACGTGAGGATGTTCATCCCCCTCACTGCGCGTGAAGAGGCCAGAAGGGGCTGCGAAGGTCAAGGGAGGTTGCCGAGAAATGAGGCAGGCCAATGGTCGCAGAGCGCGGTATTTCCCCTTGAATCGGGCATTCATCGCCCGAAACGGCGCCTCGTTGGGCAGCGGGCGAAACGGGGTGCCATCTGCCGCGCCACGTCAGGTCGCCGCGAGCAGGTCCAGATAGCGGCGCGCCTGCAGGAAGGCGTCGCGCTTGGAGGCGGCAAGCGCCGCGGCCTCGTCGTCGACGCCCCATTGCTCGGCCTGCCAGTCCTCGTCGATGCGAGACCGGCTCCAGAGATCGTCCGCGTCGCGCCCCGCCAGTGCCGCAAGCCCCAGCACGAGGCTTCCCGACAGCGTGACGAACTCGCTCAGCGCGGTCAGCTCCCAGGGCGTGGCCGCGCCCACCGCCGCATGCAGCGCCTCGACCGCATTGGCCGGCTGCGGGACCGGGATCACGCCCTGCGTGACCGCCAGCCGCGCGCCCAGCACCTCGTCGGCCCAGTCCAGCATCGGATCCCACGCCGCCACCTGCCGCGCCACCAGCCCGTCTGGCCCCGCCGCGCGGTAGCACAGAAGATCGCTCTCGCCGTATTCGCCCAGATGCGCGGCGACGGCCCCGGCCTGCGGGACGACTTTGTCCACGGTCGTGTTCACCGCCCGCGTCAGCGGCATCGACAGGGGGGCGATAACCTCGCCCTGCGCCGCCCATTCGGATGCGACACCGGCGGCAAGCATGGGCGATGGCATCACCAGTTCGCGCTTGCCGGGCGACATCACCGGCCGGCCGTCCAGCCGGACCGCGTGCCCGCCCTCGACCCGCTCGACCGCGGCATCGGTCCAGAACCGCTTGGCCTTCCACTCGCTCATCGCGCCGCTCCGTCAGTCCTCGTCCAGGAAGGGATCGACGGGCACGTCGGCCGCATCCCAGCCCAGCATGTTCCAGGTCTGCACCATGTGATCGGACAAGGGCGCTGTCAGGTGCAGCCGCGCGCCGGTGATCGGATGCGTCAGTTGCAGCGACCGCGCGTGGAGATGCAGCTTGCGGCTGATCTCGCCGCCGAGTTGCGCGCCCCAGCCGTCGCCCAGGTTCTCTTGCCCCGAGCCGCCATACTTGCCGTCACCCACGATCGGGTGGCCCAGCTCGGCCATATGCGCCCGAAGCTGGTGCGTCCGCCCCGTCACCGGGACCAGCGCGCACCACGCCGCGCGGCCGCCCAGCGCCTCGAGCACCGCGTAATCGGTCGTTGCGTTCTTGGCGCCCTTCACCTCGCCGACCTCGTCCGGATGGATCGCGCGCATCTTCTCGGACCCGGCGCCCCCGGCCTTCACCAGGCCGTAGCGCACCGTCCCCATCCGGGGATGCGGCACGCCCGCGACGGCCGCCCAGTAGATCTTGCGCGTCTCGCGGTCGCGGAACGCATCCGACAGCGCGGCGGCCGTCATGCGGTTGCGCGCCATGATGAGGATGCCGCTCGTGTCGCGATCCAGCCGGTGAACGAGACGCGGCTGCTCATCCGCGTCGAAGCGCAGCGCGTCGCCCATCCCGTCGATATGCCGGTCGCCCTGCCCCGAGCCGCCCTGGCTGGCCAGCCCCGGCGGCTTGTTCAGCGCCAGCAGATGCTCGTCGCGATAGATCACGCAGGACCGGATCATCTCGGCATCGGCCTCGGCCACCTTCTCGCGACGCGGTGCGGCCGGGGCCTTGCCCTGCGCCAGCGGCGGGACGCGCACCTCCTGCCCTTCCTCGACGCGGGTCGACGCCTTCACGCGGCCGCCATCGACGCGCAGGTCGCCCTTGCGGCACATCTTCTCGACCGCACCCTGCGTCACCTGCGGGAAGCGGCGGCGCAGCCAGCGGTCCAAGCGCTGATCGCCCTCGCCCGCGGCCACGACCACCTTTTGCACACCGCTCATGTCAGTCCCCGCATCATCCAGACCCCCAGCGCCAGCGCGCCGACCGACAGGCCGACCGACGCTGCGACATACCCCGCCGCCTGCGCGACCTCACCCCGCTCGAACAGCGTCACCGTCTCGAGGCTGAACGCCGAGAAGGTCGTGAAGCCGCCCAGCAGTCCCGTCAGCAGGAACGGCTGCCATTCCGTCAGGCCCCGCCGTCCCAGCCACACGACCAGGAGGCCCATCAGGAACGAGCCGACGACGTTCACCGCCAGCACGGCCACGGGAAAGCCGGGGCGCATCAGCTGCGCACCGACGATATACCGGGCGGCAGCGCCGAGCGCGCCGCCCAAGGCGACCTGGATCGTGACGGGGATCATCGCGCGGCTTTCCCGCGCAGCGGCGGCGGTGTCAACCTTTGCCCCGCTTCTTCGCCCGCTGCTCGACGAACCAGTCCAGACGGCGGCCCAGTTCGCGCTCGAAGCCGCGATCGACCGGCACGTAATAGACGGGCCGCTTCATGCCGTCGGGGAAGTAGTTCTGACCCGAGAACCCGTCTGCTTGATCGTGGTCGTAGGCGTAGCCCGAGCCGTAGCCCTCGTCCTTCATCAGCTTGGTCGGCGCGTTCAGGATGTGCTTGGGCGGCGGCTCCGAGCCGGTCTGGCCCGCGCCCTTCATCGCCGCCTTGTAGGCGGCGTAGCCCGCGTTCGATTTCGGCGCGAGTGCCAGGTAGACGACCGCGTTGGCGATCGCGAGTTCGCCCTCGGGACTGCCCAGACGCTCGTAGGTCTCCCAGGCCTGCAGGCAGATCCCCTGCGCCTGCGGATCCGCGAGACCGATATCCTCGACCGCCATCCGCGTCACCCGCCGCGCAAGGAAGCGCGGGTCCTCGCCGCCCTTCAGCATCCGCGCCAACCAGTAGAGCGCGGCGTCCGGGTCCGACCCGCGCACCGATTTGTGCAGCGCCGAGATCAGGTTGTAGTGGCTGTCGCCCGACTTGTCGTATTGTGCCGCCCGCTTCTGGAGCCGCGTGGCCAACATCTCGCGGTCGACGCGGCCGGTCGCCCCCCAACCATGGACCTGCTCGACGAGGTTCAGAAGCGCGCGCCCGTCGCCATCGGCCATCTCCTGCAATGCCTCGCGCGCGGGACCATCGAGCGGCAGCTTGGCGCCCAGCACGGCCTCGGCCCGCTGGGTCAGAAGCTCCATGTCCCGGAGCGTCAGCCGGGTCAGCGTCAGGACCTGCGCCCGGCTCATGACGGCGGCATTCAGCTCGAAGGACGGGTTCTCCGTCGTGGCCCCGACGAGCGTGATCGTCCCGTCCTCCATATACGGCAGGAAGCCGTCCTGCTGGGCCTTGTTGAAGCGGTGGATCTCGTCGACGAAGAGCAGCGTCCCCTGCCCGTTCGCGCGCCGGTTCCGGGCGGTCTCGAACACCTTCCGCAGGTCCGCGACGCCGGTGAAGATGGCGCTGATCTGGACGAAGTGCAGGCCCGTCCGGTCGGCCAGCAGACGCGCGATCGTCGTCTTGCCGACGCCCGGCGGCCCCCAGAGGATCAGGCTCGGGAGCGTGCCGCCGAGCATCGCGGTCAGCGCGCCCGCCTCGCCCAGCAGATGCGCCTGGCCGACCACTTCGTCCAGCGACGCCGGCCGCAGCCGGTCGGCCAGCGGACCGGGGCGCGTATCGGGGGCCGCGGGGCTGGCGGCGGCGGTGTCAAAAAGATCGGCCATGGCCCCGATATAAGCGCGCCGGCCCCGCCCGGAAAGCCATCCCCACGCCGACGCCGTCAGTGCATCCGCATCGCCATCGACGACTGGACGCACACGCACGCGACACCGTCGATATCGCGGACGGGCCCGACGGGCGTCCATTCGAGCCCGAGCTTCCGCGCAAGCCGCTGCGAGGCGACCGGCACGATGGCAAGGATCGCGGCCGCACCCAGTTCGCGCCCGGTGCGGACCATCTCGGCGATGAGCTGGATCTGGACGCGCAGTCGCATCTCGGACGGCACCTCCTTGCTGATGAAGACCCGGCTGCCTTCCCAGACATGTTGGGCCACGGGCGCATCCTCCCACATCAGGTCGCGCGGGATCGTGTCGAGAAGGCCCAGCTGCGCGTCGCGGATCATGTAGGAATAGATCCCGCAGCGATGGGTCGTCGGCGTCAGGCGCACCCCGGCGAGGATGCGACCGTATTCATGGACGGCGACCCAGCGGCTGGCAGGGGTGTCGTATTGATCGAATTCCATGCCGTCGGCCTCGGGCAGATCCCAGCGCGCCTGCTGGATGAAGGTGCGATGACGCGCCCGGAGCAGGTCGGTGAAGAGCGGGCCGTGGGCGTGCAAATTGTCGAAGGAGAGCGTCGTTACTTGCATTTGGGTCAAAGCTTTCTCTGCCAGGTTGTCGTTGACACCAGGGGACCGGGGATACTCGCGATGCAGGATTGGGCCGAGGTCTAGATCAGCCTGTATTCTCTCGCCATTCTTAGTGCCTCAGCCGTGGTGCTTGCGCCCAGTCTATTCCGGGCGGACGAGAGACGCTTGTGCAATGCGTCCTCAGATATTCCGATATCTGCGGCGGCGTCGGCCATGGGCTGCTGGCCGTCCGCGAGGCGAAGCGCCTCGATCATGGCAGGGGTCAGGTCGTCGGCCGGCATCGCCGTCTCGTGAAGCGCCTCGGTTATTTCCTCGACGACGTCGATCTCGGCGTCGGTGAACTCGCGGTCGTCGCGGGCCACGCCGACCAGCGTCCGCGACGTGACCTTGCCGCAGGACGTGGTAGCCCCGTAGGTCAGGCCGTGCGCCTTGGCCTTTTCGAGAATGCCGAACGGATCGGGCAGGGAAATCTCGCTCCAACGGGTGCGGCCGCTATTGGCGATGCCCCAGAAGATCAGCGGATCGCGGAGCTGGTATGAATTGGAATTATAGGCGTCCTGCCAAGCCTGCGGGAACGTGTTCCGGTAGTACATCGGCTGCGCGAACCGGATATGCAGGCCGAGCCCGTAGCCCATCGGAGCCACGGTACTCAGCCGCTGCATCAGGGTCACCATAAGGCGACGTCTCTCGGTCATAATCTCAGGGTCCAGTTGGACGGGACAAGCACGCTGCGCTCACTGCCTTTAAGTGGCCACAATGGTTAACAGAGTGTAAAAGCCGGGCGGCCCGTCGGGCGTTTTCCGACCACACTGACGCAATGTCACAGACGTGGTTGATGTTCCGTTAAACATGAAAAAAGGGCCCCGCCGAATGTCCGGCGGAGCCCTCGAAATTCGTGTCCGTCGGGGGAGGTCAGTCCTCCAGCGCATCCTCGGCTTCGAGCCGGGCGCGGTCGGCGGCGCCCTTGGCGTCCTGGTCGCGCTCGACGAATTCGATGATCGCCATCGGGGCCATGTCGCCATAGCGGAACCCGGCCTTGAGGACGCGGATATAGCCGCCCTGGCGGTCGGCGTAGCGCGGGCCGAGCACGTCCATCAGCTTGGCGACGGCGGCGTCATCATGCAGCCGCGAGGCCAGCAGGCGGCGGGCATGCAGGTCGCCGCGCTTGGCCAGCGTGACCATCTTCTCGACGATCGGGCGCAGTTCCTTGGCCTTGGGCAGCGTCGTCTTGATCTGCTCGTGCTCGATCAGCGAGGCCGACATGTTCTTGAACAGCGACTTGCGGTGTTCGTGGGTCCGATTGAGGCGGCGGTATCCGCGGGCGTGGCGCATGGGAAAATCTCCAGATTTATGCTTTGTCCGACGGTCCTGCGTTGGGACCGTCTCCTTGGTGGGGCATCATTGCCCGGGGTCGTGCGGGAGGCGGGTCCAGCGACCCGCCCAGCCCGGCGTTGCGTTCGGCCTCAGAAGTTGTCTTCGAACTTCTTGGCGAGGTCCTCGATGTTCTCCGGCGGCCAGTCGACGATATCCATCCCGAGATGCAGACCCATGCCCGAGAGCACTTCCTTGATCTCGTTGAGCGACTTGCGGCCGAAGTTCGGGGTGCGGAGCATCTCGGCTTCGGTCTTCTGGATCAGGTCGCCGATATAGACGATGTTGTCGTTCTTCAGGCAGTTGGCCGAGCGGACCGACAGCTCCAGCTCGTCGACCTTCTTGAGAAGAAGCGGGTTGAACTCCAGATCGTCGTCGGCACCGGAATCGCGGGCGGCCTCAGGCTCGTCGAAATTGACGAAGACCTGAAGCTGGTCCTGCAGGATGCGGGCCGCGTAGGCGACCGCGTCGTCAGGGGCCAGCGAGCCGTCGGTGTCGAGCTTCAGCGTCAGCTTGTCGTAGTCGAGAACCTGACCTTCGCGGGTCGGCTGGACCTCATACGACACCTTCTTGACCGGCGAGTAGATCGCGTCGATCGGGATCAGGCCGATCGGCGCGTCCTCGGGCTTGTTCTTGTCGGCCGAGACATAGCCCTTACCGGTGTTGACGGTCAGTTCCATGTAGAGGTCGGCGCCGTCGTCCAGGTGACAGATCACGTGGTCGCGGTTGAGCACCTCGATGCCGTTCGACTCCGAGATGTCGCCGGCGGTGACGACCATCGGGCCCTTGGCCGAGATCGAGACGCGCTTGGGCCCCTCGACTTCCATCTTCAGGCTGACGCCCTTGAGGTTCAGGATGATGTCGGTGACGTCCTCGCGGACACCCGAGACCGAGCTGAACTCGTGCAGGACGTTGTCGATCTGCACCGACGTGATGGCGGCGCCCTGAAGCGACGACATCAAGACGCGGCGCAGCGCGTTGCCGAGCGTCAGGCCGAAGCCCCGCTCGAGCGGTTCGGCCACGACGGTGGCCTGACGGGCGGGGTTGGTCCCCGGACGAACGTCAAGCTGCGCGGGCTTGATCAGCTCTTGCCAATTCTTGTGGATCATGTGGCCCATCCCTCCATTCTCGTCGCGCTCCGGGGCGGTTGAGCGGACACTCGAGGTTAAAACGGCGTGGCAGGGGCCGCGGAACGCAGCCCCTGCCGGGTCGGTTGTCGTGAGGTCAGACGCGGCGACGCTTGGGCGCGCGGCATCCGTTGTGGGCGATGGGCGTCACGTCGCGGATCGCGGTGATCTGCAACCCGACGGCGGCCAGCGCGCGCAGGGCGCTTTCGCGACCCGAACCGGGGCCCTGCACTTCGACCTCGAGGGTCTTCATGCCGTGCTCCTGGGCCTTCTTGCCGGCGTCCTCGGCGGCCATCTGGGCGGCGTAGGGCGTCGACTTGCGCGATCCCTTGAAGCCCATCGTGCCGGCGGACGACCACGAAATGGCGTTGCCCTGCACGTCGGAGATCAGGATCTTGGTGTTGTTGAACGACGAGTTCACATGCGCCACACCGGCGGCGATGTTCTTGCGTTCCTTGCGCTTGGGGGCGCGGCGAGCTTCACGAGCCATCTGTCAGACCCTCACTTCTTCTTGCCGGCAATGGCCTTCGCGGGGCCCTTGCGCGTGCGTGCGTTGGTGTGGGTGCGCTGGCCACGGACCGGCAGGTTGCGACGGTGGCGCAGGCCACGGTAGCAGCCGAGATCCATCAGGCGCTTGACGTTCATCTGCGTCTCGCGGCGCAGGTCGCCTTCGACGGTGACATTGGCGTCGATATACTCGCGGATCGACAGCACTTCGGCATCCGACAGTTCATTGACGCGGCGGGTGCCGTCGATGCCGGTCGCCTCGACGATTTCCTTCGCCTTCGCCGGGCCGATGCCCGTGATATAGGTGAGGGCGATCGGAACCCTCTTCCCCGTGGGGATGTTTACGCCTGCAATACGAGCCAAATGGAGCTTCCTTCTTCGTTGCGGGTCCGTAGTTCCAGACCCTTTTTTCAC